>SFBI01000185.1 GCA_007095845.1 Microcystis aeruginosa Ma_MB_S_20031200_S102
CATGATTTTAGTGCATTAAAGAGGGCAAGAATGTATGCTCCTGTGGGGACAACCCTTGATGAAATTATTCGTACTTATTGTGTCGCCTAGTGTCTCGTTCTTATTTGAAATAACTATATGAAATGGGGAGGTGGGGAAGTGGGGAAATTGAACTAAAACCCTAAAACCCCAAAACCTGTCTCCTGTCGACCGCCTTCGTTAACTAAGTTTTTGCTTCCTCTTTCAGGGAATAAATTGGTTTAAACCAACCTTTGCGCCAGAAGTAAAAAATCAAGCCCCCCGCTACGGCTAACATGACTAACCAGACAAGGAAATAACTCCATTCTCCTTTTAATTCTGGCATATTCTCGAAGTTCATGCCATAGACACCAACGATAAAAGTTAAGGGAATAAAAATCGTCGAAATTACGGTTAAAAACTTCATAATTTCGTTTAATTTATTGCCCATAGTGGACATATAAACATCCATCAAACTCGCCGCTAATTCTCGATAAGCTTCGATAATTTCCAGAATTTGAATGACGTGATCGTAGGAATCCCGAAAATAAATTTGTACCTCATCACTGACTATACCATGATGGTCACGCATCAGTAAATGTAGAACATTTCGCATCGGCCAAATTAAGCGCCGCAGTGCTAATAATTCCCGACGGACATCATAGATTTCCTGCATTGTATCTCGATCGGGATCACTAATGATCATATCTTCCAAAGCCTCAATCCGATCTTCGTAGTGTTCTACCACGGGAAAATAACCATCGATAATCGTATCTAATAATAAATAGGTTAAATAATCCGCTCCCGATTTCCGTACTCGTCCCTGGGAAGTGCGAATTCGATCTCTCACTATCTCAAAACAGTCCTGTAATTCCTCCTCTTGAAAACTTAAAAGATAGCGTTTTCCCAAGACAAAACTCACCTGTTCCGTATCAAAACCGCTTTCATCTTCTTTCAGTCGCACCATCTGAGAAATCACTAACAATTGATTGTTATAGTCCTCTAACTTGGGACGCTGCGGCACATTAACCACATCTTCTAATAATAAAGGATGCAGATTAAAAATTTCCCCTACTTGTTTTAAAACCGTCTCACTCCCTAACCCTTGAATATCCATCCAAGACACGGTATTTGTGCCAATATAGGGGGCGCAAGCATTGGGAGTAATATCCACCTTACGAATGGCGTTATCTTCATCGTAGTCGATTAAAATAATCCGCGAGGGTTTGGCATCCGGTTCGATAATTAATGTCCCCGGTTCACTACCCGGTTCATCATAAAAATAATCGAAGTAGTCTTCTTCCTCGTCTCCATCGGTATCGGGACGGTGGTTAACGAATATATCGGGTTGTAGTTGGGTCATAAGCTTACAACAATCTGGCTAATTTGGGTAATAAGAAAACAGAAAAGTTAAAAAATTTAATTTGCCTAAAGTTACTATCTATCGCCATGAGATTACATTGACATACTCCCACCGTCAAGCTACGCTGTGACGGGGGATTCTTTCCACATCGCTGTTAGAAATTCCTTGTTCAACGAGACAACTTAGATTCTCAATGTCTCCACTGAAAACCCAGAGGTCGGACTCTCCCAAGGCGTTTGGGTCGGTTTCTGTTTGCCCAACAGTACCGTTGACACTTCGACTTCGCTCAGTGTCAATGCCGAGCGAAGTCGAGGCATTGAGATGATTTCCCAAATATTGCAACCCTTTTTTAAGAATGTTGATTGCTGCATTATGATCCCTATCTAAGACTGTTTGACAATTGGGACATTGATGAGTTCTAGTGCTTAATGTTTTTTGAACTCTCGTCCCACAAACTGAACAATCTTGAGTCGTGAAATGTGGTGGTACAGCAACACAAACAATCCGATAAATCTTGGCAAAATAATTCAACCATTCAGTGAATTGATACCAAGAAGCATCAGAAATGGATTTGGCAAGCTTAGGGTTTTTGACTAAGTTTCTTACCTTTAAAGCTTCATAGACTACCAAATCATTAGACTGGACTAACGCCAAAGCGTCTTTAATTGCTTTGTCTTTACGTTGTCTTGACACCTTAAGATGAAGCCTAGCTACTTTTATCCGTTGCTTGTGATAGTTGTTAGACTGTTTCTTTCCTTTACGAAACTTTTTGGATAATCGTCGTTGTGCTTTTTTTAGTCGTTTTTCTGACTTTCTTAAATAACGTGGATTCTCTACGGTATTGCCTTGAGCATCGGTATAAAACTCTTTTAACCCTAAGTCAATTCCTGTTATTTGTCCCGTTGGTTTATGGTATTCTTGCCGTTCTACGTCAATCAAAAACTGGCAATAATAACCATCGGCACGTCTCACAACTCTTACCCGTTTAATCTGTTGTTCTGAATAATAAACTAAGGTCTTTTGACTACACCATAAATCAAATTCTCCTGCTTTAAAACCATCAGTGAACTTGATTTTACGTCTATCATCAGATAGTTTGTAGCCTGTTAGTTTATACTCAACCGAACGGCTATGCTTTTTAAACCGAGGAAAACCCTTTTTCCCCGGTATCTTAGCATGACAATTCTGGTAAAACCTATTAATTGATTGCCAGGCTCTATCAGCAGCCGATTGACGAGCTTGAGAGTTTAATTTATTAACCCATGGTGTCTCTTTATTGTTAGCTAGTACCGCACAAAGCTTTTGAAGATCATTCCGGGTTGTTCCCTTATTGTCCATCCAATAACGAACACAAGAGTTACGCACAAACTGAGATGTCCTAATTGCTTCATCAAGCCGGTGATATTGTTCTGGTGTCCCGTTTTTTAGCTTGGCTTCTACGACTAGCATTGATTAATCCTCGACCCTTGGATCGTTTAATTATAACACAGTTTACCTACAAATGGTAGAATTAAAATCGTGCTTCGCAGTCAATATCCTGGTCGGATTTCATCCCCCGCAAAGGTTGATGTCTTGTCAAAAAATTTAGCGGGGGCATTCATCCGACATTTTAGGTAAACTGAAGATTGTTTACTGATTTATTCCCTCCTGATAATTATCAACGATGAGATTAATCGGGAGAATTAGCAATATTGACGGCCAAAATTTATGGAATCCGCCTCTTTTATTCCCCGTCTAGTTATCCCCGTCGGTGATCCCGCCGGAATCGGCCCTGAAGTGGTGTTAAAAGCGATCGCCGATTCCCCAATCTCGTCTATTTGTCAGATTACTCTAATCGGGACAAGAACGCTTCTCGAAAAAGCCTATCACGATCCCCATCTTCTCGATCGCTTTTCTCTGATCGATTTGCCCTACAATCAAGAAAAAATCGTTTGCGGGCGTGGGGATGCCCACAGTGGTGAAATTAGCTTTCTTTACCTGCAAGAAGCCATAAAACGCACCCTCAAGGGCGAATTTGATGGTATTGTCACCGGTCCAATTGCTAAATCCTGTTGGCAGTTGGCCGGTTATGATTTCCCCGGTCAAACGGAGGTTTTAGCTACCATGGCGGGAATTAACCGTTATGGGATGCTATTCGTCGCTAAATCCCCTCACAGTGGCTATAACTTACGCACTCTCCTCGCCACTACCCACATCCCCCTGCGAGCAGTTCCTGATGCTCTTAACCCCGATCTGATGACCCGAAAACTAGACCTATTGATCGAGTCTTTAAAGCTAGATTTCGGCATCGATCGCCCCAAAATCGCCATATCCGGCCTTAATCCCCACAGCGGCGAAGGGGGAAAACTGGGAAGGGAAGAAAAAGACTGGTTACAGCCTTGGTTGCAGTCAATGGCGCAGAAATACCCGCAAACCCAATTAATCGGCCTTGTCCCCCCTGATACCCTTTGGGTGGAACCGGGACGCGCTTGGTTTAGCGGTGCAGGGCAACCCGCCGACGCATATCTGGCATTATACCACGATCAGGGTCTAATTCCCGTCAAATTAATGGCTTTTGACTGTGCTGTTAATACCACCATCGGTTTACCTTTTGTTCGCACCTCTCCAGACCACGGGACGGCATTTGATATCGCCGGTCTTGGCATCGCTAGGGCCCAAAGTATGCAAGCGGCGATCCAATTAGCGATCGAATTGTGTCAGCAGCGCCGTATAGATCGGTTTTAGCTGTTGGGGGTTAGGGAGATGAGAATTATGAATTATGAATTATGAATTATGAATTATGAAGTGGGAAGTGGGAAGTGGGGAAGCTGTCTCATCACCCTATCACCCCAAAACCCTATCACCCCAAAACCCTATCACCCTATCACCTATCTCCTGACTCCTAATCCCGATTGCCAAATTGGTGTGAGCAGCGGGACAACTGGAGAACTAAACTAGAGATATAGCCCTCGATAGGAGACAATTGGATATGGGTATCGCTTCAGTTAACCCTGCCACGGGAGAAATTCTCAAGACTTTTACCCCTCTAACCTCGGAGGAATTGGCGGCGAAATTGGCCCTAGCTGAGGCAACTTTTCAGCAGTATCGCCGCACCGCCATCAGTCAACGAGGACAGTGGTTACGGCAAGCGGCGGATATTTTGGAACGGGATCAAGTGGTATTGGCTAAAACCATGACTTTAGAAATGGGGAAACCAATCAAATCAGCGATCGCAGAAGTCCTCAAATGTGCCTTGGTTTGTCGTTTTTATGCTGATAATGCCGCCGGTTATCTGGAAGATGTGCCGATTACCACCGATGCTAGTCGCAGTTTTGTCCGTTATCAACCGTTAGGGGTGATTTTAGCGGTTATGCCCTGGAATTTCCCTTTATGGCAAGTATTTCGCTTTGCTGCTCCTGCTTTAATGGCGGGAAATGTCGGCCTACTCAAACACGCTTCTAATGTCCCCCAATCAGCTTTAGCGGTGGAAAGAATTTTATTAGAAGCCGGTTTTCCTAAAGGCGCTTTTCAAACTCTTTTGATCGGGGCCGATCGCGTTAGTGATTTAATTAACGATGAACGGGTAAAAGCCGCCACTTTAACCGGTAGTGAACCGGCGGGGATGAGTTTAGCAGCCGCCGCAGGAAAACAGATCAAAAAGGTGGTTTTGGAGTTGGGAGGTAGTGATCCTTTTATCGTTTTAGATAGTGCCGATATCGAGGCGGCAGCGGCTACGGCAGTGACGGCAAGATTGTTAAATAATGGTCAGACTTGTATCGCTGCTAAACGGTTTATTGTTATGGAAACTGTCGCCGATCAATTTGAACAGTTATTAGTGGCTAAATTCCAAGCTTTAAAAGTTGGTGATCCCCTCGATGAAACTGTTGATATTGGTCCTTTGGCCACGGGATCGATCGTCTCGGAAATTGCCGCCCAAGTGGAAAAAACCGTCGCTATGGGTGGTAAAGTCCTTGTGGGGGGTCAACGTTTAGAGGGGAAAGGTAACTTCTATCTACCAACGATTTTAACCGATATTCCTGCTGGTTCTCCGGGGGAAAAAGAGGAATTTTTTGGACCGGTGGCTTTACTATTTCGAGTCAAAAATATCGAGGAAGCGATCGCTTTAGCTAATGATAGTCCCTTTGGTTTGGGTTCTAGTGCTTGGACGAATAACCCCGCAGAAATTGAGCCTTTAATTACCGAAATTGAGGCCGGTTGTGTGTTTATTAACGGTATGGTTAAATCCGATCCTCGTTTACCCTTTGGGGGGATTAAACGTTCTGGTTTTGGACGGGAATTAAGTGTGGAAGGTATTCGCGAATTTGTCAACGTTAAAACTATTTGGATTAAGTAATTCAGTTATCAGTTATCAGTTATCAGTTATCAGTTAGAAAAGCCTTATATTAACTTAATCTTTTTATAAAAATATGCCGCGTATTATTGATAATATTGAGTCCCATTTATTGCCAATTTTACGCGAAAGTTTATTAGCAGCCCAACGCGCTGATTTTTGCGTGGGTTATTTTAATTTGCGCGGTTGGCAGTCCATAGATACCTATATTGATCACTTTCTCGGAGGTGATTTGTCCTGTTGTCGTCTGCTGATTGGTATGCAGAAAGCACCCCAGGAATTACTACAGCAATCCCTGTCTTTATTGAACCGCTCAAATGATATAGATAAGGCTACTTGCGCTCGTTTAAAAAAACAAATTGTTCAGGATTTTTGCCAGCAATTAACTTGGGGGAATCCTAGCAATCGAGATCAGGAAGCTTTGCAACGTTTGGCCAAACAAATTCAATCGGGAAAGCTAGTAATTCGCTTATTTTTGGGCTATAATCTCCATGCTAAATTATACCTTATTCATCGACAGGATGTCAATAATCCAACGGTGGGATTTTTGGGTAGTAGTAATCTAACTTTTGCGGGATTACAACAGCAGGGAGAATTAAATATTGATGTCCTTGATCACGATGCTTGTGCCAAATTACAAAAGTGGTTTAATGATCGTTGGTTTGATGCTTGGTGTTGGGATATATCCGAGGATATTGTCAAGGTGATTAACCAAAGTTGGGCCCGGGAAAGTCTGATTTCTCCCTATCATATCTATTTAAAAATAGCTTACCATCTTTCCTTTGAAGCGAGAGCCGGTTTAGCAGAATACAAAATTCCCCGACAGTTTGACCAAGACTTACTAGATTTTCAGAAATCGGCCATTAAAATTGCCGCTCGTTATGTGCAAAAACGCGGTGGAGTCTTAATTGGCGACGTGGTGGGGTTAGGAAAAACGCGCATCGCTTCCATTCTAGCATATATTTTGCAGGAAGACTACGATTTAGAAATCTTAATTATTTGTCCGAAAAATCTCCTGACTATGTGGGAGGATTACAGCTATAAATACAAATTAAGAGCGAAAATTATCCCCTTAAGTCAGGTTATACAGAAATTACCCAATCTGCGACGCTATCGGGTAGTAATTATCGATGAAAGTCATAACCTGCGTAATCGAGAGGGTAAACGTTATCGGGTGATACAGGAGTACATTAACACCAACGAAAGTCGCTGTATTCTCTTAACTGCCACTCCCTACAATAAAAACTATCTTGACCTGTCCAATCAACTGCGTTTATTCATTCAAGAGGACAGTAATCTCGGAATTCGTCCCGAAAGACTACTAGAATCTCTGGGAGGAGAAATCGAATTTAATCGCAGATACCAATATTCGGTTAGGTCCTTAGCAGCCTTTGAAAAAAGTGAGTCTCCTGACGACTGGAGAGACTTAATGCGTCTCTATATGATTAGACGGACTCGCGGTTTTATCAAAAATAATTATGCTACAGAAGACGAACAGGGTCGTCGGTATCTAAAATTTGCTGATGGGTCGAGGGTTTATCTTCCCCAACGACAACTAAAGACAATCAAATTTGACCTGCAAGACTCGGTTTATGCGCGTTTATATTCGGAAGCAGTGGTGATAACTCTCAACGGATTGAAGTTACCCCGTTACGGATTGGGAAATTATCTAATTAAAGGATGCAAAGGGACAGGAGAGGAGGAAACTATCTTAAAAAGTCTATCCCGTGCGGGTAAAGGATTAATGGGTTTTTGTCGGACGAATTTATTTAAACGTTTGGAGAGTGGAGGGTATGCTTTCCTACAATCCCTTGACCGTCATATTCTCCGTAACTATATTTTCCTTCATGCTATGGCCAATAATTTACCCCTTCCCATCGGGAGTCAGGATCTAGCTTTGTTAGACACTCGTTATCTGGATGAGGATTTACCCACTCAGGGAGAGGATGAAAGTCTAGAAACCGAGGACATTAGGGGGATAACCGGATTAGAAAAAGAGTATAAAAAAAGAGCCGAACAAGTGTATCAAAAGTATAGCGGTGATTATCGCAAGCGCTTTCAGTGGATTAACACCGAGGTGTTTGAACCCGCGTTGAAAAAAGACCTAAAATCCGATGCTTTGATTTTAATAGCGTTATTGCACACCTGTGGGACTTGGCAGCCGGAAACCGACGAAAAGCTAGAGAAATTATGGCAGCTGTTACAGGAAAATCATCCCGGAGAAAAGGTGTTAATTTTTAGCCAATTTGCCGATACAGTCAGTTATTTGGTCACTCAGTTGCAAAATCGGGGAGTGGATAAGATTGCGGGAGTGACGGGAAACTCTGCTAATCCTGCGGAAATGGTCCATCGTTTTAGTCCCCGCAGTAATTCTCAGCAAGTGGGGGAAGAAATACGAGTCCTAGTCGCGACGGATATCTTGAGCGAAGGGTTAAATTTACAGGATTGTGCCATTATCGTTAATTATGACCTACCCTGGGCAATTATTCGCCTCATTCAACGGGCCGGAAGGGTAGATAGAATCGGTCAAAAAGCAAGTCAGATTCTCTGTTATTCCTTTTTACCTGCGGAGGGAGTGGAGAGAATTATTAAACTGCGGACGAGACTATCTCAAAGACTGCGAGAGAATGCTGAGGTGGTGGGGACCGATGAGGTATTTTTTGAGGAGGAGATGGATAACCAGACTTTATTGGATCTGTATCATGAAAAATCTGAGGTTATCGATGAGGAGGAGGATCAAGAAGTGGATTTAACTTCGGAAGCGTATCAAATTTGGAAAAATGCGATCGAAGTTGACCCTAATTTAAAACATACCATAGAGACTCTGCCGCCGGTGGTTTATTCTACCCGTTGCCATAGTGGGACAGCAACCCATCCGGAGGGAGTCATGGTTTATCTAAAAACTGCCGGGGGAAATGATGCTTTAGCATGGATTGATAAGCAGGGAAATAGTGTCACTCAATCCCAATTAGCTATTTTACGGTCCGCTGCCTGTCATCCCCAAACCCCGGCCATTCCCCCCCATCCCCAACACCATCAGTTAGTACAAAAAGGTACAGAATTAATTGCGGAGGAGGAAAACAACTCCGGATCTAAATTGGGACGATTGACGGGAGCAAAATTTAAGACCTACGAGCGCTTAAAAAGGTATGCTCAAGATAGTAAGGATGATCTGTTTGCTCATGAGGATTTATGCAAGGCTCTCGACCAATTGTATCATTATCCCCTTAGACAGTCGGCTCTCGATCGCTTAAATCGTGGTTTAAGAACCGGCATCAGTAACCGACAATTGGCAGACTTACTGGTATCTTTATATAAAGATAACGATCTCTGTATTCTTCACCCACAAGAATCCACCCAAGAACCTCAGATTATTTGTTCCTTGGGTCTATTTCAACCTTCTTAAGTCCCCCTTATCAAGGGGAATTTAGGGGGATCTAACCCAATTCAAGTCCCCCTTATCAAGGGGGATTTAGGGGGATCTAACCAATTCAAGTCCCCCTTATCAAGGGGGATTTAGGGGGATCAAACCCAATTCAAGGGGGATTTAGGGGGATATAACCAATTCAAGTCCCCCTTATCAAGGGGGATTTAGGGGGATCAAACCTTTTGCTATATTAGATGTATCTCCAATCTCAGCGAAGCGAATTGGATTGGTTCATAATTTATCGATATTTATCTAATATGTCCCTTAACTTCTCCCGGACTCGCGACTTATTATCTAACTTCCAATTTGGGGAACTGTTTATCGAGGAATTGGGATGGTCTCATCCTCGCGCAAAAAAAACTGTTAGTATCACCGTTGACAACCAAGAATATCCCTGTCAACGGATTGCGGAAGTGTCGGGAGTAGCAATATTAGAGGTGACAACTACCGATATACCCGATGCGAAACTTCGTCGGGAAATTCACCAGCAAGTTATCGAAAGAATTGCCGAAAATCTGCTAATTTTCGTCGATGGGGGACGGACGCGCAGTTTATGGTACTGGGTAAAAAGAGAGGGAAGTAAAAGTTATATCCGTGACCATCTTTATATAAAAGGACAACCGGGAGATTTATTTCTGGGTAAACTAGCGGAATTAGTCCTCGATATCACCGACTTTGAAGATGGGGAACCCTCCGTGGTGGAGGTGGCCCATCGCTTACAAAAAGGTTTCGATATCGAAAAGATTACCAAGAAATTTTATCAGGAATTTCAGCGAGAGCATCTACAGTTCCTCCCCTTTATCCAAGGAATCGATCGAGAAAGCGATCGAAAATGGTACACTTCGGTTATTCTCAATCGTTTAATGTTCGTCTATTTCCTGCAGCGCAAGGGATTTATCGATAACGACTTCAACTATCTGCAAAACCAATTCCAAGCAAGTCAACGACGGGGGGAAAATTTATTCTATCGTCAGTTTCTGCAAACCCTCTTTTTCCAAGCATTCGCTAAACCGGAATACCAACGAGATGCGACGGTAACTGCATTGGTGGGAAAAGTCAAATATCTTAACGGAGGATTATTTCTCCAACATCCCCTCGAAAATATTTATCAAAACATTTGTATTGATGACCAAGCATTTGAGAATATCCTCGATTTATTCTCCCGTTACTCTTGGAATCTTGACGACACTCCGGGGGGAAGCGATGACGAAATTAACCCGGATGTTTTGGGATATATCTTTGAAAAGTAGGCTCTTCGGTAACTGTTATGCAAATAATTAACTTAAAATAAAATTCGATGAGAGAGCCTACACCCAAAAATAGCTGAAACCCATACAGGAAAAGGTTTAAGGCACAAACTGGTTAA
>SFBI01000186.1 GCA_007095845.1 Microcystis aeruginosa Ma_MB_S_20031200_S102
GCCAAACAAGCGTTTGAACTCTGTTGGCTTTAAAGTTTTTACTTGTTCGTAAGTCATCTTTCAATCTTAACTCTTGGACTATTTTATCCTATTTTGTCTAGACTTATGCAAGAGATCTAATGATGCTAACCGCCGCTCAACTTAGTCGTTCCCCACAACCAACGAAAAACTTTTTCCCTATGAGGGGAAAGATTCGCCAATAGACTGGACAAGAACCTCTAGATGGGCGAGGCTATGGGTGGCCATGGCAGTAAATCGCAGACGACTGGTGGGAACGGTAGGAGGACGAATGGCGGGGGCAAAAACCCCTTTTTCTAGCAGTTTTTGCGATAATTCTAGGGCTTGACCCGGATTAGCTACCGGTAAACATAAAATCGCCGCTTCCGAAGGCAATATATTAAAATTATTTAAGTTACTCTTGACAAAATTAATATTTTGGTGTAGGCGTTGGCGACGTTCCGGTTCCAGACGAATAATCTCTAAAGCCATTCTAGCGGCGGCGGTGTCGGCGGGGGATAAACCAGTAGTATAAATCCAGGTGGCGGCGCGATTGCGGATAAAATCGATAATTTTGGCACTTCCGGTCACATATCCCCCTAAACTGCCTAAAGCTTTACTCAGGGTCCCCATCTGAATTAATTCCCGTCCCTGACAACCGCAATATTCCACGCAACCTGTGCCATTTTCCCCCATAACTCCGGTAGCGTGGGCCTCATCCACCAAAACCATACAATCATAAATCTCAGCTAGAGCGAGAATTCCCGCTAGGGGACAGATATCCCCATCCATACTAAACACTGTATCAGTGAGCAGTAAACAATGACGATAGTGATGACGGTGGGCTAATAACTGATTTTCTAAGTCTTCGAGACTATTGTGCCGGTATTCTTTCACCGTGGCACCGCTTAACTTGGCTCCATTTTTGAGGCTAGAGTGATTGTATTGATCTCCTAAAATCAGGTCTTTCTGCGCCACTAAACAGGTAATTGTCCCCAAATTGGCTAAATATCCCGAACTAAAAACGATTGCGTCTTCACTATTTTTAAAAGATGCGATCGCTAATTCTAAGTCTCGATGAATATCTCGGTGTCCACTTAATAGACGCGAGCCAGTACTTCCAGTTCCATAGCGTTCTGTCGCTGCTATGGCTGCTGCGATCATTCTTTCATCGGCTGCTAATCCCAGATAATCATTACTGGCAAAATTAATCAGCGATCGACCCTCTAATTCTATAACGGCTCCGCCCCGGCCTTGAATGGTTTTAACCCTTCGATACCAATTGGCCCGATGGAGGGTTTTTAAGCTATCCTCGATCCAAGAGTAAGGATGATTCATGGGTGATTTGTCAATATATAGCCAGATTGTTGCCGAAAAACGCTCTTTTAAGGGTTAATAGTTTCGTAAAAACGACAATCTTGACAGGGACCGGAGGGGTTAATCGCACAGCGCAACAGTTCAGATCTGGCGTTAAAACGACAACTAGCATCCCCCATCACCCAACGTCCTTCAATCAAACTTTTTTCGTTAGGAGTGGGAGCAGTTTGTACATAAAGGGAAATTTTGCGTAAACAATAGCCACCAATCTTGTATTGATACTGGTGGTGACGTTCCAAAACTGCGTAGGTTTGTCCTTTTAAGGCCAAATAATTACCCGGTTGTGGCATCCAATCCAATTGAATCTCTCCCAAACTTTGCCGCGGATGGGTTAGAATAACCTCCGTTGTTAATGAATCTTGCTCCATGATTATCCCTGTATTCTGGGCTACCTTTGCTCAATGGTAGCTTAGATCTCCGAGTCGATTAATAATTATATCTCCTGCAAAAATCAAAAATCTTCGGTTAGGTAAGCAGACTCCCAGACAGAAGACTCCCAGACAGGGGAAGAAAAAAGACAAGGGACAACTATCCTAGAATTGCCAATTTCCCGATTAGAGTAGAAGATAAACCGCAGGATTTTCCCGAGAATTGACTTTATGGTTTACCCGATCCCGCCTGAAGATAATCTACCGCAAAAATTTCCGAAAATTCCCTTAGATCGTCGGGCCTATGCTTTCCTGATTGACTTTGCCTCGATCTGGTTTTTAAGCTCCTTTGCTAACAGTGCGCCTGTACTACAATTTTTCCTTTTTCTCCTGATTTGGTGGTGTTTGCGGGTGTTATTAGTAGCGCAGAATCGGGGTCAGAGTTTAGGACGTTGGGCCTTGGATATGAAGGTCATCGATCTACGACTTCAGCGTTTACCCGGAATTTTGGAGTTAAGCAAACGAGAGGCGATCGCTGGTGGCGGGGCAGCTTTAATGATGGTAGGGTTAAATACTTTTTTTGGCAATCCTTTAAGCTTGATTTTATTATCTTCGCCCCTTTTCGCCGATTGTGGTATGGCGATCGGTGATGAGCAATTTAACCAAGCTTTCCACGATCGCATCGGTGGCACGATTGTTATTCCCACCCGTCGAGGTTTTTCTCTCGATCTACGTTTAAGAAGGCTTTGGTATCAAGTTAAGGGCAGAATGAGAAGATAAATATCAGTTATCAGTGATCAGTGATCAGTTATCAGTTATCAGTTTTAAGTTTTGAGTGAGCAGTATTATAGCAGTTTTCATCAGAATGAGGTATGGGCAAGGGGCTTAAGCCCTTTGTTGGCGAAACTTGTCGATACCTCAGTAACGTGAAAAGTGCTATATATGGGTTTTCCTGTAACGGAAAACCCTTGATTTTGTCTCCCTGACTTGGTAATAGTCAGGAAAGATTAAGGCTCCTGATGAGATCGCATTACAGGGGGAATTTAGGGAATCGGATCAGCGTTGGCATCGAAAAGCCCATAATTAAAGTTATTCCCCCATCTGACGGGCATCGGTGGGGGACAAGGATTAGTCTATTAGGAGTTTACCAAAATGTCAGAAGACAGATTAGAGCGGATCGAGAAAATAGTGGAATCGAACGCTCGCGCTATTCAAGCCCTAGCTGATGCCGTCGCTAGTGACCGCGAAGAACGGAAACAGCAGAAAAAAGGGCTTTACGATTACCTAGCTCGAATAGCAAGCGCACAATCAGATTTTTATGAGACTCAAGCCGATTTTTACCGGCATCTAGAGAGAATGGATGATCGACACACTCAAATGATTGAAATCATCCGACAGATTAACGAGAACAGAAGCGATCGAGCCTAACCTCACCTCAATAACGTGAAAAGCTCTATAAATAGCAGTTTACCAGCATCTTTTCACTGTTTACTGTTTACTGGACGGCTACGCCGTGCCTTTGGCAACACTGAAAAAGGCGGGATCGGCCGGGATCGAACCGGCGGCCTAGTGCTTAGGAGGCACTCGCTCTATCCAACTGAGCTACGACCCCTATTTTTTCCCTAACCATGATAAGACATCCACGGCTAAACTGTTGATTGCCATGGATTATTTAGGGTTTTTTTGGGGGGGTAATCCCGACTAATCCAGCAGAATCAGGCCTCGATACCCGCCTACTTTCTGTTTTATGGCCACAACCTTGGCAGTATGTTAATTTTATTTGCCCTTGAGGGCTTTTTTAAAATTCTTGCGGTAGGCGGGATTAACAGCCAACAGAAGCGGCCAGAACAGTGTTAGAGCTAAACGATTGGGTAAACTGGAACTAAAATTAGTGCTTCTGTACCCATTCCAGAATTTCCAACCAACGAAACCATAAGCAATTATTAAGATAAAAATAACGGGTCTCATGCCATCTCATCCTTAGATTTAGACAATTCACATCTCTCATTTTAAGCTTGGGTTTTGCCGACTTGGGAAAAGAAAATATTGTCCTGAATCCGGGAGACGGTGTTAGAATGCCGGTTAGGAACTAGCTCGATCGAGATAGGAAAACTAAAGCCAGAATTTGAAAAAAATATTTAAAAACGGCGAAAAGATAGCCTTGGGAGGAAGTTATGCGAGCGGTACTAATGGCAGGTGGTTCGGGGACAAGATTACGTCCGCTTACTTGTGATCTTCCCAAACCGATGGTTCCGATTCTCAACCGTCCGATCGCCGAACATATTATTAATTTACTACGAAAGCATGACATTACCGAAATTATCACCACCCTACACTATCTCCCCGATGTCATGCGCGACTACTTTCAGGACGGCAGCGACTTTGGGGTAAAAATCACCTATGCTGTGGAGGAGGATCAACCCCTAGGCACCGCAGGATGTGTGAAAAATATTGCCGAATGGTTAGATGATACCTTTCTGGTGATTAGTGGCGATAGTATCACCGATTTTGACCTGCAAAAAGCGATCGCATTCCATAAAAGCAAAAACTCGAAAGCAACTCTAGTCCTAACGCGCGTTCCCAATCCGATCGAGTTTGGGGTAGTGATTACCGACAAAGAAGGCAGAATTCGCCGTTTTATCGAAAAACCATCCACCAGCGAGATTTTTTCCGATACTGTCAACACCGGAACCTATATTCTCGAACCAGAAGTCCTCGATTATCTCCCCTACAAAGAAGAAGCCGATTTTTCTAAAGATTTGTTTCCACTGCTGCTGCAAAGGGGCGAACCTATGTATGGTTATGTGGCCGATGGTTATTGGTGCGATGTCGGTCATCTGGAGGCCTACCGAGAAGCGCAATACGACGCTTTATCCGGCAAAGTTAACCTGGAATTTCCCTATCGAGAAAAATCCCCCGGAGTATGGGTCGGCACTAATACCTATATCGATCCTAGCGCCCAGATTGAGGCCCCGGCCATGATCGGCAATCATTGCCGCATTGGTGCAAATGTTCTAATCGAGAGGGGTTCGGTTATCGGCGATAATGTCACCATCGGCGCTGGTTCCGATCTGAAACGTCCTATCCTCTGGAATGGTGTGGTGATCGGGGATGAGGTCAATTTAGCTGCTTGTACGATCGCTAGAGGAACTAGAATCGATCGACGGGCCCAGGTACACGAAGGTGCGGTGATCGGACAATTATCGATCGTCGGGGAAGAAGCGCAGATCAACTCTGGAGTAAGAGTCTGGCCGAGTAAACAGATCGAATCGGGAGCCATCCTCAATATTAACCTGATTTGGGGAAATACTGCCCATAAAAACCTCTTTGGTCAACGAGGAGTATCGGGCCTCGCTAACATCGATATCACGCCCGAATTCGCCGTTAAACTGGGGGCAGCCTACGGTTCCATCCTGAAACCGGGGTCAACGGTAATTGTCTCCCGGGATCAACGCAGTGTCTCGCGCATGGTCAGTCGATCGCTGATTGCCGGTTTAATGTCCGTGGGGGTGAATATCCAAAACCTACAAGCGAATGCTTTACCGATTTCGCGCACTCTGGTGTCAAAATTAAACGTAGTCGGTGGTATTCACGTTCGTATCCATCCCGATCGCCCAGATTTTCTCTTAATCGAGTTTTTAGACGAAAAAGGGATTAATGTTTCCAAAGCGAGGGAAAAGAAAATCGAAGGGGCCTATTTTAAAGAAGATTTGCGACGGGTGGGAATGCAGGAAATCGGCAGTATGTCCTATCCGGCTGATATTCTCGATAATTACCGCAAAACCTTTGAAACTCAGCTAAATGTGGAGGCCATTCGCAATAGTAGTTCCAAAATCGTCATTGACTACGCCTACGGAGTATCGGGAGCAATTTTACCAGAATTACTGGCTAAATTTGGCTGTGATGCCGTGGTTCTCAATGCCAGTTTACGTCAGAATGCCCTTTCCATGCAGGAAAGAGAGTTACTAATCCATCAATTGGGCCATGTGGTGGAGGCCCTGAAAGCGAACTTAGGGGTACAAGTTTCGGCCAACGGGGAACAATTAGTCCTCGTCGATGAGAGTGGTTTATCGATTCGCGGGGAACAATTAACTGCTCTAATGGTGAATGCAATTCTGACCGCCCATCCTCGCGGTACAGTGGTAGTGCCGGTTCATGCTTCTAGTGCCGTGGAACAGATCGCACGTCGTCACGATGGCCGGGTGGTGCGGACAAAAGCCAGTCCTAGCGCTTTAATGGAAGGATGTCAAACCAATCCTAATGTGGTTTTAGGAGGATCTGGGCAAACTGGCTTTATTTTTCCGCAATTACATCCCGGTTTTGATGCCATGTTCAGCGTAGCGAAACTTTTGGAGATGTTAACCATTCAGGAACGTTCTCTAGCTCAGGTGCGGGCCGAGTTACCGCGCATTTACAATAAGAATACGGCGGTGCGTTGTCCTTGGAAAGTCAAGGGATCTTTGATGCGCTATCTGGTGGAGACTCACGCTACCGATAATCTAGAGTTAATCGATGGGGTGAAGGTGATTAATCCCCTTAATGATGACTGGGTATTGATTTTACCCGATGCCGGAGAACCTTTAGTGCATATCTATGCTAACAGTGAGCAGCGGGAATGGGTCGATCGGACAATTAAAGAATATCGTCATCGTGTGCAGTATTTCGTCGAACATTACCAGGGCGAAATAGTGATGATTTAGGATTTTTCTGCCCTATTAGCCCCGAAACTTGACTATGATGACTTTTTTGACCTAAAAAGTGTCCCAGCCCTGTCGATGCTCATTTTTCCCGCAAAAGCAAGGCGATTCGATCGGCTGCTGCCTCACCGGTGCGGATCGCTCCCTCAAAAAATCCCGGCCAGCGATCGGCCATTTCTGTGCCGGCCCAGTGAATCGGTCCAACGGGAGTAAAAAGAGCCTCGCCGAAACTTGTCCAGACTCCGGGGGGCATAAAAGCGGAATATGCTCCACCAGTCCAGGGATCCCCGGGCCAATCCACTTCATCGTAACTGATCGGGAAAAGAGCCTCTTGACCGAAATAAATAGCTAAATCCGAGAGGACGGCGGCACGACGCGCCGGACTACTCATGGAGCGCCAACGAATATAGCGATCGCCAACCACAAAGGTGGCGATTACCCCGACACCGGTTTCGGGATCGGAACTATCAGCACAGAGTTCCAACCATTGACAATTCCCCTGAGCAACTCCCGCTAGTCCCTGTTTTCGCCAGAAAGGTTGCTCATAGGAAATCAGGATTTTAGCGCAGCATCCCATCGGTACTCGTTGGGTTAGTTGTTCTCGCTGGGGTGGCAGCGGGGGATGATAAATAATGCGGCCGGCAAGATGGGGTGGCATGGCAATGATGGCAAATTTGGCGGTAAAAGTGTTTTGAGTGGTTTCTATGGTGACACCAGCCGAGTCATAATTAAGGCGAACAACCGGTTCCCCCAGTCGAATTCGCTCTCCTAATTCCGCCGCGATCTTGTCGGGAATTTGTCCCGCTCCGCCATGGATCAGTTCGGCTTCTGGATGTTCAGCTTGAGCGGCGCAATTTTGTCCCCAAAGAACGTGCAGCAGTGAGACTTGCTGGGGTTCGGCTGGCCCGAGAAAACCCACGGCACGCACCATATAAGCAAAATACCATTGACCAAAATCTGTGCTGGTGTTTTCTTCAATCCACTGGGCAAAAGTTTTACTATCTAGTTTTTTGGTGTGATCGTTGCTTTGGGGATAACCGGAAGGTAGGGTTTTAGCTAGTTCTTGAAAACGCGCCCATGCTGACATCGCATCTTGCCATTCTGCTGGGCCGATATCGGGGACTTCTCCCTCGTGGAAACCTTGAAAAAAACCATTGAATTCATAGCGTTTGTTGTTAAAGACTAGGACGGTTTTTCCCTGATTGGGAGAGGGAAAACGACGTATTTTATACTCATCAAGGAGGGCTAAAAAACGCTCTTGGGTTGGACCCACCCACTGACCACCTCGATCGATCCACTGTCCGGAGGGGAGATATTGACCAGACATTCTGCCACCGTAACGATTTCGCGCTTCGATCACCAGAACTTGATGACCTCGCCTCTGGAGATTCCGCGCGGCGATTAATCCTGCTAATCCTGCCCCGACCACGATACATTCATAGCTAGTCCACTGGAGATTTGTCATGATTTTAGCCCCACAGAATATTTTATAATTGACAATTGTTATTTTCTCCGATTTTTGCCTCAGTTTCTCTATCCATTGGGTCTTTTGATTAAATTATCTGCTAAGTATCTAAGCACAATTAATTACACATCTAAACCACTACTCCGTCAGACTTCTGCTGTGATTAGTAAACAGTGAACTGAAAACTCAAATCCGATCCCTAATAGCTGTATCCCGTCTCCCGTATCCCTTATCCCGTCTCCGTTCAGACCTCGGTGTGAGCTTAGCGTTCGACCGAGCTCACGGCCGAAGTCCGAACGGCAAAAGGGGGAATAAATAATCACTTTTTAATAACTGGATTTAGTATTATTGTCCCAATGCTTCGCCCTATCTAGACCAAAAAAAACCAGTCTTCCCTAATTTTTCGGGAAAACTGGACAAACTAATCTTGAAATTTTAACCGACGTTAGCGGTTTGTTTTTGGCTAAAAAAGGCAGCTAAAACCTGTTCGGCAATCTGGGGACTGGTTAAACCCAAATCAGCGAAAGATTCCTCTGGTTTTGCGTGGTCCACTAATTTATCGGGAACCCCGAAACGTTTGACCGGAACTAGAATATTAGCATCCTGTAAAGCTTCCAAAACCGCAGAACCAAAACCACCCATCAAACAACCTTCTTCCAAAGTCACCACCTTACCAAGACGTTGGGCAAGGGGAAAGATAAGTTCTGTATCAAGGGGCTTGACAAAACGAGCATTAACCACTGTGGCTTCGATGCCGTGTTCGCTGAGGATTTCGGCCACCTGTAGGGAAGTATTGACCATCGTGCCGTATCCTAACAGGAGAACATCATCGCCACTGCGGAGAATTTCGCCCTTACCGATGGGTAAAGCTTCCCAACCCTCTTCCATCAGGGGAACCCCTAAACCGTTGCCCCGGGGGTAACGCATGGCAATGGGGCCGCTGGTATGATTAATCCCCGTCACCACCATTCTTTGCAGTTCTGCCTCATCTTTCGGGGCCATAATGGTCATATTGGGGATACAACGCAGGTAGGCGATATCGTACATCCCTTGGTGAGTCGGTCCATCGGCCCCGACAATACCGGCCCGGTCCATGCAGAAGAAAACCGGGAGATTTTGAATGCAGATATCGTGAATAATCTGATCAAAAGCCCGCTGCAGGAAAGTAGAGTAAATGGTGACAACCGGGCGCATTCCTTCGCAAGCAAGACCACCAGCGAGAGTAACCGCGTGTTGTTCGGCAATTCCCACATCGATGTACTGTTTCGGTAGTTTTGCCTGAAATTTATCTAATCCTGTCCCGGTGGCCATGGCGGCGGTAATGCCAATAATGCGCGGGTCATTTTCCGCTAATTTAGTGAGAGTATGCCCGAAAACTTTGGAATAAGCGGGAGGTTTCGGTTTACTGGAGGGAATCGGTTTACCCGTGGCTAAATTAAAGGGATTTTGGGCATGATAACCCACTTGATCTTTTTCGGCCCATTCGTAGCCTTTACCTTTAACGGTGGCAACGTGGACGAAAACCGGTCCGTGGACTTTATGGGCCTGTTTAAAAGTGGCGATTAATTCGGGAATATTATGACCATCAATCGGGCCAAAATATTTAAAGCCCAATTCTTCGATGACAGCGCCGACTTTGGGAACTGCTAACCGTTTCATTCCTTCTTTGACTCGTTCCATTTCGGGAGTGAGGGAGTCACCGAAGAAGGGTAGATGTTTCAATTGCTCTTCGAGATTATCAGCGATAAACTGGACGGGTTCGCTCAGACGAACTTTATTGAGATAGCGGGAAATTGCCCCGACGTTGGGGGAAATGGACATCTCGTTATCGTTGAGGATAACCATGATGTTGGTGTTCGGTAAATGTCCAGCATGGTTAATCGCTTCTAGGGCCATACCCCCGGTTAAAGCGCCGTCCCCGATGATCGATACCACCTTGAAATCTTCCCCCTTGGCATCCCGGGCTAAAGCCATTCCTAACCCCGCAGAAATGCTCGTGGAGGCGTGTCCAGCCCCAAAATGGTCAAATTTGCTCTCGCAACGTTTTAGATAGCCCGCAACGCCGTTTTTTTGGCGCAGGGTGTGAAAATCGTTATAGCGACCGGTGAGGAGTTTGTGCGGATAAGCTTGGTGTCCCACGTCCCAAAGGACTTTATCGCGATTAAGATCAAGGGTTTGGTAAAGGGCGATCGTTAGTTCTACGACTCCCAACCCCGGTCCCAAATGTCCACCGGTAGCGGCGATCGTCTGGAGGTGTTTTTCGCGAATCTGACGGGCAATATCTTCTAATTGACGGAGTGACAAACCATGTAACTGGTTGGGATGAGTAATTTCACTTAGGTGCATATCGGCTTCTTTTTCAAAGTAGTTTATCCCTATACCAACTGTATAGGATCTTCAGCCTGAGATGAGGGAAAATCTAGGCTAATCTGGCCGCCGTGCGTAAAATTTGACCGGCTAACATGGCGGCCCCAAAACCATTATCTATATTAACCACACCGATGCCGACCGCGCAGGAATTGAGCATAGTTAACAAAGGAGCAATACCGCCGAAACTGGTTCCGTAACCGATACTGGTGGGAACCGCGATCACTGGGCGATCAACTAATCCCGCTACCACACTTGGTAAGGCTCCTTCCATTCCCGCAACAACAATTAACACATCAGCAGCATCCAGTAGATGGCGATGATTCAAGAGGCGATGAATTCCCGCTACTCCCACATCCCAGAGACGCTGCACGGAAAAACCGCATAATTGAGCAGTAACCGCCGCCTCCTCCGCTACGGGAATATCGGCAGTTCCCGCCGTTAGGATGGAAATTATCCCTTTTGGGGGATTTTCTGGAGCGGCTGCGGCAATGGCACAGATGCGGGCTAAGGGATAATAAACTAAGTCTGTTACCTGTTCCTGTAGCTGGACTGCTATCTCTGCTTCAATGCGGGTGGCCATAACCACGGGACTATTTTGACGCAATACACCGATAATTTGGGCGATTTGAGCGGTGGTTTTACCCGGTCCCCAGATAACCTCCGGAAATCCCGTTCTTAATTGACGATGATGGTCAATTTTAGCGAAGTCTTCCACCGGTTCAAAGGCCAGATGTTTAAGTTTATCTAAAGCTGTCTCCGGGTTAATTTCTCCCCTGGCAACGGCGGTCAGCAGCGATCGCAAATCGGCAGCATGGAACATGGTCAGTTATCAGTTATCAGTTATCAGTTATCAGTTATTCAGTGATCAGTTATCAGATTTGAGTTTTCAGCTATCAATTATCAGATTTGAGTTTTCAGTGAACAATATTAAGTGGCAAGTTCCGAGATTACTTTTCACTGATTACTGCTCACTGATTACTGCTCACTGATTACTGCTCACTGATTACTGCTCACTGATTACTGCTCACTGATTACTGCTCACTGATTACTGCTCACTGATTACTGCTCACTGATTACTGCTCACTGCTATTAGGAGGCCATGGTAGCTGCGGGACGGCGGCGGCGATAAGTACGATTGTTCGCTGGTTCTGTTGCCGCCGCTTGCAGGAGGAAAATCACTAGAGGTTGACTCTTTAACTCCCGTTTGATTAAACGTTGCAAAGTCGTCTCGATTTCGGCCCGCAAACCGGCCCAATCTGGGTCCCCCGTCGCAGTTTTAAATTCACCACTGCGATCGCTTAAACAGCGTTCGATCGCCCGAATAATTAACTGATTCAGCAGCGGGATTTCCACTTTTGTCACCACACCGCGCAAATTAATCTCTGGAGGTGCGCTTAATTGTCCCTCAGCGTTAACGAAGGCGGCGATCGTAATCACACCATCTTCGGCTAACTGTTGTCTTTCCTGCATAATGTGTTCGTGGACCACACCCGCTTGATCGACTAACTCGATTCCCGATGGCACTGGTGTGCCGAGGCCAATGCGATCGCCAGTTAACTCGATCGTGTCACCATTTTTGACAATTACCATATTTTCGGCGGGAATCCCCATACTTTGGGCCATCTGAGCGTGTTTGACCAGCATTCGGTGTTCTCCATGCACTGGCACAAAAAACTTCGGCCGGGTCAAAGATAACATCAATTTATGGTCTTCTTGGGAACCATGGCCGGAAACGTGAATTCCCTTATCGCGTCCGTAAACCACGTTAGCACCCTGCATCATTAGGCGATCAATTGTATTGACCACAGCGATGGTATTACCCGGAATCGGATTAGCGGAAAAGACAATCGTATCCCCCTGACGCGCACGAATATGAGGATGTTCACCCTTAGAAATCCGCGTCATGGCCGCTAAAGGTTCCCCTTGAGATCCTGTAGTTAAAATGACGATTTTATCATCGGCTAAATTGCGGGTCGCTTTCAAGGGTTCAAATAGATCATCGGGACATTTAATATACCCCAAATTACGCGCATGAGCGATGACATTTAACATCGATCGACCCACTACCACCACTTTCCGGTTAAATTTCTGGGCCAATTTCAACACGAGATTAATCCGATGCACCGAGGAAGCAAAGGTAGTAATCATAATCCGTCCCGTTGCTTGGTTAAAAACCCGCTCTAAACCGGGATAAACAGAAGCTTCCGAGGGAGTATAACCGGGTACTTCCGCGTTAGTGGAATCACTCAATAAACATAGCACCCCTTTCTCGCCATGTTCGGCAATTTTTTGTAGATCAAAAAACTCACCATCGACGGGAGTATGGTCAATTTTAAAATCTCCTGTGTGAATAATTATCCCTAAAGGAGTGTGAATTGCTACACAAAAACTATCGGCGATCGAGTGGGTATTGCGGATATATTCCACCATGAAAGATTTACCTAAACGCACCATTTGCCGAGGAGCAACGGTTTCTAATTTGGTACGATTTGCTAATCCTGCTTCTTCCAATTTATCCCGCAATAAAGCCATCGCTAGACGCGGACCGTAGATAATTGGTACATCAAATTGTTTGAGATGGTAGGGAATACCACCGATATGATCTTCGTGACCGTGGGTGACGATCATACCCTTAATTTTATGGCGATTTTCTCTTAGATAAGTCATATCGGGAAGCACTACATTGACCCCGTGCATATCATCGGAGGGAAAAGCTAAACCAGCATCCAAGAGAATAATCTCATCATCGTATTCAAAAACACAGGTGTTTTTGCCGATTTCGTGTAATCCTCCTAGGGGAATGATCTTTAGTTTTGCTTGGGTTTTATCTTGACTCATTAGGTATCCTTTGATGGTAAGTTATGGTGATTTTTCAGGTTGGTTTTCTAGACAGGAAATCTCAAAAAATTAATAGTTAGAATAAGTCGAACTAGGGAGATAACACCTAGTTAAATTCACTTAGTATTGATACTTTTTGGCTGTTCTAAACTATATTTCTTTTCTTCTAGTTAAGCTATTGATATTATAACCTATTTCTCGAAAAAATCCTAGTTTAGTGAGCCAAATTTTCTAGTATTTTTCTAAATCAAAGACAATTCTCGCATAATTTTTTCTAATCCTTCTTCTAACTCAGGACTTAAGGAACATAAAGGAGAGCGCAATCCCCCCACTTCCCAACCGACTAGATTTAAGGCCGCTTTAATTGGAATTGGATTAGTGGTACAGAATAAACCTTTAAACAGAGGAAATAATTTCAAATTAATCTCGATTGCTTTGGCCGCATCTCCAGTTAAGAAAGCTTGAATCATCCCTTGGATTTCTTCTCCCACCAGATGACTAGCAACACTGACCACTCCCACCGCACCACAGGTCATTAGGGGTAAGGTAAGAAAATCATCGCCAGAATAAATAGCGAAATTTTCAGGAGTATGACAGTAAATCTTGCAGGTTTGTTCTAAATTACCACTAGCTTCTTTTACCGCCACAATATTATCAACTGTTGCCAGTTTAATAATCGTTTCTGGGGTCATATTTTGACCAGTACGACCAGGTATATTATAAAGCATTACTGGTAGATCGGGACAAGCTTTGGCAATGGCACAAAAATGCTCATATAAACCCTCTTGAGGAGGTTTATTGTAGTAGGGAACCACTTGTAAAGAACCATCTAAACCCAGTTTAGCAGCCTGTTGGGTCGCTTCGATCGCTTCGGAAGTGCAATTAGAACCCGTCCCCGCAATCACTTTTCCCCGACCATTAACCGCTTTTTTGACAATACTAAATAGTTCGTATTCTTCCTGCCAACTTAGGGTGGGTGATTCTCCCGTTGTCCCACAGACCACTATACCATCGCTACCGTGGGTAACTAGATAATCGGCCAATTTTTCCACCATCCCATAATTAACTTGACCCTCGACGGTGAAGGGTGTCACCATCGCCGTAATTACTCGTCCAAAATATGTTTCACTCATTGATCAGTTATTAGTTATCAGTTATCAGTTATCAGTTATCAGTTATCAGTTATCAGTTATCAGCTTCTGAAGGCAAGAGGCAAAAGAAAGAATCTGACAATCCTCCTAAGTAGGGAGGCACAATTAATTATTTGTAGGATGGGTTAGGGTAGGACCATTTAATTGATTATTATTCATTCTTAATCCTCCTGACTACTGACTACTGGCTCCTAACCCCAACAACAATTTTTGATTTTTACCAGAGGTCTAGTTATCATCGCCTTGGTCTAGCTGATGGCTGATAGGTTAATTATCAAACTGTTGCTAATCTTGAACCGACGAGATTTTTCTTAACTAAAAGTTCGGCAATTTGTACAGCATTTAAAGCCGCACCCTTGCGAATTTGATCGCCGCATAGCCATAATTCTAGACCATTAGGATGGGAGATATCTTGACGAATGCGTCCCACTAATACTTCATCACGACCGGTGGCATCAATTGGCATAGGAAAATAATTAGCGTCCCAATCTTCCACTAATTTTACCCCCGGAGCAGACTCAAGAATTTCTCTGGCCTTCACCACAGAAAAAGGCCGACTAAATTCTAGGTTAACCGATTCCGAATGGGCCCGCAGGACGGGAACCCTCACACAGGTGGCACTAACCCGCAGCTCTGGACAAGCAAAAATCTTGCGGGTTTCGTTGACCATTTTCATTTCTTCCTCGCAGTACCCTTGACCATTAATCGGGGTATTGTGGGGAAAAAGATTAAAAGCGAGGGGATAGGGGAAGGAATTAGTGGGGGGTTGCCGATTGTCAAGAATTGCTTGTGCTTGCTGTTTTACCTCCTCCATCGCTCGCGCTCCAGCACCACTAGCGGACTGATAAGTAGAAACTACTACTCGCTCGATCGCCTGTACTTGGTGGAGAGGCCAGATCGCCACCCCTAAAAGAATTGTCGTACAGTTGGGATTAGCGATAATGCCCCGGTGATTGTCCACACTGTCGGGATTGATTTCTGGGACAACTAAAGGCACTTCGGGATTCATGCGAAAAGCACTGGAGTTATCGATAACCGTCGCACCGGACTCGACAATAGTTTTCGCCCAAGCTTTTGAGGTGGATCCCCCCGCAGAAGCGAGAACGATATCCACGTCCTGAAAAGAGCGCTCGTTTACCGCTTCGATGAGAAGACTTTCGCCCTGAAAATTGAGGGTTTTTCCAGCAGAACGCTCGGAAGCCAGTAATTTTAGACCAGCAAGAGGGAAATGACGACTAGCTAATAACTCTAGTAATTCCGTTCCCACGGCCCCGGTGGCCCCTAAAATAGCGACCCGTACTTTTTGACTCAAATTGTGTAACCTCCTGACGAGTTGGGTGATGATAATGATCCGAAGAAATCGTTAAAGTAAAAAATCTTTTTTGTCCACCGAGTTATTCTCAAGCTTGGATTGATCGGCTTTTGATCAGCAAAATTTTCTGATTGGGCTTAACTGCCCAAGGACGGAATAAATTAAATATACCCCATTGACCGCTAAAATAAAAAGATTGTGACAGCTTGGGGAGCAACTGCAGCTATTCCCCTAGAATATCATGAGCGGGACGGATCCACCGCAGGCGTAAACACCGCTCACCCTATTATAAACGTTCCTTGTCGTAAGAGCTAGAAAAATCGATGAAAGTTATTCAGGAAAAGCTTCCTGCCAGTCAGATAGGTTTAGAAATTGAAATTCCCGCCGAAACCACGAAAAACACCCACGAGAAAGTGGTAGGTAATTTAGCGAAGTCGGCCAATATACCCGGTTTTCGCCCCGGTAAGGTTCCCCGTCAGATTCTTCTGCAAAGATTGGGAACTAAGGCAGTAAAAGCAGCGGTAATTGAGGAATTAATCGAAAATTGTCTCGAATCTGCCCTAAAACAGGAGGGAATCGAGTCCCTGGGTAATCACCAGCTATTGTCTAAGTTTGAGGATTTGATCGCTACCTATGAACCGGGTAAAGCTTTGACTTTTTCAGTTTCTGTGGATGTGGCCCCGACAATTATTCTCGGAGATTACGAAAATCTGAGCGTTACTGCCGAAGAAACCGTTTATGATCCCGAATTCGTGGAAAATTGGTTTAAAGAGCGTCAAGAACAGTTAGCGACATTGGTTCCCGTGGAAGATCGCGGGGCGCAGCTGGGAGATGTGGCGATCGTTGATTATCGGGGAAAATCCGCCGAAACTGGCGAGGATATCCCGGATATTGACGGCGAAGATCTGCGGGTGGATATGGAAGCAGGACGCTTTATCGAGGGGATGGTGGAAGGAATTGTCGGCATGAAACCGGAAGAAGTCAAAGAGATGACTTTAACTTTCCCGGAAGATTATCCGAAAGAGGATGTGGCAGCAAAAGCGGTAATCTTTACCATTACGATGAAAGAGTTAAAGGCAAAGGAATTACCGGAGCTTGACGACGATTTTGCCCAAGAAGTCAGCGATCAGGAAACAATCGCCGAATTAAGAGCAAGTTTAGAGAAACGCTTCCAAGAAGAAGCGGAGAAGGAAACCAAGGAAAGCATTTATGACGCTTTAACCAAGGAATTAGTCAAGGGTGCGACTTTAGATTTACCGGAGACGCTGATCGAAAAGGAAGTGACACATATTTTGACCCAAAGCTTCATGGAATTTCAACAAATGGGGCTAGATGTCAACCAGTTGTTTACAAAAGATAATATTCCCAAAATGCGGGAAAGCACCCGTCCCGATGCGATCGAAAGTCTGAAAGAGACTCTCGTGGTGCAAGAATTGGCTAAAGTCGCCGGCATTGAAGTCAGTCCCGAAGCGGTAACGGAAAAAATCGCTAAAATCATGGAGCAATTGTCCGATCGCGACATAGATATGCAGCGTCTCGAACAGGTGATCACCGAAGAAATGCTGGCGGAAAACACCCTAGAATGGCTGAAGGAAAAGGCTACTATCACCCTCGTCCCCAAAGGTTCCCTAGAGGAAGAAACAAGTGAGGAGGAGGAAACAGAAGAAACCTTCGCATTCACCGAAGTGGAAGTATTGGCAGCTGAGGCTGAGGAAGAATAACCGTAAGGAGTTAGCAGTCCTGTTGGGGTGTTGGGGTTTTAGGGCATTGCTTGAATTCCCCCATTCCCCCATTCCCCCATTCCCTGATAACTGATAACTGATAACTGATAACTGATCACTGATAACTGATAACTGATAACTGATCACTGATAACTGATCACTGATAACTGATCACTGATAACTGATAACTGATTCCTGCCAACCGGGGAAAACTTAGGGCATAATAGTATGGACAGAAGTGCTAAAGATGCTTAACATTTGCCAGTCAAAGCTCCACAGCCAAGCAAAAACCCTAAGATTGTGATAGCGGAACCGAAAAAATTATGCTCGAATCGAGATCACCTGACTACCCAATTACCAGTAATTGTCGCCCTGCTATCTACGCCAACACGGGGAGAAACTCCCTAGCTAACGTTTTACCCGTGGTAATCGAACAGTCTGGCATGGGTGAACGGGCTTTTGATATCTATTCTCGACTCCTGCGCGAGAGAATTGTCTTTTTGGGAACTCCCGTCGATGATCAGGTCGCTGATTCGATCGTTGCCCAACTCCTCTACTTGGAGGCAGAAGATCCCGAAAAAGATATCCAACTCTATATCAACTCCCCCGGCGGTTCCGTTTATGCTGGACTAGCTATCTACGACACCATGCAGCAAATTCGCCCCCACGTGGCGACAATTTGTTTCGGTTTAGCCGCTAGTATGGGAGCATTTCTGCTGTGTGGTGGCGCGGCAGGTAAACGGATGTCCCTACCCAGTAGCCGGATCATGATTCACCAACCCCTCGGCGGCGCCCAAGGTCAAGCTAGTGATATCGCCATCCAGGCCAAAGAAATCCTCTATATTAAACAGAGACTCAATACCATGCTGGCTCACCACACCGGTCAACCCTATGATCGCATCGCCAACGACACCGAACGGGACTTTTTTATGTCCGCCGTCGAAGCTAAAGAATATGGGTTAATCGATCAGGTGATTTCCCGTCCCGAACTGCCCGATCCTACCGTTCCCGTTACTTCCCTGTAAATAATAAACTATGTCTAAATACGACTCCCACCTCAAGTGTTCATTTTGCGGCAAATCCCAGGAACAAGTGCGAAAATTAATCGCCGGGCCGGGGGTCTATATTTGTGACGAGTGTGTGGAACTGTGTAACGAAATTCTCGATGAGGAATTGATGGAACCGCCCAGCCCGGTCGCCCCAGTGGAGGAACGTCCCAACAAACGGCGATCGGGCCAAAATAAAACCACTTGGGAACAAATTCCCAAACCAAGAGAGATTAAAAAACACCTCGATGACTACGTTATTGGTCAAAATGAGGCGAAAAAAGTGCTTTCGGTGGCCGTTTATAACCACTACAAACGCCTCAAAGATATCCAAACCCAAAAAGCCGGTGGCGGCAATCCAGAAGATAGCATCGAACTACAAAAATCTAATATTCTGTTAATTGGTCCCACAGGATCGGGAAAAACCCTTCTAGCTCAAACTCTGGCTAAAATCCTCGATGTACCTTTTGCCGTCGCCGATGCCACCACTTTAACCGAGGCCGGTTATGTGGGGGAAGATGTGGAAAATATTCTCTTGCGTCTGTTACAAGTGGCAGATTTAGACGTGGAAGAAGCGCAGCGGGGCATTATCTACATCGATGAAATCGATAAAATTGCCCGTAAGAGCGAAAATACCTCGATTACCCGGGATGTGTCCGGAGAAGGGGTACAGCAAGCTTTACTGAAAATGTTAGAGGGAACGATCGCCAATGTTCCCCCCCAAGGCGGCCGCAAACACCCCTATCAGGATTGTATTCAGATTGACACCAGCAATATCCTGTTTATCTGCGGTGGGGCGTTTGTCGGTTTAGATAAGGTGATCGATCAGCGTCTCGGTAAAAAATCCATGGGCTTTATTCAACCGGGAGATAGCCAAGCTAGTAAGGATAAGGTGGCGGCAGGGTTATTAAAACAGATGACTCCCGATGATTTAGTCAAATTTGGCATGATTCCAGAGTTTGTCGGTCGGATTCCCATCCTAGCGGCGCTTTCACCCCTGGATGAGGAAGCTTTAATCGCTATCCTGACCCAACCCCGCAACGCGTTAGTGAAACAGTATCAAAAACTGTTGAAGATGGATAATGTACAGTTAGAGTTTAAATCTGATGCCGTCCTAGCGATCGCCCAAGAGGCCTATCGTCGCAAAACCGGGGCCCGGGCCCTACGGGGTATTGTCGAGGAGTTAATGCTCGATGTCATGTACGAATTGCCCTCGCGCAAAGACGTGAAACGATGTTTAATCACCCGCGAAATGGTGGAAAAACGTTCCACGGCAGAGCTATTGGTTCATCCTTCCTCTCTACCGAGTCAAGAATCCGCTTAAGGGGAAAAATCGAGGTTAACCATGCTCAATACCGTTCCCGCGATCGTCAAAGAAGGCCGGATCGAACTGCTCGAATCCGTGCCGATTCCAGAGGGTACTAGGGTTTTAGTCACCCTCATCCCGGAGGAGACAAACTCGGATTTCTGGCAAAAAGTCAGCGAAACTGCTCTCGCTAAGATTTGGGATAATCTGGAAGACGACATCTATGAACGATTACTCGAAGCTTGAAATCGTTCTCGTTCGTTATCCTTTTTCAGATTTAGCGGACGCTAAAATCAGACCGGTTATCATTGTTAGTTCTCCTCACCGTTCACGGGATGTTTTTCTGGTTCCCCTTACCAGTCGCATCAATAATTTACTGGAGGGTGAGTTTTTGCTAGAAGATTGGGAGAACGAGGGATTGAATGTACCGACGGCCGTTAAGCGGGGGATATACACAATCCAACAAGATTTACTCCTTAAGAGAATCGGACGACTATCGGACACAGATGCGCGACGTTTGCAAAACTCTTTACGAGGATGGCTAGGTATCTAACTATCATGAAAACTCAAATAATCGATCAAACAATCACTGTCCGCGGTGTTCCCCACTATTACGAGTGGATTCGCGGGTCGGAATCTGCCCAGAAAAAGCCGGTAATGGTGTTTATTCATGGTTGGGGAGGATCGGGACGCTATTGGCGATCAACGGCTGCGGCAATTTGCGATCGCTTTGATTGTTTATTGTACGATATGCGCGGTTTTGGTCGGTCTAAATTGCCAGAAAAATCCCTTGATCTTTCCTACGATTTAGAAGAATATGCCCTTGATTTGGCCTTGTTTTTAGATAGTTTGGAAATCGAAAAAATCTATCTCAATAGTCACTCGATGGGGGCATCGGTGGCGACTTTTTTTATTACTATGTACCCGGAAAGAGTGGTCAAAGCAATTTTAACCTGTAATGGCATTTTTGAGTATAATAAAGCCGCTTTTGCTGCCTTTCATAAATTCGGTAAGTATGTGGTACAGTTTCGTTATGATTGGTTTTTAAAAGTACCTTTTGCCGATCGATTATTTATGGCGAGATTTTTGCATCGATCGATCCCAAAATCAGAAAGAATTGCTTTTTTAGAAGATTTTTTAGCGGCGGATTACGAGGCCGCCCTAGGCACAATTTATACATCTGTGAGTAAAAAAGCAGTGGAAATTATGCCTGGTAAATTTGCTGAGATTAAGGTGCCAACTCTTTTAGTATCAGGAGAAAAAGATATTATTATCCCTGCCAAAATGGGCAAAATGGCGGCGGATTTGAATAATAATATCCAGTATGTGGAGATGGCTAATACTGCTCACTTTCCCATGTTAGAAGATGCCCCTACTTATCTACAAAAATTGCGAGATTTTTTGGAAATTAATTAACCCCAGTTTGGGTTAAGCAGCAGGGGATAAAGTCCATTTTATCTTCAAGGAGGGTTTTTTCGGCTGAGGACTGTAGGCAATCAAACCCCGGAGAAGATTAAGGCAAAAAACTAACGGAGCTGCGGTGGCGAAAATGTTCAATCTGAGAGATATTCTTGATAGCAAATCCTGTTATAACAAAACGATTAAAGACGGGGAGATAAAGTAGCTTGTCGGTTCGGTTGAGTGCTTTAATACTTGGGAGAAAACTGCTCGATTCAATAATTTGAGCCAAAACCCAACATTTTTAAAGACATCGGTGCAGTTGGGTTTCTCGCAGGTGTCGCTCATTCACCCCAAACACAACTTTACTGTCCCACTCGCCAAATTTTGATAGTTTTGTCACCACTCCCACTAGCTAAATGGCGGCCATCAGGACTGTATCCCACTGACCAAAACCCGCTAGAATGACCAGTAAGGGTACGTAATTCTCTTCCCGTTGCTACCTCCCAAATTTTGATAGTATCGTCCCAACTCCCACTGGCTAAATAGCGGCCATCGGGACTATATGCTACTGATGGAACCGAGTTGGAATGACCAGTAAGGGTACGCAATTCTTTTCCCGTTGCTACCTCCCAAATTTTGATAGTATTGTCGTAATTCCCACTAGCTAAATAGCGGCCATCAGGACTATATACTACTGACCAAACAGAGTCAGAATGACCAGTAAGGGTACGCAATTCTTTTCCCGTTGCTACCTCCCAAATTTTGATAGTATTGTCAGCACTCGCACTAGCTAAATAGCGACTATCGGGACTATATACTACTGAGTAAACCCCGCTAAAATGACCAGTAAGGGTACGCAATTCTTTTCCCGTTGCTACCTCCCAAATTTTGATAGTATTGTCAATACTCGCACTAGCTAAATAGCGACTATCGGGACTATATGCCACTGACAAACTCCTGCTAGAATGACCAGTAAGGGTACGCAATGCTTTTCCCGTTGCTACCTCCCAAATTTTGATAGTATTGTCACCACCCCCACTAGCTAAATAGCGACCATCGGGACTATATACTACTGAGTAAACCCCGCTAGAATGGCCAGCAAGGGTATGCAATTCTTTTCCCGTTGCTACCTCCCAAATTTTGATAGTATTGTCACCACTCCCACTAGCTAAATAGCGGCCATCGGGACTATATGCTACTGATAAAACCGAGTCAGAATGACCAGTAAGGGTTTTCTCGATAAAATTACCACTAGGAAAATTAGAGATCAATAATTGAAGACTGGCGGGAAACTGCTTATATTTAAAATAACCGTAAACTTGCGTTATTCCTATTCCTAATAACAAAATGCCACCAATAGCTATCATTCGATTTCTCAGATTATTATTTTTAACCGATTGTGCTAGTGTTTTTTTGGCTACAGCTACGGGTGAAACTGGCGGAGAAGGATTAATCTTAGGAATAACTGGCGATTGTTTTTTAGTTACAACAGGCTGCGGATTTGGTGCTGGTGTAGGAGTTAACTTTAACTGCCGTTCAATCTCATCCAAACGCTGTAAAATAACCCTAGTATTAGCTGGTCTATTCTCGGGCAATTTTCCCATTAACTCGTCAATAAAATCCAACAATAACGGGTGAATATTTTCCGTTCCTTCTCGCCAAGCTAAAACATCATTAATCGGATCATAAATTTCTAAAGGATGTTTTCCGGTTAATAAATGCACAAAAGTTCGTCCTAAAGCATAAAAATCTGATTGAATCACTGCTTGGCCATGTTTTTGTTCATTGGGTGTATATCCGGCTGAGGTAATACCTGTTAGCTGTTGGCCTTTGACCTTTTGATGATAGGTTTGGGTTTCTTCCCTTGCTGTCCCAAAATCAATTAACACCAACTCCTCACTATTTCGCATCATAATATTAGGAGGTTTAATATCTCGATGTAGCCAATTCTGTTGATGAATTTTATCGAGAATTAAAGTAATTTCTCTCAGCCATTTTAAGGCTAGTTTTTGACTTAACCTATCATACTGCTTAAGCCAATGTTCTAAATCAATACCCTCCACTTTTTCTATGACTAAACAGTGTAATATTTTCCCCTCCCTTGTGGAATATTGAAAATAAGCATCCGCTTGAGGAACACCGGTGACATTTTGACGACTTAACTCTAATAAAACGTCATATTCTCGTTTAAATAATTCCACTGCTTTCGGTTCATTATTCCATTTTTCTTGTAATACCTTGAGGATTTTAGCGGTAAAATCTTCAAAAGCCTCATAAACAATGCCAAAACCAGTCTTATCACTCAATAACCGACTTACTCTATATTTACCATTTAACAACAACTCAGAGCCGCAACTTTGACAGTAAAGAGTATTCGAGTTATTATTACTCGGATGCTCCGGTTCAGAACAATCGGGATTAATGCAGTAACGGGGTTTCATCTCAGCTATCAGTTATTTTATCGGGTGAATAATTGCAAGTTTTCCCTTACCTGTCTTTGAAGGTATTTTATCATAAGTAAGCTAAAACGCAAAATCTCAAACGCAAGCCAATGTGACAGTTGAGGGTGCAGAATGTGGGTTAAGAATAAAACTTGTTTAAAAGGTTGATTTAGCGTCCGAGAGCGTGTAATCCGTTAATAATTTCGGCACAGCGATCGGTAACTTCCTGTAAAGCTTCTCTTTTGTTAGAAATTGGTGGCGGCAGCACTTCCCCGATGCGAATAGTCAAGGGGATACTATGGGGAACAGAAGAACCTTTTTGAAAAATCTTTTCCGTCCCCCACAAACTGACGGGTAACAGGGGAACTCCTGCTTTAGCGGCAATCATCGCCGCACCTAGTTTTGGTTGATGGATCAATCCGTCCTCGGTGCGCGTCCCCTCCAGAAACAATCCCACTGCCCAGCCCGCTGCTAATGCTCCCATTGCCGCCCGAATTGCCCCGCGATCACCACTCCCACGTTTGACGGGATAGGCCCCGTAAAGAGCGATTGCCTGTTTTAAAATCGGGATGGTAAATAATTCCTCTTTAGCCATATAAGCTACGGGACGACGCACGGCACAGGATAATAGGGGTGGATCGAAGTAACTGGCGTGATTGCAGACGATAATCAGAGGATGATGACGGGGGACATTTTCCACCCCGTAAACGCGACCACGAAAATAGCCGTGTAGGGTTGGGCTAACGATCGACCATTTAAAAAGATGATATAAAACTAAACTGGCAAAAGGTTCTCGCTCTTGAGGCTGGTTCATGACTGACAATTGTTCCCTAGACATGGAAAAGCCCTTGGGAGTCTTGCCGTGTTTCGACCCCAAGGACTTTGCTTTCTTCTCACTCCTCACACAATTGAAATATATAGCAATTTATGGGTTAGGGAAAGGTTAAGCGTGCCGCTTTCTTAACTGGCATAATTACTTATCTAGGGTTGAGAGCGGCAAAAGGATTAGCAATATGTGTAGTTATACTAAATCCAGTTATTAAAAACTGATTATTTATTCCCACTTTTGCCTCTTGCATGAGTGCCTATCCTGATATGTTACCTATACTCAACGGATTTAGTATTAATTTTGCTTAGAGGATGTTTGAAAAGGGTTAGAGGTGACAAGAGAATGAGGTTTTCAGCTATCGGGGGGTACTTTCCAAACATCCTCTCAGTCCCAAAATGCTTCTACTTGGTACGATTGTTGATTGATGATGATTTCGTTCAAGTGAGTAGAATTAGCTTATCTATCAATCAAGATTATACAGTGCGATCGCTTTTCTGGCAATCTTACCATCAATCCCCAACTCTTGATGATTGCCGATGAATCGCCTATAACTGAATTAACCGCCACCATCTACCACGCTATGAATGAACAACGCATCCAATACCGTCTAAACTATGATTTTTTTTGATTGTTTGATTAACTAAGATTTTTTTCGGCTATCATCCCTGAGATACAATTCTGATAATCTCCCCATTCAATCCCCTACCCCGACCAATGCTTAGGCTATGCTAGAATGGTGATAAAAGCATAGAATCCTATGTAGTTTAATTAGTTGAAACTGAATTAGAGAAAGTTATGTTAACAGAGATCAATATTGGCACTTTCATAAAAAGCGATCCCAAAATTCACGCGGGTTGTCCTATTATCGCGGGAACTGCTGTTACTGTACGAAGAATAGTGATCTGGTATAAATTAGGATATAGTCCTGAAGAAATTGCCGATGAAATCCCTCATCTTTCTTTGGCACAAGTTTATGCCGCTTTGACTTACTATCATACTAACAAAGAAACAATAGAAGCAGAAATTATAGCCGAAGCCGCCGAAGCAGATCGCCTTGAAGCATTACATTATTCTACTTCTTATGAGTAGAATTAGCTTATATATGGATGAGGATTCTACAGCGTTCAAAAGGATTTAGATAATCCGGCTTGTTTCAAAACTGCATTAGCAGTATGGCGTGATTTAATAGTATTATCAACTACAAATCTTCTTTCTGTCAGAGGACTATACCAAATTTCATGATCTCCTTTCCCTTGACGTTCAAAATAACATCCGGCTGCTGAGAGCATTTTTTTTAATGCAGGTGTTAAAGAAGTAGCCATCTAAACAACGCACTCAATTGATTCTTGACGATGACTAATGAGTTCAAAAATTATCGATGCTTGAGGTTCAATAGTAATTAGATGATTGAGTTGTAATAATTCTGGAATCATCTGTCGTAATTTAGCTGTTAAAGCTTCGATGGTATCAGCTTCGGTGACTAATCCCGGAATATCTTCACTCTCTGCTACCCACACTTGCGCTTCTCGATCCCAAAATGCTTCTACTTGGTACGGTTTTTGATTCATGATGATTTAGTTCAAGTGAGTAGAATTAGCTTATATATTAATCAAGATTATACAGTGTGATCGCCTTTCTGACAATCTTACCACCAATCCCCAACTCTTGATGATTGCTGATGAATCGCTTTGAAGGTTCTCGCAATAAGACTCAAATTAAAGGTTTATGGAAAGATGTTGTGATCAGTGATGACGATTTAGAAGAAGCTAAAAAAGCCGTTTTTCGAGATTAGTTTACATTTCATTTTTATAACAAACGCTATAGTTCTCGTCAATGATCTTTTTAAGAGTTTAAATCTTTAAAGGGATTGATAACCTGTAAGCTATTATTGATAATTAAACCATCTTGCATATCTTCTGAGTAGAGAATAGTTGCATCGCCTAAAACTGCACTAGCAACAATCAGGCTATCCCAAAATGAAATTAAATAGCGATCTCGTAATTTCACGGCATACTCAAGAGTTTCGAGGGAGACAGGTAAGATTTCACACCCTTGGGTCAATTCTTCAAGTAGATTTTGGATCTGTAAATTATTAAACCCTGCTTTGCGGATTAAATTGGAGCAAACCTCATTAACAACTTGTGTACTAATTATCAAGTTTCCTTGATTCGTAATATTTGTAGCTATTTGTTGCTTAGGGATGGCATTAGTATCGCTACAATTAACAATGAAGCGATACAGCCAAATATTAGAATCAATAAAGAAGGGTTGAGATTTACCAGCGTTCATTCGCTTCTTCTCTGGTAAGAGGATGGAAGTCTTCGATTTTAATCGGATTTGCTGTTAACTGAGCGATTATCCCCGTTTCTGACCATTTTGGGGAAGTAAGCTGGGAAATTGAATTCGATTTTATAATGAGTTTAACGCACTGTCCTTCATTGAGTTGGAGATTACCAAGAGGACGTAAAACGCCATTTTCAAAGACGGCTTCACAGTTTTGTTGCGGCATAACTCAATCCTTAATTCTAAATTACTATTATTTTAACCGATGATCATGTCTAAATTATGATTTTTTTGATTGTTTGATTGACTATAATTTTTCTTGGCTATCATCCTGCAATGATGGCGATAAACCCCGAATTTTGCATCAAAATCAGGAATTGTTGGATCGGTGGTTGGGTGAGGTAATGGTAGCCGTAGCGCAATGCTTAGGTGATGTTATAATAATAATAGTTTTGCCCAAATTTTTATTAAGGACGGGATGATCTTAAAAATATGCAATATCAAGTCAATCTCAAGCAATCAGAAGAGGGATATGCCGTTTGGTGTCCTAGTTTACCCGGTTGTGCTTCTCAAGGTACAACTAAAGAAGAAGCACTCAATAATATTCAAGATGCAATTCAGTCTTATTTAGAAGTTGCTGCGGAGTTGAATCAAGGGATCGAATCTTATTATGTAGAAGTTGAATTAAATCATGCCTAGTCTTGCTGGAATTAATCATCAACGAGCAATTAAAGCGTTTGAAAAAGCAGGATTTCAGATTGTTCGACAGGGAAAACATATTACCATGACTGATGGACAACATATTCTCACTATTCCAAGGGCTAATCCAATCAATGCTTATACAATGGGAACAATTATTAAAGGTTCTGGATTAACTATTGAAGAATTTAAAAAACTTTTATAAAACAATCTCAACCCATAAACGAATAACGCACTCAATCCTATCTAAATTATGATTTTTTTGATTGTTTGATTGACTAGGATTTTTCTCGGCTATCATCCCTGTGATACAATTCTGATAATCTCCCCATTCAATCCCTGTACGGGCGAAGCATTCGGACAATAACCTATCGCTAAAACCCTAGATTTTCTATCCGAATGCTTCGCCCCTACCTATCAATTCCCCATCTACCACGCTATTAATGAACAACGCACCCAATTCTGTCTAAATTATGATTTTTTTGATTGTTTGATTAACTATGATTGTCTTTGGCTCTCATCCCTGGGATATAATTGGATATAATTGTAATAATCGCGCCATAACCCTAGCAATCATCGTCCTCATTCAATTATGTCCAATTTTTTACGGAATGGTGAATCAATGTGTTGTAGTTCTGATAAGTTTCGTGGTTTAGAAGTGATAAGGAGTCTAAATTATGTTTGAACGGTTTACAGAGAAAGGGATTAAGGTAATTATGTTAGCGCAGGAGGAAGCGCGTCGCTTGGGGCATAATTTTGTAGGAGCGGAATTTATATTTTTAGGGTTAATCGGTGAAGCATCAGGAATTGCGTCGCAAGTTTTAAGACAGCAGGGAATAACGCTAAAAAATGCTCGGATTGAAGTTGAAAAAATTCTAGGAAGGGGTTCAGGAATGATTACTATAGAACTTCCTTTTACAGAGTCGGCAAAACTCGTTTTAAACAGTGCATTATCATTTGCTGATAAATTAGGGAGTGAATCTATTGATACAGAGCATTTACTGATTGGGATTTTTCAACAAGGGGAAAGTACAGGGATAATTTTACAAAATTTACAGGTTAATCTAAAAGATTTAACTGTTTCTTTGAGTCAGTATTTTCAGCAGCAACCCTCTAATCAGTTACCTCAAACTGTTTATGTTCTGCTTTACAATGTGGGAACAGATGATGAGGGTATTCATACTATAAGCACAGGCAATAAGGATACAATATTAATATTTGAGACTCAAGAAGATGCGGCTACTTTCGCACGACGATTAGGGGAGCAGAATTTTCCTGTACCGAGTGTTGAAGCTATGAAAGCTGAGGAGATTTTATTGTTTTGTAAGAACTCAGGTGATGATTGGGAATTTGTAGCGCAAGGAACAAATAGAATTCCTCCTGTTAAAAGTGGAGTTGGGGATAAAGCAGAAAATTTAGAAAGGGAGATCGCCGCTTACCAAGAAGCTTTGAAAGTTTATACTTTTGACGCATTTCCCGAAGATTGGGCAAGTACACAGAATAATCTCGCTATTGCTTACCGCGACAGAATCAGAGGGGAGAAAGCTGACAATTTAGAAAGAGCGATCGCCTACTACCAAGAAGCTTTGAAAGTTTATACTTTTGACGCATTTCCCCAAGATTGGGCGGATACACAGAATAATCTCGCTATTGCTTACAGCGACAGAATCAGAGGGGAGAAAGCTGACAATTTAGAAAGGGCGATCGCCTACTACCAAGAAGCTTTGAAAGTTTATACTTTTGACGCATTTCCCCAAGATTGGGCAATGACACAGAATAATCTCGCTGCTGCTTACAGTGACAGAATTAGAGGGAATAAAGCTGAGAATTTAGAAAGGGCGATCTCCGCTTGCCAAGAAGCCTTGAAAGTTTATACTTTTGACGCATTTCCCCAAGATTGGGCAAGTACACAGAATAATCTCGCTATTGCTTACTATTCCAGAATCAGAGGGGAGAAAGCTGAGAATTTAGAAAGAGCGATTGCTGCTTACAATGAAGCTTTGAAAGTGAGAACTTTTGACGCTTTTCCCCAAGATTGGGCAATGACACAGAATAATCTCGCTGCTGCTTACCGTAACAGAATCAGAGGCGATCAAGCTGACAATTTAGAAAGAATGATCACTGCTTTGAATAAAGCCTTGAAAGTTTATACTTTTGAAGCATTTCCCAAAGATTGGGCAATGACACAGAATAATCTCGCTATTGCTTACAGTAACAGAATCAGAGGAGATAAAGCAGACAATTTAGAAATAGCGAT
>SFBI01000187.1 GCA_007095845.1 Microcystis aeruginosa Ma_MB_S_20031200_S102
TTAACCAGTTTGTGCCTTAAACCTTTTCCTGTATGGGTTTCAGCTATTTTTGGGTGTAGGCTCTCTCATCGAATTTTATTTTAAGTTAATTATTTGCATAACAGTTACCGAAGAGCCAGCTATTCCAGTTGAAATTAACCCAATTGCAGAAGCTCAGATTGCACCGGAATATATTCAATGCCAATCGGCAAGACCTCAAAAACTAATGAAAGAGATTCTGGCATGATTACAATAAAATAGGGTCATCTGGCCGCATTCAGGTTTAACCGACTTAAAATATTACTTTGTCTGAGGAGCTTTTCAAATTGACAGACGATCGCGTTTATTGGTTAGCATGGTCAAGTATTGCTGGAGTGGGGCCAATTTCCCTGAAGCGACTTTATCAGCATTTTGGCAGTGTCGCTGTGGCCTGGAATGCGTCCGCTAGTGCGGTCGCAGAAGTGGCGGGATTTGGCAAAAAGTTAATGGTAGCGGTACAGGAAGGGCGATCGCAAATTGACCCAGAAGCCCTTTTCAGCGAACACATCCAGAAAAACCCCCTTTTTTGGACTCCTAGCGACCCAGAATATCCCCGCTTTCTCGGGGAAATTCCCAGTCCTCCCCCTTTACTTTACTATCAAGGAAAGGTCAATTTAGGGGAAAATCAGGGAAATATCCCCACTGTCGCCATTGTGGGTACTCGTAACCCCACGGATCACGGCCGGCGTTGGGCGCGGCGCTTAAGTACCCTTTTGGCCCAACAGGGATTTACTATTGTTTCTGGTATGGCCGAAGGAATTGACGGAGAGGCACACCAAAGCTGTTTAAAAGCAGGGGGAAGGACGATTGCCGTCTTGGGAACGGGGGTCGATGTGGTTTATCCTAGTCATCATCGGCAGCTACACGCGAACATTCAGAAGCAGGGTTTAGTCATTAGTGAACATCCTGCCGCAACTCAGCCGAATAAAGCCCATTTTCCCAGTCGTAATCGCATTATCGCCGGTTTAAGTCGTGCGACGATTGTCATCGAGGCCCCCGAAAGGTCAGGCTCCCTAATCACAGCTAATTATGCTAACGAATTCGGTGGCGATATCTATGCTTTACCCAATTCTCCCGATATTGCTGCCGCTAGGGGTTGTTTACAACTGATTCATCAGGGAGCAGAAATTATCGTTTCCGAGGAGAAATTATTAGAAATGTTGGGAGCAATTCCCACCACTGACCAATCCGCACCGATTAATCTCTCCCCTTCACTCCCTCCAGAGACATCCCAGGTCGTTAATGCTGCTCCTCCAGCGAATCTAGAACCCAGATTAGTGCAAGTGTATCAGTTATTTAGTAGAGATGCCCTGTTGTTTGACATTATTGTTCAAAAAACGCAAATCCCCACCTCAGAAGTGGCGGGGATCCTATTGGAATTAGAATTAATGGGTCTAGTGACTCAGTTACCCGGTATGCGTTACCAGAAAACCTAGTCAACCCCCAAATGCTTATTTAGGGTATTAGCTAAAGTAGTTTTCGGTGCAGCCCCAACCACCAGATCAACTTTTTGAGCCCTTTTGCGGATCATCAGATTCTAGGTGTTTAGTTAAGGTATTGGCTAAAGTGGTTTTAGGTACAGCCCCGACCACCATATCGACTTTTTGACCTCCTTTGAAGATCATCAGAGTGGGAATACTGCGAATCCCGTACTGACTAGCGATATTGGGGTTTTCGTCGGTGTTGAGTTTCACCACCTTGACCTCCCCCTCGAACTGTTTGGCAATTTCCTCGACAACGGGAGCCACCATTCGACAAGGGCCGCACCAAGGAGCCCAGAAATCCACTAGGACAGGGTCGGCACTATCTAAAACTTCATCTTTAAAGGTGGCATCTGTAACGGCAGTAACCTCTGACATACTTAAGAAATCCTCTAGTAATCACGGTTATCTAGAATACGCAAAAATTCCGTTCTAGAGATTCGTGGTGCGATGTTGACATTCCACTGGTGAAAAGGACGAGAACTAGCTCTAAATCCACTTTAAAGGCCTTAACTTGCATCAGAGGTAGCTTCTTGGATCAATTTCACAAGGGGCATTCTTGTATTTTATAACCCTAGAGGCTCTATTTTGACTTTTTTTTGATAAAGTTTTGTAATATTGCCCGAGTCAAGGACGGGTGATGGCAGCCAGATAAAATTTTCTGGAAGAAAAACCCAAAAAGTCAGCGATTTTATCTAGGCTTAACCTGAGTTTGATTATGATCGGCATAGCCCACTTCCTAATTGAGCTTTTTTATGAAAATTCTGGTCTTAAATGCGGGATCGAGCAGTCAAAAAAGTTGTTTATACGATTTAGATTTTTTCCCCTCCCATCCTCCCCAACCAATTTGGGCAGCGGGGATCGATTGGACGGTTAACCCTGATTACGGGGTTTTAACGGTCAAAGCTCAGGGAACTAAACAGGAAATTAATCTTTCTAGTCGGGATCGTCCAGCGGGAATTGCTCGGATGTTAGATACCTTAGTAACTGGAGAAACTAAGGTAGTAGCCAACCTCACCGAAATTAGTATAGTCGGTCATCGAGTTGTCCATGGTGGCACGGAATATTCCCAGGCAACCATAATCACTCCCCAAGTCAAAGAAACGATTAAAAAGCTGATCCCCCTTGCTCCTAGTCATAATCCCGCTCATTTAGAAGGAATTGAAGCGATCGAGCAATTTTTCGGCGATGTTCCTCAAGTAGCAGTGTTTGACACCGCTTTTCATCGTTCTATCCCTCCTGAGTCTTCTTTTTATCCCATTCCCTACCAATGGAGTGAACTGGGAATCCGTCGCTATGGTTTCCATGGCACCAGTCATCAGTACTGCTCCCAACGGGCCGCCGAATTGTTGGGAAAACCCCTAGAATCCTTGAAAATGGTCATCTGTCATCTGGGTAATGGTGCTTCCCTATCGGCAGTCAAGGGGGGTAAAAGTATCGATACTACTATGGGATTTACCCCCCTAGAGGGATTGATGATGGGAACCCGCAGCGGTTCGATCGATCCGGGGATTCTGATTTATCTAGAGCGAGAATATCAATACAATCCCGATAGTTTAAATAGCTTACTCAATAAAGAATCGGGTTTAAAGGGAATTTCGGGTATTTCTGGGGATATGCGGGCAATTACCACGGCGATGGACGAAGGGAACGAGAGGGCAAAATTAGCATTTGAGATGTATATTCATCGTCTGAAAAGTTTAATCGGATCGATGATCGCTTCTCTAGAGGGGTTAGATGTATTGGTATTTACGGCAGGAATCGGCGAAAATTCAGCTTTAGTACGGGAAAAAGCCAGTCAAGGCTGGTCTTTTTTGGGTTTAGAGTTAGATTTGGCTAAAAATGCCGCTCGTCCCCGGGATGAGGATATCGCCACCGACAGATCTAAAGTACGCGTGATGGTAATTGCTACGGCGGAAGATTGGGCGATCGCACGAGAATGCTGGCATTTCTTTCAATAGATCGGTGAAGTTAGGCAGATGGCAACTTCAATTACTTGCGATTTTTCCAGTATCCAGGCTCACGACTGCAATGCATGACTGCCAAAATCAGAATGTAGTCTTGCTCAATTGTGTAGAGAACACCGTAAGGAAACTTACGCGCCATACACAGCCGAACATCTTCATCAATTGCAGCGTAACGGGTTGGAGACTCCCTGATCCGATAAACTGTATCCTCGATCGCGTTTATGAACGCTTGAGCAACCTCAACTCTCTGCTCTGTGTAGTATTGAACTGCTTCAGCGTATTCATTCAGCGCTTCAGGATGAAATACGTACCTCATGGCTCAATCAGCCGTCTGACTTGGGCTAAAGCGTCTTCGCCTGGAATTGGTTGAATAGAACCATCTCGCACCTCATCTCTTCGGCGCTTGGCTTCAGTTACCCAAACTGCCTGAATTGCTGAGTCGGTATCGAATTCCAAGCTTTCCACCAACTTGTCTGCTAGGAATGCTCTTGATTCGCTAGGCAGCGACAATATTTCCTCAGTCAGTTGCTCAATTGATCGCATAGTCCCCATCCCTCGCAGAAGGCTCAATCCTGAATGAATTGTATCAAACTTTGACATGAGACGAATTTGAGGAAGCAATCGTCCACCTCAGATCCCACATTATACGGCTTGGTTAGTTGCTCGAAACATTTCGCACCTCTTCGACTAATTTATGCACCTCTACTCCTGAAAAGTGCCTTTGTCCACAACCATTCCACAAGTTCTCAAATTGCTCTCTAAAATGTTTATACCAGTGAGGATCTTGATCGGGTCGCAACTCAAAAGTAGGGGCAAACGAATCAGAGTGGTGTGGGTACATTTCAACGATTATTCGTCCATACGGCTCATCAGGGTCGATCACCACTATGCCAAAGGCTGGTTTGTATGGAAGTAACCCTAATTCGATTTTGTCAGAAGCATTGGCTAGCATCCCAACTCTCTCAAGGGTAGGATGCAGCGTATCAATATAGAATTGACGGCTGCTAACCCCCTTAAGTACCTAAGCAAAATTAATTACACATATCTAACCCCCTCTTGCCTTTTGCCTCTTGCCTTTTGCCTATCTTTACTAGGAAATTAATTTTGCACGACTACTTACTACGTAACACTGCTTGATCTGGGGCTGTACTTGCTGGATCCATCAAAATTATTCGTACTTTAGCTCCAACCCTCAAACGCTCTTCTAGACTGGCTGAATAGTCACGAAGAGTTCGACTCAGCACTGCCCCTCCAAAGCCAATGTACTTTGCTTGTGATATGTCAGGTTCAATAGAACGCTTAACGTTCCAGAAAAAATCGTCTGCGCTTTGAGCTTTTGTCAATTTTTTAGAAAGTTCTTCAAGACTTTCCCTTGTACTGAGACTGGTAGAAACAACTAAAGCTAAGACGGCAAGTGTGATATTTGTCAGTACATCAGGTGAAGCAAGATTGAATATGTCTAGAGCAAGGATGACGAAGGATAAAAAGTAACGTGATGTAATATTCGAGATTGCGCCCCAACGATATATCTCGAAAAGCTTTTTTGATGAACCTAATCACAAACGTTACACTCCTCAAGTCCTCACTCTAATAGACGAAATTTAAGCACTGTCCTAACCGATAGATAAATCTGCCTAACTTACCTTTGGCCATTCTCTTTTGGCTCTTCCGTTGTGGGAATCTCGATAATCGGATGGTTGAGAGCAATCATCAAATGGTCTCCCTCTTGGCTAATACTGCTCGGACTGCTCGCCATTTGGGAGAGGGGATCATTGCGTACCGAGACGAAGTAGGAGCCAACAGCGATCGCCATAGCCGTTAAAATTGCGCCACCATAAACATAATATTGCCGACGACGCTGACCATCGACTTTTCTGAACACCTGTTCTGCCAATCGGTCGCCGGCCATAGTAGCCGGTACGGGAATTTGCCTTAAATTAGTTTGTAATCCCAAGAGCTGCCGATAGAGTTTTTTAGCAGCAGCATCATGGTCTAACCAATGCTGAACTAGCTTTCTTTCCTCTACCGTTACTTCGTTATCAATATAGGCGCTAATTAAATCGAAACGATGAGCTTCCTCGTTATTTTCATCTAAAAACAAAATATCCTCGGTTGCGGAGTTGCAATCGCTGTCATCGTGACGCAACAAAGACTTGATCCATTGAACGTCTTCGGGTTGATAATTATTCATGGTTGACCTCGACCAGAAGCGATCGGTATGCAATCACTTTTCACCAGCACGGAGCTAGTTAACTTTAACGACTCCTCACTTCGGCCGTTAGTGCCGAATCACCACAATTTTCTTTAGCCTTCGGTAAAATAGGGCTGTAAAACGGATTGTAATTTAGCGCGAGCGCGAGCAATGCGAGATTTAACAGTTCCTAAAGAAACTCCCGTCATCTCGGCAATTTCTTCGTAGGCCATGCCTTCAATTTCTCGGAGAATAATAGTTGTCCGAAAAGCTTCTGGTAAATCAGCGATCGCCGCCTGTAATTGATCGTAGAATTCGTGGGTGGTGAGATGTTCATCGGGACTGGGGTAATCGGACTCGATATCCCAATCGATTTCGCCATCCTCCACGCGCCGGGGAGCATCAAGGGAAATGGGATGATTAACCCGCTTACGTTTCCGCAATTCGTCGTAAAAAAGATTAGTAGCAATGCGACTTAACCAACCGCGAAACTTGAGGGGTTCATGGAGACGGTTAATATTGCGATAGACGCGAATCCAGACCTCTTGAGCCAAATCAGCGCGATCTTGCCAATCGGGAGCCAAATGATAGAGTAATTTGTCAATATGAGCCTGATAGCGCCGCAGCAGTTCCGCAAAAGCTGCTCGATCTGGCTGACACCCTTCCTGACAGCGTGCAATTAGATCGTAGTTGGAGAGTTTGTCAGGGGACACGGGGTTTTGAGACTGTTTGGACTCAAGTGACCAAGATGCTGGAATCGATTGACTCATGGGATTTCCTCAAGGGTATAAGCTCCTCACTCAGAGGTTGAGGACGGGACAAGTCAGTAAAGGTTCCCGAAAATAAATAATTTTTTTCCCATATTTCGATTCTAACCGATCGAGGCATTCATCTGGGGGAGCAAGGGAGCAGCAAGTGGGGAGGTGGGGAGGTGGGGTAGTAGGGTAGTGGGGAGAATACATAAAAGCTGTCTCGGAGTCTCGGAGTCTCCTGAATAGCTCTGTAAGTTAGGTTTTTTCCCTAGCGAGAATAAAGACGCTGCCTTCGCTGCCGCGACCGATGCGGAGATCTTCATCGAGATAGGTGATATCGAGCCAACCGGTTTGTGGGCGATTATTGAAGGAAAAATCGAGGGGAGGAAATTTTTGGCCACTCTCGATCGCATCGATAAATTCTTGGGCAGAATGATAATTGAGAAGACGTTGCAGACCGAGGATCGAGCGCTCAAATTTGACCATTATCCGACGCTCGGATGTGGGTTCAAAGGTAGCGGAGACGATTACTACCCCTTCTAGCCAAGGCACGCCGATAATTTCAGCAATATTGTAGAGTTTAGCCTTGTTCAGGTCGAGATATTGATAAATTTGCCCTAATTGAAAAAAAGGTAGGCGATCTATTCCCAGAATGTTGCGGCTGCTGGTGAATAATAAGCGCCAATTACCCCCCAATAGTTGTTTAACTTCGAGGGGATGGGGATGGGGATTGTGATCCTCCAATTGTTCGATCGCCGCTAAAATCCGCACGCGGTCGCTTTCCGTGGCCAGGAGTCCGCGATTTCTACCAGCGATCAATTCCAGTAATTTCGCTTTGGCATCCATAGAATCTCCCTTATTTTATAAATTACCTCGACCCGCGAGGCACTCGATCGAGGTTTTTGGTGGTCTTAAGAGGCCTACCCACGCCGATGATTTCAGGGGTTCAACGGGTTTTTCACCTCGGTGAGCGGCATTTTTAACTGTTGACTTAATTATTTTAACACAGATTAAATGCCCGGGTTTTAAAACTTTTTCATAACCGTAATTAAGTGATCGAAATAGGGAGCAATTGCGGTTTTTTCTGAGCCACTAAAATGATCTAAGCTGTATTATTTTAAGGCCTCTAACCCCGAAATCATCGCCCCTAATGGCACTGATAGTATCTAAATCCCTATCACTGAGATAGGGAGTTTGATCATCTGCTTGTTGCCAAATAGCGATCGCTGCTTGCTGATAGGGCCAATCAGCGAAACTGATGATTCTCGCTTTTGGGATTAATTGCTGGACGCGCTCACTCAAAGGCATCGATCGCTCTCCGTCGGGTCAGATTAGGCGGTTAAGATCACTTTTAGCATAAGTAGCTGGTTATAATTAAATTAAAAATGGATTTTAGGTTCGATTCCCCCTGCCCCCCTTGATAAGGGGGGTGCCGATCCCCCCTTAGTCCCCCCTTAATCCCCCCTTAATAAGGGGGGCATCTGATAATTTTTAACGCCTACCTACTTAAATGATCGGAAAATTGGCGATAACTAAAGATTTTTTGCAATCTGCTTAGGAGGATCCCTTACAATTAACAAAAGCTAATTCATTATATTTTGATCATCATGTCAGTTTTAATAGCGATCGGTGTACTTGCCCTATTAATTGTCGTTCACGAATTAGGTCACTTTGCCGCTGCTCGTTGGCAATCTATCCATGTTAATCGCTTTTCCATCGGTTTTGGTCCAGCTTTAGCTAAATATCAAGGTAAAGAAACAGAATACGCCCTCCGCGCCATTCCTTTAGGGGGTTACGTTGGTTTTCCCGATGACGATCCCGATAGTCAAATTCCCAATAACGATCCTGATTTATTACGCAATCGTCCTGTTTTCGATCGAGCTATCGTCATTAGTGCCGGGGTAATTGCTAATTTAGTTTTTGCCTATTTTTTGCTTGTTACCCAAGTCGCTACGGTGGGTTTTCCCCAAATTAACTATCAAGAAGGGGTAATTATTCCAGAGGTTTTCACCTCGGAAAATTCCGTCGCTAAACAAGCGGGAATACAAGCGGGGGATATCGTTCTTGCTATCAATAATCAGCCCCTTGGTGCTTCTCAAAATGCCATTATTGATTTCCGTGACATTATTCAATCTTCCCCCAATCAACCCCTAAAATTAACCATCAAACGCCCCACAGAAACTCTCGATTTAATTGTTACTCCGGAATTGGGAAGTGATGGTCAGGGTAAAATTGGGGTGAGATTGGCTCCCAACGGTGAAGAAACTCGCCTGAAAGCCGATAGTTTTGGGCAAGCTTTTAGCTTAGGTGCGGGTGAATTTCAACGATTAACCCTATTAACCGTGCAAGGTTTTGGGCAGTTAGTTAGTAACTTTAAAGACAGTGTTCAACAGGTAGCAGGACCGGTTAAAATTGTCGAATACGGAGCAGCAATCGCTCGTAATGATGCGGGTAATCTTTTTCAATTTGCCGCGCTAATTAGTATTAACTTAGCGGTGATTAATATTCTGCCTTTACCTGCTCTTGATGGTGGTCAGTTGGTATTTTTATTAATCGAGGCTTTGGTAGGTAAACCTCTCCCGACTAAACTGCAAGATAACATCATGCAAACAGGTCTAGTTTTACTCTTAGGATTGGGAGTTTTCTTAATCGTGCGCGACACGGTTAACCTCGCAGTTTTTCAGGATTTATTCCAGTGATGGCCCCTCGAAAAAAAACTCAGCTTCAACTGCACGCTCTAGAGATTTTAAGCAACTTAAAGCAATTATATCCAGAGGCAACCTGTAGCTTAAATTATCAAACTCCCGTGCAGTTATTGGTGGCAGTTATTCTCTCGGCACAATGCACTGATGAGCGGGTAAATAAGGTAACTCCTGCTTTATTCGCTCGTTTTCCCGATGCTAAATCCTTAGCTTTTGCCGAGCGAGAGGAGTTAGAAACCCTGATTCGATCCACGGGATTCTATCGCAATAAAGCTAAAAATATTCAGGGTGCTTGTCAAAAAATCCTCAAGGATTTTCAGGGAGAAGTACCCAAGACAATGGCGGAATTATTAACTTTACCCGGGGTAGCCAGAAAAACCGCTAATGTGGTACTTGCTCACGCTTACGGGATGATTGAGGGGGTGACAGTCGATACCCACGTTAAGCGCTTAAGTAATCGTTTGGGTTTAACTACTAATAACGATCCGGTGAAAATTGAACGGGATTTAATGGCTTTACTACCTCAACCAGATTGGGAAACTTTTTCTATTAGTATTATTTACCACGGCCGGGCAGTTTGTAAAGCAAGAAATCCCGCTTGTTTTTCCTGTCAATTAGCCCCTCTTTGTCCCGCAGCCAACAGTAAACAGTAAACTGATAACTCACACCTGATAACTAGGGAGGCACAATTATTTGTAGGATGGGTTAGCGGTAGCGTAACATAATCGGGCGTTGGGTTTCATGCTTCAACCGTTCGGCTGAGCTCACGGCCGAAGCCCAACCTACGTTCATCTTATATTTAATTCCACGCACCTACTTAACTGGTAACTGAATCACTGATAACTGAATCACTGATAACTGATAACTGGTAACTGATAACTGATCTGGGGGCTATAATGGGAAAAAATAACTCATCCATCAATCTTATGAGTCAAGGATCACGGCAAGAAATAAAAACCCAAGCAATAATCCTCGCTACCTTTGTGGCGATTTTTTGGCTGTTAGAGATTTTAGATCAATTTGTTTTTCGGGGCAGTTTAGACTATTTCGGGATTATTCCCCATCAAGTCATCGGATTGCGGGGTATTCTCTTCGCACCTTTCCTACACGGGGACTTTCCCCATCTTATTGCTAATACGGTTCCTTTTCTGATTCTCGGTTGGTTGGTGATGTTACAGGAAACCAGTGACTTTTTTATTGTGACTGGGTTAACTATGCTGGTGGGGGGGTTAGGCGTCTGGTTATTTGCTGCTCCCGGATCCATCCATATCGGGGCAAGTATCTTGATTTTTGGCTATTTAGGTTTTTTGTTACTGCGAGGCTATTTCCAGAGAAATATTCCTTCTATACTCTTGTCAATTCTAGTTTTTTTACTCTACGGTGGTACAATTTGGGGCGTTTTGCCTTCCCGTCCGGGGATTTCTTGGCAAGGACATTTATTTGGCTTTCTAGGCGGGGTTTTAGCCGCCAAATTAATCGCCACCGAAAAGAAACATTATTCCTAAATGGGGGAACCTTCTATCTCGCTACACACTTCGTAAAAATCGGTGACAGGCGGTTTCACAAACAGAGGAGCCATGGATTTCAGCAATAATTCATGGGCTTCGCTTTTATTGGCCTCCATATCATCGATTTTATCCCAGATGATTACGGCAATTCCTTCGTCAGTTCCGGGTTTTTGCAGCAGAAAAGCCCCCTGGAATCCCGTAGAATAGGTGGAAACGGCCTTTTCGTAGAGTTTTTGGGCCTCGGAAAAACACCCCGGTTTAAATTCACCAATAGCCACATAGGCATATTTATGTTTGAGAAAATCGAGAAATTCTGGCATGGCAATCAGGGGAAATGGAATAAATCTTTCTATTCTCATTAAAACTTAGATCGATCGCTCTCTCCGCCCCATCGACATATTTTTTTAACTAAGCTTGCCCCAATTGTCTCTTTTTTTGTTAGCTTATATGTAGTCGTTATGAGTTCGCATAAATTCTATGATCAAAGTCGTTGGTATTAATGGCAGTTTACGCCCCGGATCCTATAGTACGATGGCGTTAGAAGTTGCTATCAGTCGAGTAGGGGCGTTAGGAGTAGAAACGGAGATAATTGACCTGAGAAAACTCTCTTTACCCTTCTGTAACGGGGGAGATGACTATTCTGACTATCCCGATGTGGCCAAAATGCAGCAAACGGTTAAATCGGCAGCGGGATTAATTTTGGCGACACCGGAATATCATGGCAGTGTCAGTGGTGTGATGAAGAATGCCCTAGATTTAATGAGTTTTGAGGAGTTATCGGGAAAGGTTGCGGGGTTAATCAGTGTTTTAGGCGGCCAATCCAATAGTAACGCCCTCAATGATTTAAGAATTATTCTCCGTTGGGTTCATGCTTGGGTAATTCCCGAACAAATTAGCTTAGGACAAGCGTGGAAAGTCTTCAACGAAGAAGGAAAAATCCTTGATGAGAAGCTTTCCCAACGTTTTGACGCTTTTGCGCGAAGTTTAGTCGATAATACCCGTAAACTCAACGGGATCTAGTGATATCGATGGTGATTTTACCGGTGAAATGGGGAATTGGGGCGGCGGGTTTCGATAATTGTACTCTTACCTGTCGCACTCGATCGAGTTTTAGGATATCCTCAGCGATAACTGTGGCCAATTTTTCCACTAGGGCAAATTTGCTGGTTTCAATCTGGTGTTTGACAATTTCGATCGCCTGTCGATAATCTAGGGTATCTTTAATTGCGTCACTTTTGCCAGCAATGCTGATATCAACTTCTAGGGATAAATCCACCTCAAACCATTGACCTAAAACCTGCTCTTCGGCTAGATATCCTGTGTAACCGTAGGCACGAATTCCTGTAACGTGAATAGTATCCATAGATAGGGTTTGCTGAAGTGGAACGAACCACAAAGATACAAAGGACACAAAGATTGGTCGATCATATTGTAAGTCAAACTTATCACACAGAACCTAGAAGAGCCGGCAATTTAAATGCGCGAGCAGCTTATATGATCGAGTTAAACCTGAGCATCAAGATTCTACCATGGAGATCGAACGTCTTAACGCCCTTTCTGATAATTATATTTTCCTCCTCTACGATCGATCGCAAAAAATCGCAGCCGTGGTGGATCCGGCGGAACCTGAACCCGTTTTCAGGCGATTAGAGGCTTTACAGGTAGATTTAGTCGCTATTTTCAATACCCATCACCACGGCGACCATGTGGGGGCTAATCAGGCTTTAATTAATCGTTATCCCCACCTTTGCGTTTATGGGGGAAAGGAGGATCGCGGTCGCATTCCGGGGCAGCAAATGTTTTTAGAGGAGGGGGACCGGGTGGAATTTGCCGGTCGCTGGGCCGAGGTTTTCTTTGTCCCTGGCCACACTCGCGCTCATATTGCCTATTATTTTCCCCCGGTTAACCCCGGAGATTACGGCGAGTTATTCTGTGGTGATACCCTGTTTTCTGGGGGTTGTGGTCGTTTATTTGAGGGAACACCGGGCCAAATGGTGGCTTCTTTAACTAAATTGCGATCGCTTCCCGACCAGACCAGGGTTTGGTGCGCTCACGAATATACGTTAAATAATTTAAAGTTTGCCTTGACAGTTGACCCTAATAATGCTGCTCTGCAGCAGCGTTATCGGGAAGTGGAGAAAAATCGCGCTAAAGATATTCCCACGATTCCGGCAATTTTGGGGACGGAAAAGCTGACTAATCCTTTTTTGCGTTGGGATAGTCCCGCTTTGGCCATGACCATGGATAGCAATGAACCAGTACAAGTGTTTGCACGACTGCGGGGGAAAAAAGATAATTTTTAAGTGGTAGCTAAGTAGGGTCTGCTGAAAAAGTACGGGCGAAGCATTCGGATAGAAAATTTACGGTTTCACCGATAGGTTATTGCCCGAATGCTTCGCCCCTACAGGACGCGGGCCGATGAAGATGCAAGGTTTTGAACGACGATTCTCTCAAAATCTTGCACCTGTTTCGCGAGAAAAGCCCCAAAACCCTTACTTTGCCTACATTTCACATTTATTCAGCAAACCCTAAGTAGGTAGGCGTTAAAAACTGTCAAAACCCCCCTTATTAAGGGGGGTAGGGGGGATCTTCCCCTGATTAAGGGGGGTGGGGGGGATCCAAGGCAAAATCTGTCTCTACAAGCTCAAGGGTTGCGGATCTAACTTCAAATCGGCAAGACTGACATCACCGTGACCATTTACCGCCACCTCTAGGGGCAAATTGCCGTGATAAGCTTGGATTAACAGGGTTTTTAAGTCCTCAATCAGGGGATAACGGGGATTGGCTCCGGTACACTGATCATCGAAAGCTTGTTCAGCTAAATGGTCTAATTTGGCCATAAATTCGGCTTCACTTTCGGGAATTACCTCTTTAATACTGGCCGGAATACCGATTTCCCGTTTTAAACATTCGATCGCTAATACCAATCTTTCCACACTTTCGGTCTCGCTTTCTCCTCCCAGTCCCAGGGAATGGGCGATCCTGGCATAGCGCCATTTTACGTTAGGATATTTGTACTGAGAGAAAGTCGCCTGTTTAAAGGGGGCATCGGTGGCATTATAGAGGATGACGTGGGAAATCATCAAGGCATTGGCCAGACCGTGGGGAATGTGGAAAATTGCCCCTAATTGATGGGCCATGGAGTGACAGATGCCTAAAAAGCCATTGGCAAAGGCCATTCCTGCCATTGTCGCCGCATAATGGACTTTTTCCCGCGCTTTCGGGTCTTTAGCTCCGTTATGATAGGAACTGGGCAAGTATTTAAACAGCAGTCGGATGGCATCTTGACCAAGAGCATTAGTATATTCTGAGGCTAAAACCGAGACATAGGACTCAAGAGCGTGAGTTAAAGCGTCAATTCCGCCGTAGGCTGTCAATTTTTTCGGCATATTCAGCACTAATTCCGGATCGACAATGGCCATGCTGGGAGTTAGAGCATAATCTGCCAAAGGATACTTAATATTATTACGGCGATCGGTGACGACGGCGAAGGGAGTCACTTCTGATCCTGTTCCCGAAGTGGTGGGAATACACACCATCAGAGCTTTTTCGCCTAAAGGGGGCAATTCATAGACTCGTTTGCGGATATCCATAAAACGCATGGCCAAGCTCTCGAATTCTATCTCTGGATGCTCGTAGAGTAGCCACATGATTTTAGCGGCATCCATGGGGGAACCACCACCGATAGCGATAATGACATCGGGATTGAAGGTATTAATAACATTTAACCCCCGTTCGACGGTTTCTAGGGAAGGATCGGGTTCCACATCATAAAAGATATTAACCGTGATGCCGATTTCTTCTAAAATTTCCTGTAAAGGTGCGGTAACTCCTAGGTCGAAAAGAGGTTTATCGGTGACAATAAAAGCCCGTTTTTTGCCGGCTAATTCCCGAATAGCAACGGGTAATGACCCGTATTTAAAATATACTTTTGGTGGTACTCGGAACCAAAGCATATTTTCCCGGCGCTCGGCTACGGTTTTAATATTTAATAGGTGGGTAGGTTCGACGTTTTCGCTGATGGAATTACCGCCCCAAGTGCCACAACCGAGGGTTAAACTAGGATCGAGACGGAAGTTATAGATATCACCAATCGCACCCTGGGAGGAAGGGGTATTAATTAATACCCGGGCCGTTTGTACGTTGTCTTCAAAGCGCTTAATATTTTCCCGATTGGAGGGTGCGGTATAAAGCACGGCCGTATGACCTCGACCCGCAAATAAGACCAGTTTTTCGGCTTTTTTTACCCCATCTCCAAAGTCTTTCGCTCGGTACATGGCTAAAATTGGCGAGAGTTTTTCGTAGGAAAATGGTTCCTCTAAGCCAATATTTTCCACTTCTGCGATTAGTAATCTGGTATCTTCGGGAACGGAAATTCCGGCCATGGCGGCTAATTTTTCTACCGGTTGCCCGACGATATCGGGGTTAATATGACCATCTTTTAGGAGAATCCCGACGACTTTTTCCCTTTCTTCAGGGGAAAGAAGATAGGCCCCGCGATCAATAAATTCCTGTCGAACTTCTTCATAGATGCTATCGACAACGATTACCGATTGTTCGGAGGCGCAAATCATGCCGTTATCGAAGGTTTTACTGAGAATAATCGAGGAAACAGCCATTTTTATGTGCGAGGTTTCGTCAATTAAAGCGGGGGTATTGCCGGCACCGACTCCTAGGGAAGGTCTTCCCGAAGAATAGGCCGCTTTTACCATACCAGGACCGCCGGTAGCGAGGATTAAATTAATGCTGGGATGTTGCATTAATGCTTGGGAAAGTTCCACCGATGGCTGATCAATCCAACCAATAATACCGGCCGGTGCGCCCGCTTTTACGGCCGCTTCTAAGACTATTTTGGCGGCTGCGATCGTGCAGTCTTTGGCTCGCGGATGGGGGGAAAAAATGATGCCGTTGCGGGTTTTCAGGGCAATTAGGGCTTTAAAAATGGCTGTGGAGGTGGGATTTGTGGTCGGTACGATCCCCGCCAAAATGCCCACGGGTTCGGCGATTTTTTGCAATCCAAAGGATTTATCTTCTTCGATAATGCCGCAGGTTTTGCTGTGTTTATATTTGTTGTAGATGATTTCTGAGGCAAAATGGTTTTTAATCACTTTATCCTCTATTACTCCCATCTCTGTCTCTTGTACGGCCATTTTAGCCAAGGGAATGCGAGCGTTGTTGGCTGCTAATGCGGCTTTTTTGAAGATAAGATCTACTTGTTCTTGACTATAGTTGGCAAATTGTTGTTGAGCTTTTTTTACCTGTTGAATCAGTTCTTCTAGCTCTTGTCTATTGGTAACTGTCATAACAATTTTGTGGATAAAATTAGGCATTTTGTGCCACTATAGCGTTTTTTGCCAACGGACTCGCCTAATCTTGGGATTTTCTTTATAGTCTCCTAAGAATTGGTATTATAGAATACTAATAATCCTAGGTAAGACTAAATCTGGTTATTAAAGACTGATTATTTATTCCCCTTTTTCCATGATTGCATGAGTAGAAAACGGGTTTCTCGGAGAAACCCGTTTTCTGTGCTACATTTATATTTATTTTATTTCTCCCTCTATTATCCTGATTTCTTCCTCGCTTAATCCATACAATTTATACACTATTTGATTAATTTTTGTTTCTAACTCCTTGACTTCTTTTCCCTTAGCTTCTAAACATTGTTTAACTAGATATTCGATCGCTTGTTTTTGGGTTTCTGTTGCACTAGCGATAGGAATTTTCCTAATATAATCTGTAAAAGCTCTTAGATATCCACCTCGAACTTTATTAGAAATATAAGAATAGAACCACTCTATAACAACTGAATTAAGTAATCCACAAAGCCATAATTCATTGATTGGCATAAAATAAACTGTATTACCTAGATAAAATTTATTCAGTTCAATCATAAAACTTTGGGACTCATATATATCTGGATAAATAATTTTAGGTTGTTCAAATTCTTGCCAATACTTACAAGAACGCAATTCCCAAAAAAAGCGACCTTGATCATCTCTTTTAATTAATTTATCGCGAAATTCTTGAAATCTTGCATAAATTGCGGGATAGGTTTGAGCAAAGATTGCTTCTGCTTCTATATTACCTTTATCTGACCAAGGATGACTTTTATTTTCCGATGACTCAATTTTAATTAAATACTGTTCAGCGAAATCTATTCGCCATCTTTTTACATCTCGTCCCCGTAGAAAAGGTTTAATAACTTCCTCGGAGGAGGGATGTTCACTAATTAATCTATCCCGGGTGATTTTATCAATCACAAAAGCTTCATTTAAACCTGTTTTAATGCCAATAAATATTTTTCCCGCGATTTCTTCTAGCGGGTTCCCATTATTTTGCAATTTAGCCAATAAATCTAAAGTTTGTGAAGATTCTAATTTCCAACCATCAGCAGATAAATTAGCTTGAGTGATAGTAAGATAATCCTGTTCTAGAATTGTGGCAAACTGGGTTATATTTTGATCTTTGTGTTTATCCCAAGCTAAAGCTTTAAACTGATTGCCATTACATTTATCTTTACTTAAAGCGATAATACTGGGATAAGCGGTAGCTTCTTCAAAGACGGGAAAATCACCAAAGTCAATTAAATTAAAAATTTTGGTGGAATCGCTGAGAAGTTGTCTTAATTTTTCTCCGTATCCAGAACGAAAATATTTATTTGAGGAGATATAAGTTAAATAACCTTTAGTTTTGAGTATTTGTAAACCCCTCTCATAGAAATAGACAAATAAATCAGCAATCCCGGTATAGGATTGATAACTTTTCTGCAAGATGGGTTTAATATTTTTTAGTTCCTCCTGTCGGATATAAGGAGGATTGCCAATTATCACATCAAAACCGATAAAATTCCCCTTATCATCTAGAACTTCGGGGAACTCGAAGCGCCATTCAAAAGCATTATGATAAATCTTACCGCTTTCAATCTCCTCTAGTTGCGGACGTAACTTATCAATCTCATTCCTTAACTGACTAATCTTCTTTTCCCGCGCTTTCTTTTCCTTGGGTGACTCCTCAAATAACAAAATTTGATTCTCCAGACTATATAAATCCGTTTCCAAACCCCGCAAGCGCTTTTTCAGAGGATTATCTCCCTGTAAAGTCTGACGAAAACTACTCTTAATCTCACTTATCAATCTCTCCATCTCGCGCTTTTGCGATTTATCCTCCGCGTTGCGATAGACTCTCACCGCATCCTTATAACTCTCGATACTTAAACGACTTTTGCGGGAAAAGACTTGTAAATCATTGGATAACCCAAAGCGACTAATCAGAGAATTGCCAACCTTGATATTAATATCGATATTCGGTAGCGTCTCTAATTCGTTATCTGCTTTGTAGTAAGCATTCTTGAGTAACTCAATCCATAAACGCAACCGACAGATTTTCACCGAGTTGGGATTGATATCGACTCCAAAGAGACACCCCTCAATCAGACGCTGTTTTTCCTGAAATAAAGTCTCCTGTACGCGCTGACTTTCTCGGTTGCGGGGATTATATTCAAACAGATTACCGTCATCATCGGTGACGATTAACTCATCGTTCACCACCTCAACCCGATAATCCCTGAGAGTTTTACCCTCTTTATCCACTAAAATCTGTAACTCACTCTTAATCGCGATTATCTCGTTCAAAGCAGAGACAAGAAAATGTCCCGAACCTACCGCAGGATCACAAATTTTGAGACTATTGATAATAGCATTGGCTGCCGTTTTATCTTTGATGCGGTTATATACATCCTTGATTGTCTGACAATCCCATCCCTGACTCTGGTTAAATTTCTCTATCACTGCGCGTCGAATCGTTTCCCGACACATATACATAGTGATGAAACCGGGGGTGAAAAAGGAACCATCCTTATATCCGTTGATTTTCTCGAAGATTAATCCCAACACTGACGCATTGATAAGAGTCTTGTTATCCTCCTGTATCGCTTCCCCACCTTCGCTGCTAAAATCGTAGGCGCTGAGAAACTCGAATAGGTATGCTAAAGCGTTGATTTCTCCTGTTCGCTTTTTCCCCTGACTATCCTTTAAGACTGTTCCTGCAAAAATCTCTATATTCTCCGAACGCAGGTTACTGATAACTATGGTTGATTGTTCTAAGTCTGTCGGTTCAAATAGGGAACTGTTGAGATAGGGAACCTGAGTATAGATATTCTGGATGTCTTTGCTTCTTTCTAACTGTTTTTTGGCCAAGACGCTGAAAAATAACCGATTTAAGTCGTCATAGTCGGCAATTTTGCTTAAATTGAGAAACCCTAGGGATTTGTCCCCCCGATGATACCGAATTATCTGCGCTTCTAATAGTTTGAGGAAGAGGATTCTATTTATCCAGGTTATCCCCAACTCTAAACCGATATTAAATAGTCTCTCCTCCTCCGTCTCCCCAAATTCTTCGGGATTGGGTAAACGAGAGATTTTATCTAAACTGTCCACTTGACTGATAGCGTTCTCTAGCAGCGAACCGGGTTGACGCGCTGCCGGTTGCGGATGTCGGATGAGTTTTGTTCCTCCCTCTTTTCTCTCTGTCAATCCGATGATATGCAGCAGTTCACCATAAAAGTTTTTGTCGAGACTGTTGCTATCGTTCGCAAAGGGGAGTTTTAAGAGGTGTTCGGGAGAAAAGATTTTATAGAGACTGATGAGGTTATGTTCATCCTCCCGGATGGTTTGGGTGTATTCCCACAAGTCAAAATAGGTGTATGTCAGGGAATCGAGTATGGAGTTCAGGAAGGGTTCTCCTATCTGTTTGTAGAAGAAGTCGGTGGTTTTTCCCGTTAGTCTCCCCGTCTCAAAGTCATTAAACTGTCTGACAAGTTCCTGATTTTGTGCGAATAGTCTCTCGAAGATATTCCCATCGAAGATAAACCACTCATATATATTGGTAGCAATCAGGTGTTTTATCTCTAGGTTTTTCTCGGTTATCCTTTCCCGTAGGAAGTAGAGGAGTAATTCCTGTAATGCTTTACAGTTGAGTTTGTCTCTCCGCAGCATCTCGCTTTTATTGCTGGGTTTCTTGACTTCCAGTATCACCCCCACGGAATCCCGCGACTCTTTCCCATTATGGATGACTAAATCATTCCTTCCCTTGGTGTTGATGAAATGTTGGGGACTGTAGTAGCTTTGTTTGAGAAAGTCTGCAAGCAGGTTTTTATGGAACTCCTCCGATTCTGTCTCGTTGATACTCCCCAAAAGTTGTCCTAGGTGGGTTTGAAACTTCTCCACCTGACTACGACTCGGTTTGACTCTCAGAAATGCTTTGTTTAATGCTTGTCGGGGAGAGAAATTTTCCGTCTTCATACCTTTATCCTCTTCCTACTCAACCCGATTTTTGAGTCTATTTTTTTCTCTCTTATCTCTGCTCAAAAACCTTTGTCAAGGGTTTTGGGAAAAAAATCAGGCTCTTCTAGGTTCTGTGTGATAAGTCTAACTTCCATAATGATCGATCTTTGTGTCCTTTGTGTCTTTGTGGTTCCTTCCACTCCCTCGCTAGGACGAATGTATCTTAGAATACATTTTACCCACCAAACCCAAGAGAGCCAAATGCTTTGTTTAATGCTTGTCGGGGAGAGAAATTTTCCGTCTTCATACCTTTATCCTCTTCCTACTCAACCCGATTTTTGAGTCTATTTTTTTCTCTCTTATCTCTGCTCAAAAACCGGTTTTGGGAAAAAAAATTAGGCTCTTTTAGGTTCTGTGTGATAAGTCTAACTTCCATAATGATCGATCTTTGTGTCCTTTGTGTCTTTGTGGTTCCTTCCACGAATACATTTTACCCACCAAACCCAATAGAGTACTAGCTGCTTGATAACAATCTATCCAGATTTCAGAAATCAATCTTCTCAGACTTAGACTCTGTTTAAAAGATCAGAGCTTTAAATTTAAGCTAAAACTGGGTAGAACGTCTTCACCCGATAAATCACTGGGATTGTCTAAAATTTCCACTTCCTTTCCTTGACGATAAATTTCAACTTGGCGATTCTGGGGATCGATTAACCAACCTAACCTTGCGCCATTTTCCTTATATTCGAGCAGTTTTTTCTGTAATTTGTCAAGACTATCGGATTCAGACCGCAATTCCACCACAAAATCGGGACAGAGGGGAATAAATCCCTTTTTCTGCTTAGGGGTTAAAGATTCCCAGCGTTCTCGACTCACCCAAGATAGATCAGGAGAACGAATCGCCCCATTTGGTAGTATAAATCCGGTGGAAGAGTCAAACCCGACTCCTAAAGCTTCGTTTTCTTCGCACCAGCGACCCAGTTGAGTCGTTAAGCTAAAATTACGCTGTCCTGATTCACCACCTGTCGGGGGATTCACGATTAATTCTCCTTGGACTGTACGTTCTAATTTTAAGTCACGGTTGACCGCAGCAAGGGCTTCAAACTGTTCAAGGGTGATAGAGAGAGCGATCGCCGTAGGAATTTCTAAGGAGAGGGTTTCGGGTGAGGTGGTAACTGCTAACATAGTCCTTTGATCAGGTGGAACTTACATATACTATTAAAGATTATTTGTCAAGTTTCTGCACAGAATTCTTGAGCTTGCGCTGAACAAATTCCCGATTTTTTGGGGAAACTTCCACCTCGATCGGGCGGTTTCACTAAATAAAAGGTTACAATAGCCAATAATTAACTAAATTACCTAAAAACTATCGATCGTGTTCTACGCTATTGATTTCGGAACCAGTAATACCGTCATTACTCGTTGGAATGGGGCGACAAATAGGGCCGAAACCGTGAAATTACCGGAGTTATGCCAACAAATAGCCGACAATCCGCCCCTAATTCCCAGTTTACTCTATATTAAATCAGCCAATCCTCTGCAAGTAATTGCTGGTCAAGCAGTGCGCGATCAGGGTTTAGATATCGATCGAGATCCGCGTTTTTTTCGTCGCTTTAAACGAGGGATCGGGGCAAAAATTCAAGGATTTTTACCGGAATTAGAGGAAACTGTCCTCAGTTTCGAGAGGGTTGGCCAATGGTTTCTTGATAGTATCATCGACAACTTAAAAAACACCACCCTGGAAACCCCCCAATCTCTAGTTTTAACCGTCCCCGTCGATAGTTTTGAAAGTTACCGCAATTGGTTAAGCAATGTTTGTCAGGGGTGGGAAATCGAACAAATTCGACTAATTGATGAACCCACGGCCGCCGCTTTGGGTTATGGAACCACGGGTGATCAAGTGATTTTAGTGGTGGATTTTGGCGGTGGCACTCTCGATCTTTCTTTGGTACAATTAGATTTAGATAATCCTCAAAAAAATCAAGGTTTTATTCTCAAGTGGGGAGAAAAACTTTTAGGCAATAATTCCGCTCAAAAAACTAAACTAGCGAGGGTTTTAGCTAAAGCAGGTACAAATTTAGGGGGGTCAGATATTGATGATTGGATTGTCGATTATTTTGCCCAAAAGCAATCTTTAGCGAAAACTTCCCTGACTACTCGTCTAGCAGAAAGATTAAAAATTAAACTTTCTTCCCAATTGACCGCCGAGGAGGTATATTTTGATGAGGAAAATTTCGAGAGTTACGAGTTAAGTTTAGATCGAGAACAATTGACCGATATTCTCCAACAACAAAACTTTTTTAATCAATTAGATGATTTAATGACGGGAGTTTTGCAACAGGGAAGACGCAATGGAATTGAAGTTAGCGACATCGATGGGGTGTTATTAGTTGGGGGAACCGTACAAATTTCGGCGGTAAAAGATTGGGTGCGACAGTATTTTGATAGTAGTAAAATTAAAGAGGATCGACCCTTTGAAGCGATCGCTTTGGGAGCGTTACAATTAGCCCAAGGTTATCAAGTCAAAGATTTTCTCTATCATAGCTACGGGATTCGTTACTGGAATCGTCGCAAAAATGCCCACGCTTGGCATCCAATTATTAATTCTGGACAACCCTATCCTATGGAAAAACCCGTGGAATTAGTCCTAGGTGCTTCTGTGGACAATCAACCTAGCATTGAGTTAATTATCGGTGAATTAGGCACAGAAAGTGGGGCAATGGAGGTCTATTTTGATGGTGATAAATTAATCACTCGTTCCCTGGGTAATGGAGAAACTAGCGTCCAACCCTTAAATGATCGCGAGGGGGCCAGGTCGATCGCTCAACTCGCTCCTTTAGGTTTCCAGGGTAAAGATCGCATTAAAGTGCAGTTCTGGATTGATGATCAGTGTTTTCTGCGGATTAATGTGGAAGATTTACTCAGTCAAGAATTGTTACTAGATAACCAAATCGTCACCAAATTAAGCTAGGCTTGGCTTCTGCCAAAAATCAAGTGCAGACTCATGGTAAGTTTGCACTGATATTATCGCAATATTCTGTTTTACTGGTGGCTTTATCGACTGTGATCGCGCACGGGGATCGGGATTAGTTCGGGTTCGGGTTCGGGTTCCGGACCAAAAACACTCTCGACCAGTTTGCGCGCCCATTCTCTCAATTTTTCTATCACTTCATCTAAATAGTCCATTGACCAAATGGCTCCTTTGAGATACTAGCTATGAGTTTTCGTCGATTGATCCCCGCAACAGCTTTATTCTAGAGAATTTTAGCTAATTTTCATCGTTTGGCTGTTCAATTTGATGAGCGGGGGAATCTATATCTTGTACTTATGTTAAGCTTAACATAACTTTTTAGTCTGAGTATATATTCTTGGCAATTCTTTTTTAAGATATTGTTAATAAATTCCGGCGTAGGCGATCGAGGGCGGTGTAGGCACTAATCTGGCGAATAGTCGAGCGAGATCGATTTTCTCCGAAACGATGCTCTGATACGGTCACTTTTCCGTCGGGACCGACTAAACCGACATAAACTAGGCCTACGGGTTTTGTCTCGCTGCCTCCTCCCGGTCCGGCAATACCCGTGATACTGATCCCCCAATCGGTAGCGAGGCGTTTTTTCACCCCTAGGGCCATCTGTTGGGCAATAATGGCACTTACAGCCCCGACATTATTTAAATCCTGCTCATTTACGTCTAAGAGGGCAACTTTTACCCGATTATCGTAGGAAATAACCCCACCCCAAAAATAATCGGAACTGCCGGCGATTTGGGTGATAATTTCCCCTAATCCCCCTCCGGTACAGGATTCTGCCACACTCAAAGTTTGTTTTTGCCGCCGCAAAAGTTCCCCCACCACTGCGGGTAAAGTATCATCATCAGCCCCAAAATAATCTAATCCAGCGATTTCCTTAATTTCCGTCGCTACCGGTTCAATTACCTGCAAAGCAGCCTCTAAAGAACGGGCTTTCGTCGCAATTCGCAAACGCACTTCGCCTAAACCAGCATAGGGGGCAACGGTGGGATTAGTCAGATCAAATAAATGGGCTACTTTTTCCGCTAAAGCTGACTCACCAATACCGCGAAATTTGAGAGAACGACTATAAATCCTCTCTTTGCCCCATCCTTGACTTTTTAGGTAGGGAATCGCCGTTTCTACCCACATTCTCTTCATTTCTGAGGGTACTCCGGGGAAAGTAAGAATAGTCACGTTAGTCTGTGGTTGCCAGATCATGCCGGGGGCGGTTCCCGTCGGATTTGGCAAAAAATCAGCCCCCACGGGTATTAAAGCCTGTTTACTGTTACTAGGAGGCATTTCTCGCCCTAAACTCGTAAATTTAGCCTCGATTTCTGCTAAAATCTCCTGATCTTCTCTAAGGGGCGTTTGAAAAAAATCGGCGATTGTTTCTGTGGTTAAATCGTCGGGAGTCGGTCCAAGTCCACCGGTAAAAATTAAAATTGAAGAACGTTCTCGGGCAATAGTGATCGCTTTTTTCAGTCTTTCCACATTATCCCCCACCACCGTTTGATAATAATGGGGAATACCTAATTTTGCCAATTCTAGGGCTAAATATTGGGCGTTAGTATTAACTATATCCCCTAATAATAATTCCGTTCCTACACAAATAATTTCAGCAGCCATAATTTTTGACAATTAGCTTAAATTTTCAATTTTGATAATTAACTGATCTCCTGTCACCACAGTGCGATCGGGTTTCGAGTGCGCTCCAGTATTATACCAGTAAGCTATCAAGAATCAAAGTCTTGTATATTAAATGCCACTTTTAATAACCAGATTTAGTATCACTACCTATTAGCAAACGTAAAATCAGCCTAGCATTCCTCTATATAACAATAATTGATCATAATCAAGCATAACAAAGTATGGCCGAGCATCACCTCCTCCTTGCTGTCATCACAAACCCCACCAAAATCATCTAAAATTAAAATGTCCACTAAATAATAAAATGCTATGACTCGCTGGTTTAATATTGCAGGTCCCTGTAAAGACGATATCCACTATATGCTCTCTCCCACAGTCAGATTACCAGATTTAGAGGAGCTAATTCAACAACGTAGTTATTTTGTTCTTCACGCACCACGACAAACGGGGAAAACCACAGCTATGTTATCCCTAGCAAAACAACTTACTGATACTGGAAATTATGCCGCAGTCATGGTATCAGTGGAAGTAGGAAGTGCATTTAATCATGATCCTACTGCTGCCGAATTAGCAATTTTAGGGGCATGGTATAATACAATAAATATTCGTTTACCTAAAGAATTGCAACCACCTGTAAAAGAATGGCAACAGGAACAACCGGGAAGCAGAATCAAGGCTTTTTTATCAGATTGGGCAAAAGCTATCAATCGTCCCATAGTATTATTTATAGATGAAATTGACTCTTTACAAGACCAAACATTAATATCAGTTTTACGACAGTTAAGAGATGGTTTTCCCAATCCTCCGGAAAATTTTCCCTCATCAGTAGGATTAATTGGTTTGCGAGATGTGCGAGATTATAAAGTAGCATCGGGAGGTAGTGATAGATTAAATACATCTAGTCCTTTTAATATCAAAGTTGCTTCTCTGACTATGCGAAATTTTAATCTTGCAGAAGTGGGAGAATTATATCAACAGCATACAGCAGCAACTGGACAAATTTTCACACCAGAAGCAATAGAAACAGCTTATGATTTAACTCAAGGACAACCTTGGTTAGTTAATGCTTTAGCTAAAGAAATTGTAGAAAAATGGTAAAAGATAGAAGTATTACTCTTACAAAAGAACACATTTTAACAGCCAAAGAAATATTAATAGCTCGTCAGGATACTCATTTAGATAGTTTAGCAGAAAGACTCAGAGAAAAACGAGTGAAAAACATTATTGAACCGATTTTAGCAGGGCAAACCTTACCCGATACCCTAGCAGATGATCGCCAATATTTAATAGATTTAGGATTATTACGACTTGATCCGATGGGGGGATTAGTTATTTCTAACCCCATTTATCGTGAAGTAATTCCACGCGTTTTAGTACAAGAAACTCAGGACAGTTTACCTTTAATTAGTCCTAGTTGGTTGACAGCAAAAGGTGAATTAAATATAGATAGTTTATTAACTGCATTTATCAAGTTTTGGCGACAACAGGTCGAACCGTTATTAGGTAGCACTGGTTATCATGAAATCGCTCCACATATTGTATTAATGGCTTTTTTACATCGTGTGGTTAATGGTGGGGGAGTTTTAGAAAGGGAATATGCAATTGGTAGCGATAGAATGGATTTATGTTTGCAGTATAAAGATGTAATTTTAGGGATTGAATTGAAGGTGTGGAGAGATAAAAAACGCGATCCCCAAAGTGATGGAATTGAACAATTAGAATCTTATTTGGCGCGTTTGGGTTTAGATTTTGGCTGGTTATTTATCTTTGATAGGCGCAAAAATGCTTTACCAATGGAAGAAAGGTTATCATCTGAAGTTGTGGTGACGGAAAATAAATATAGAATTACTGTGATTAGAGCTTGAGTGTTTTTAAAACTCACTGTTTGGGTAGAGTCGATGGGAGGTATTATCCTCCGTACCTCTCTCTTAGAGCCTAGCGTGCGACTTTCACCGCACTCGGCTCCCGATAATCTTAGCTTTCACTTTTGCACCTGTGGATGTAATTTTGGCATGATTCGTGTACTGCTAACAAATTATTAGCTCGACTGTTAGAATGATTTCTATTGATGTGGTGCAGTTGTATTTTTTCCTCATCAATAAATTTCAAGCCACAATATCCACAGGTATGTTTCTGTCGGATTAAAGTCCTAGAAGTGGCTCCGTTGTCAAGTTTGGACTGTCTCTTAGACCAGTAAACTAAGTCACCGTTAAAAGGTGAATAATCTCCTCTAACGTTGATGTGCTTGTTTTCTGAATATGGCACAGGTGGAAACGCTTTTTTGACTAAATTTGCATCCATCTGGCGGTTTACCTTTTTTTCTTTTAAGAACACTTTATATGTCATAAGCTGTTCGTAATTTAAATTGCTTGTTGAGACGAGGCAAAAGGCAAGAGGCAAAAGGCAACAGTAAAGGGATTGGGGAGGGGTTCAGCTAATCTAAGAATAAGCGGTTTAAATGCGTCTTAGCTTATAATTAAGTTGCCATAATGAGAATCTTGAGCCATTCAGTTGACAATAGCGGTGGTAGTTTCTCCATCCTCTGACTATTGGAGCTAATTTTTGGGCTTTAATCTTTGCCCCATAATTCGAGTGATTGACGATAGCTTTAACTTTCTGACGAAAGGCTTTAAAGTTTTCCTCTGAGGGATAACTTCTAAATTTTCCGTTGACTTGCACAACAAAGTGCCATCCTAAAAAGTCAAATCCTTCTCTCGAGGCTACTAACCTTGTCTTCGATGGCTGAATATTTAGACCTCTTGTAGCTAGAAAACTTGCAACTTTTTCCCGAATCTCTTCCGCTGAACGAGAATGAATTAGTTGATGCTTGCTCAATATCTAACAAAGACTCGATTACAGAATTAACCACAGCAGCTACGCAGGAAATCGCTACACTATTACCGGTTAATTTTCGCATAGTTTGATAACTACCGACAATTTGATAATCATCGGGAAAACCTTGTAAACGGAGCATTTCTCTTGCTGTTAAACGTCTTTTCCCATCCACTAACAAATAATTATAGGATGCTCCTGCTCGCAAGGCACAGGAATAGGGATAAGCACTGACATTTCCTCCTTTATTTTCGTGCCAGATAGTCGGTTCACTATAAGTTTTTTTTCCCTCTCTTTTCAGCAGGCGACTTTTTTGAATTTTTTCGGAAGCATAATAAAAATCCGAGACATTTTCCTCTAATATTTCCGTTAAACTTGTTCTAGATAAAGCTGGTTTTGGCCAGATAAAACCCCGCGCTTCTCGGAAACCAACGATAAAAATCCGTTCCCGTTTTTGCGGTAAACCAAAATTAAGCGCATTCAAAACCAGATAATCGGTATAGTAATCTAAATCTTGTAAAGTATCGAGAATAATTTGCAAGGTTTTTCCCTGTTGATGTCCCTGCAATTGCTTGACATTTTCCAGAATAAATGCTGCGGGTTGTTTGGCTTTTAAAATGCGAGCAATCTCAAAAAATAGCGTGCCTCTGGTGTCGTCAAATCCCTTTAAATCACCACAAATACTAAAGGGTTGACAGGGAAATCCCGCCATTAAAATATCGTGATTGGGAATATCTAGGGCAGCGATTTCGGTAATATCTCCCTGGGGTTGTTCGCCAAAATTAGCGTGATAAATTGCCTGAGCGTCTTTATCTATATCACAGGAAAAGACACAATCAGATTCTAAGTTTTTTTGGCGACAAACTTGTTCAATTGCAACTCGAAACCCTCCCAAACCAGAAAAGAGGTCAATAAAACGGATTTTTTTACTATCTTTCAGGAGATTCATCGGTGATTAAAATTGTAGCGATAGGGATAAGTAAGTAGTTATAATTAAATTGAAGATAGATTTTGCCTCTGATCCCCCCTGCCCCCCTTGATAAGGGGGGTGCCGATAGGCGGGGGGATCCCCCCTTAATAAGGGGGCATCTGATAATTTTTAACGACTACCTACTTATTCTCTTTGATTTTAACTTATTCAACTTTCACCAAAGAGCGGACGGTAAATATTTCATTTGCTTGTAGGGGTTTAATTGCCGAAATTGGCACAGTAACTACTGAAATTGACTCACCGAGAGCGTTAAAAACCTCTAAAATTGCTCCCATTTCGCCATTGCTAGGATGGGGGATTAAATCCACTAATACTGCCACATCTCCCGATTTGAGATTGTCTTCGGGAACATCAAGACAAAGAACCACATGATCGTATAATCTAACATCCATAATTATCTATCCTTTCGGGGTTTGAGAGTAACAAACTGAAAACAGTCGTCAATGTATCGCAGTATCCATATTGTAACCACTGCTAAATTGATTCCGTTAACTCCTTCTAGCATTCCTTCAACTCGATAAAAGATACCGTATTCATTTTTACCATCTCTGATCGCATCTTCTACGGTAATTAGCTGAATAATCGCTTTTTGCAAACTGGCCGCATTATCGAGAGTAAATCCTGCTTGTGCTAAAAATTTTGATTTGTCATCTTTGTCTCTGAATACGAGAAGATAACGAGTAAGTTTATCCTCTGGAATAATTGCTTTAGATGGAATTTGCATCACTCAATCTACTTAGTTTTCTAGCCTTTTCTTCAGCACTCATGATTGTCGAGTTTGCTGTCTAGGGATTCTAGATCTGATAACTGCGGTGGATGATTAGCATTCCACGTCAGAGCTTGATCTAATTTTTCTCGAAAAGGCGATCGATTTATCCAGTCTTCGTTTACGGGAGAGCGATCGAGTAAATTTTGATAAAACTCATTCCACAGTTGACCCCATTCTTTTAGATCGATAACAACTGCTGTTTTTTCTCCTGTTTCATCGACAATATACTGAATACCTTTCATGATTTAAATTGTTGTGAGATGGATATTAACTAATAACTATTTTTAATCGATTCACGGGAAGATATGGATTTTGCAAGTTCTTGTCTAGCATTTTCCGATAGAGAACAACCAAAATCTAGAATCTCGATTAAAACTAACTGATCGTCCTCGGAATAATGTAATATTGTTTTCCCTTCCTCCTCTGCGTAAGCAATTGGATTATTGTTTAACTCAATTAATAAAGCATCCACATCTGGGCTATAGTGTATCTTGTTCACCAAATTCCTCTAATTGTTATCGCTTTAACTCTTGTGTCGGCAATGAATTGGCAATTAATCAGAATTAATCTAAATTGTTTCGCTCAAGCCAACCTAAGAGGCTGTTGTGTTGGCGTTGAAAGCTTTGCCGTGTTCTTCTCGAATTTTATGAATTTCTTCAGCATACTTGAGAGTAAACCCGTAGGATTCCGCAGCCTTTTCCGCAGCAATGCGAGACTTAACTAAATAGTCATGGATAGACGTGCATTCCTCCGATAATCTTGTTTGAGTTTTATCTTTTTCTTGCAAAATCTCTGAGTGGATCATAAGTTATTCTCCTCTTTGAATAGTTCAAGTGGTGTGACAATTTCAGGTGTTGACAAACCAAGGCGGGCATTGATAACGCGAATATGCTTCCGTTTGTTAGCATTCGCTAGGTGGTTGCAATTCCAAGTAACGAGATATTGAATGTCGAAATAGCTGGCATAGGCAAGATGTAGAGCGTCGCCCACAAGAGACCTTGGCATGACATAGTTGGCAAGATAAAACTCGACAACTTGTTCAAGAGCAGAAGTCGGCGGTAGTAAAGGAATCGTCGAAACCAGATGAATAATTTCAGCTTTACGCGGATAGTTTCCGTTGGTTAGTTCTTGAAGCACGGCATCCGAAATATATAAATCATAATAACTGGACATCTCCGACCACCACTTCCTTGTGATTTCGGTAAAAGTTTTTAGAGCTTCACGCTCATCAAAGTAATAACTCGGAACCGTGGAATCCAAGTACACTTTTTCTTTCATGATAATAACTGATCGACAAGACTAAATTAAAGCCTGAAGCAGCCGTATGGTAGCCCCCTCTATTCTACTATCCTATCTCTGTAACGAAGTTATTGCACTGTTATGCTTGACCTCGATCATTTCTCAATGCGATCGCACTTGATCCCATTAAAACTTCTCCATTTTATCCCAAACATTAGCGGTGCGTTACACGCGCGTTAACGCACCCTACAAAATCGGCGATCGCACTCCTCTTATATTGTTACATACAGCAATGAATTGTTATCGCTTTAACTCTTGTGTCGGCAATGAATTGGCAATTAATCAGAAATTAATATAAGCAATTATTGTAGCGACTGTCTTGATTGTCAAGGGGTAACTCAAAAAACAATCAAGGAGTTGCTGTCGAACCTAAAATCTCAAGCCAGAAAAAAGCGCAGCAAAAACTAAGTCGCTCAGGTTAAACC
>SFBI01000188.1 GCA_007095845.1 Microcystis aeruginosa Ma_MB_S_20031200_S102
CGATTACTAATTCACTACCTAAAATTTGAGGATGTTCCAGTTCCTTATTCAAATAACAGAAGTTATTTTCCTCTGAATGCTCGCCATTTTGCCTAATCATACCTTAATTCAGCAACGCCCAAAAATCAAGTTAGAGTTTGCAGAAATTTACAATAGTCGCGCTGCCCTGAAATCGCCTCCCCACGTCACTCTCCAACCGCCTTTCCGGTGGAATTTAGGACAATTACCAGATTTAGAAAGATGTTTAGAGGAATTTGCCCGCTTGCACTCTCCTATTCCCCTGATTCTCCAGAATTTTGCCGCCTTTAAACCGCGAGTCATTTATATTAATGTCCAAAAAACCCCGGAATTATTAACTCTGCAAAAACAGCTTTTACAGCAGCTAGAATCTTCCTTGAATATCAGCGATAACGTCTCAAAAAGCCGAGCTTTTGCGCCCCATTTAACCGTTGGCTTCCGAGATTTAACTAAAGATAATTTCTGGAAAGCTTGGTCAAAATATGCTAATCAAGAGCTATTTTTTGAGGTGATGATCGATGAAATTACCCTCCTAATTCATAACGGTAAGCACTGGGAAATTTATCGGCAATTTTCTCTATAATCCGGACTCTTGCAGGTTTCTATCTACAGAGGAGGGAGTTATAGTGGTAAAATAGGAGAGAGCAGTTTTTAAAGCTTCATTTCAGGCTTTTTGGCGAAATTTTAACCTATAGAGCGATTTTATGGCGACTCCGCCGCTCTGAAACCTATGTTACTCAAAAATCCCCCGAAAATCTCCCCCAATCTGATCAAACAGCTAGAAGCGATCCTCGGCAAAGATGGAGTTATCCGTCGCAAAGATGAATTATTAACCTACGAGTGCGATGGTATCACAGGATACAGACAAAGACCCGCTCTTGTGGTACTGCCCCGCAGCACCGCAGAAATTGCGGCGGTAGTGAAACTCTGTCACGATAACGAGATTGCCTGGGTGGCGAGGGGGGCAGGAACAGGCTTATCGGGAGGGGCGTTACCCTTAGAAGAGGGGATTCTCATCGTCACGGCGCGGATGAATCAGATTCTCAGGGTTGATTTAGATAATCAAAGAGTGGTGGTGCAGCCCGGGGTGATTAATAATTGGGTGACACAAGCGGTAAGCGGGGCGGGATTTTATTACGCACCGGATCCCTCTAGTCAAATTATCTGCTCGATCGGTGGTAATGTGGCGGAAAATTCCGGCGGGGTTCACTGTTTAAAATACGGTGTCACTACCAATCACGTTATGGGCTTAAAAATCGTCCTTCCCGATGGTTCAATTATCGATGTGGGGGGGGCGGTACCGGAACAACCGGGCTACGATTTAACCGGTTTATTTGTGGGTTCCGAGGGAACTTTAGGCATTGCCACGGAAATCACCTTAAGAATCCTGAAAACTCCGGAATCTATCTGTGTTTTACTGGCCGATTTTACCAGTATCGAGGCGGCGGGCCAAGCGGTGGCGGATATTATTAAATCGGGAATGATTCCGGCGGGGATGGAGATTATGGATAATCTCAGTATCAACGCCGTGGAAGACGTGGTGGCTACCGGCTGTTATCCGCGGGATGCCGAGTCAGTTTTATTAGTGGAATTGGATGGTTTAGGGGTAGAAGTAGCCGGTAATAAACATCGGGTTGCCGAGATTTGCCGTCAAAATGGGGCGAGAAATATCACCACGGCTAATGATGCCGAAACCCGCTTGAAACTCTGGAAGGGCAGAAAAGCGGCTTTTGCGGCGGCGGGGAAAATTAGCCCTAATTATTTTGTGCAGGATGGGGTGATACCGCGCACTCAATTGGTGTCTGTTCTTCAGGAAATTAAGGCTTTAAGTGAAAAATACGGTTATAAAATCGCCAATGTTTTCCACGCTGGGGATGGCAATTTACACCCGTTGATTCTCTACGATAACAGGGTAGAAGGGGCCTGGGCAGAAGTGGAGGAATTAGGCGGTGAAATTCTCAAGCTCTGTGTGCGGGTTGGGGGCAGTTTATCGGGCGAACATGGTATCGGCATCGATAAAAATTGTTATATGCCCGCTATGTTCAACGAGATTGACTTAGAAACTATGGGCTATGTGCGGGATTGCTTTAATCCCAAAGGTTTGGCTAACCCGGGGAAATTATTCCCCACCCCGCGCAGCTGTGGGGAAGCCGCTAATGCCAAAATACAAGGGTTTGCGGGGGTGGATGTGTTTTAGGTTATCGGTAAGCAATAGATATACTGCAAAAATCAAAAATCGTTGTTAGGGTTAGGAGTCAGTAGCCAGTAGTCAGTAGTCAGGAGAATTAAGAATGAATAATAATCAATTAAATGGTCTATTTACAAATTTTATGCCATTTAATCCTTATTTTTGCTGTTTTTGAACCATGAAAAATTAATTATGCAAGAGGTTTAATGATTTTTCTGACTGATTACTGATTACTGATTACTGATTACTGATTACAGTCCACCTTGGGGTCCTAGGGGCAGATTGATATTGGAGGGGAAAACTGGGACTTGTCTTTCCAGAAAACGCTGAGTGATTAATTCTCGGAAAATCTCTAGGTCTTTTTGCCATTGTCCCAGATATTGTTTGAGCAGATTGAATCGATCGCTGCCCTCAGCCAGATTATAGTTAAAGTTGCCGGCAAATAATAGCGCCCCTAAAATTTTGCCATCGGGTAATTGCAATTTTGCCTCGTTAATCGCCACGGATAGCTGAGAGGTTTCTAACTGATAAAGTAGATTGATGCCAGCTTGTAGGGGTGCTGTACCGAAATTGAGCCAGGGACCGGGGGCCAAAAGAGTTTCGGTGATATATTTTTTAGCGGCATCGGGGCTACTGGGGAGAGGAACAATACTTTTCGGGGCGATACTCAGGACTTGATATTCGGCTAAAGGGAGTTTATCTAGATATAAACCGACAATTTCCGGCAGTTTCAGGTTCAGGCTATCGGGGGATTTAATTATCTCCACAAAGGTAATTGTTCGGGGTTGGGCGACGATGCTGATACCATTTTGAAAATTAACTTGAGCGTAATTAGGATTGAGTACCGGCTGGCCATTTAATTCCCAGTCGGGGGGAACTATTCCCGAATATTTGAGGAAATCAACCGTTAACATGGCGGGATTGAGGCTTTTGGCGGTAATTGCGATGGCAAGTTCTTGTATTTCTCGCAAACTAGCCAGAGCTTGATTGGAGTTATTGTCAGTGGTGGCAATCATCAATTTTGTCCTTGGATATTTAAGTTTTGTCTCTAGGGTTACAGTTAAATTATTCCTGGTCTCGGTGGCTTAGTGACTAATCAACTCAGACACAGGACAAGAGAGCCATTCTAGATAAGTATTACTCAATTCTTTCACGGCTAATTCATAGAATCTCTGACCGTGTTCGGGAGTCGCTAAAGCAGGATTGGAACCCATACGACCATCGGGGTAATTTCGGCGAAAATTAGCCGCACCGTAAATATCATGACCAGAAGCCACTTTTGCGGATAAAAAGGCATTTTTAAGGCTTTCAGGGTAAAGATACTGAGTTAACGCCACTTCGCTCGGTGTAGCGTGGGAACCCTCCTGATCTCCATACAATTCTTTGGCTAAAAGATAAACTTCTCGCACCATAAACCAGTTGGCCACTTGACATTTAACCTCGTTTGTGTTAGGCAAATTGAGGGAATCCAAATGATAATAGGTTTCCGAAAAAGCGGCTTTTAGGGTGGCAATATTGCCCCCGTGACCATTAATAAAGAAAAATTGACGAAAACCGGCTCTAGCTAAACAAGTCACATAGTCGAGGATGACTTGAATCAAAGTGCTAGGACGAAGACTAATTGTACCGGGAAAAGCCGTGTGATGTAAGGCCATACCGACATTTAAGGTCGGCGCTACCATTGCTCGTACCTGTGTCCCTACTCCTTTAGCGATCGCCTCGGCACATAGGGCATCTGTACCAATTAGTCCCGTCGGCCCGTGTTGTTCCGTGGAACCGATAGGAATAATAATTCCCTGAGATTGTTCTAGATAGGATTCCACCTCTAACCAGGTAGATAACTGTAATAACATTCGGCTCTAGCCTTCCAAAACGAATGCGGGTTGACCAATTGAGATAAAATTAAGACGAATAATCAAGTATTTTTATGTTAACCCTTGACAACCCCCCCTTGTCGGCGAGTACGGATTTCGTTCCCAATCATCGGATTTTAATCGTTGAAGACGAAGAAGTGATTCGGGATATGATTATTTTGGCTTTGGAAGAAGAAGGTTACGAGGCGCTCGGTGTTAGTGATGGTCGCGCTGCTCTAGAATTATTGCAAAGTCAAGAATCTAGTAATCACGGTGAATCTCGGTTTGATTTGGTCGTTTTGGATTTAATGTTACCCCAAATCAGTGGTCTTGATATCTGCCGTCTGTTGCGCTATCACGGCAATATTATCCCGATTTTAATCTTAAGTGCTAAGGCCAGCGAAACCGATCGAGTTTTGGGTTTAGAAGTGGGTGCCGATGATTATCTGACTAAACCCTTTAGTATGCGAGAATTAGTCGCTCGTTGTCGTGCGCTGATTCGTCGTCAAGGATTTACTTCCCTAACGACTGCTCCCGTGCGAAAATTCCGCGATGTTCTTCTCTATACCCAAGAATGTCGGGTGACGGTGCGAGATGAAGAAGTTAACCTTTCTCCTAAAGAATTCCGTCTCCTTGATCTATTTATGAGTTATCCGCGCCGAGTTTGGTCAAGAGAGCAGTTAATTGAACAAATTTGGGGACCAGATTTTTTAGGAGACACCAAAACCGTCGATGTTCACATTCGCTGGTTACGGGAAAAACTGGAAATCGATCCCAGTCAACCAGAATACCTGATTACTGTACGCGGTTTCGGTTATCGTTTTGGCTAGGTGAGCGATTATATTTTCAAATTTAGCGATCGCTGCTTTCTGGGATAATGACTATTTTCGCTTTTATTTTCGGAGTAGTTTTAGGTTTGAGTATTTGTTATTGGCAAGTCTCACGCTTAAATGGAGAGTTAAAGCGAAATCTAATCGCTCTCTCGGATTCGGTGGATTTATCGGCCTCTTTTCCCGTTACCTCCCTGGTGCGTCGAGAATTACAGTTTCTCTCCCAAAGTCTGCAAGAGCGAGAAAAGAGCTTAGAAATTCAGAAATCCTTGCTAGAACTAGCACCGATCGCCTATCTTCATATAGATGCCGATAATCAACTACTCTGGTGCAATCAACAGGCAATTAATCTCCTCAAACTCGATCGCTGGCAGCCAGATCAAGTGCGTCTGCTACTGGAATTGGTGCGCTCCTATGAATTAGATCAATTAATTCAAGAAACTCGCCAAAAACAGAGTCCACAGGTGCAAACTTGGACTTTTTACCCGACTAATTATCCTGTCACCTCCATTAGCGATCGCCAAGTGACTGCTCCTAAATCGATTGCCTTGAAGGGTTACGGTTATCCCTTGCCAGAAGGTGAAATCGCTGTATTTATCGAAAATAGACAGCCTTTAGTGGAATTGTCGCAAAATCGCGAGCGAGCTTTCTCTGACTTAACTCACGAGTTACGCACTCCCTTAACCTCCATTTCTCTGCTTACCGAAGCTTTACAAAAACGCCTCCAAGCTCCCGAAAGACGCTGGTTAGAACAAATGGGGAAAGAAGTGGAGCGTTTGAGTCAATTAGTGCGTGATTGGCTAGAAATCAGTGAATTACAAGCGGATGCGGGGCGATCTTTACAATACCAGATGATTAATCTAGAGGAATTAATCAGCGCTGCTTGGCAGACTGTCACCCCAATAGCCGCCCAAAAACAGATTAGCTTAGATTATTCCTCTCCGGTGGATTGGACGGTAGAAGTCGATCACTCTCGTCTGCTGCAAGTTTTCCTAAATCTCTTTGATAATGCCATTAAGTATAGTCCTGAGCGGGGGAAAATACGCCTAGAAATTCGAGAAATATCCAATACCGTTGGGGAAAAATGGCTAAAAATTGACGTTATCGACAACGGAAAAGGATTTAACGAAGCGGATCTACCCTACGTTTTTGATCGCCTCTTTCGCGGTGATCCTTCCCGCACCCGTCAAAAACAAAGTACAAAGGATTATAGTACCGGTTTAGGTTTATCGATTGCTAAAGAGATTGTTCAAGCCCATGGCGGTTCGATCGTCGCTCAAAACGATCCTAACACCGGCGGCGCTCGCCTACAAGTTACTCTCCCCCGTCAAAAAAAGGAGGTGGAAGTTTTTCAGTGAAAAGTAATCCGTAATCAGTGACTTGAAAACTCAGATCTGACTCCTGAGTTCAGAAATTTAGGTTGAAAACCCCGTCCTAAAAGGACGGCCTTGTGCTATTATGTTCATAATTGGTTCCGACCGTGAGAACGCGAGGAAACAGGTTAAACGTCCTAACTCCGTAATCTAAAAATTTCTAACAGTCAATGGTGTTTAATTAAGTCCCAACTGTCAGAACACAAAACAATTAAATACTGTGGGACACACAGAAATTTACGCTTGGGGAGTAGTCTTTAAGAGTGCTTGCCTTATGGGTGTAGTCAGACTAGATATGAAACTGTAAGTCCAAAGCTAACTTAGTTAGTTAGTAGAGGCTGGATTCAGCCCAAGAATCTCCGCACTTTTAGGGCGAAGAGTGTCAAATTAAAGAATAAGCCGTCAGGCAAGATAGGAAATTTTAAGAACAGTTAACTGATTTAGTACACACCGAGAGGAACAAAAGCGTCATGGGTTTATTCGATCGCCTTAGCCGAGTTGTCCGAGCTAACCTCAATGATATGGTGAGCAAGGCTGAAGATCCAGAAAAAATGCTGGAGCAAGCTGTCAGTGATATGCAAGAGGATCTAGTACAGGTACGTCAAGCGGTTGCTAGAGCGATCGCTGAACAACGACAAACGGAACAAAAATACAGCAAAGACCAGTCAGAAGCCAATAAATGGGAACAAAGAGCCAAATTAGCCCTTTCTAAAGGGGATGAAAACCTCGCTCGGGAAGCTCTTAAACGCAAGAAAGATTTCACGGAAACCGCCGCCATTCTCAAAAATCAACTGGATCAGCAAACAGTACAGGTAGATAGTCTAAGAAAAAACCTGATTGCGCTCGAAAGTAAAATTTCTGAGGCAAAGACTAAGAAAAATATGTTAGTAGCTCGCTCCAGAGCTGCAAAAGCCAACGAACAACTCCAAAAAACCCTCGGCAGTATCGATACCAGCAGTTCCGTGTCCGCTTTTGAGCGCATGGAAGAAAAGGTTGTGCAGTTAGAAGCTAGTAGTCAAGCTTACGGTGAATTGGGTGGCATCGGCATCGAAAATCAATTCGCTGCACTAGAATCGGGTAGCGATGTGGAGGATGAATTAGCAATGCTAAAAGCACAAATGTCCGGGGGAGAGGGAGTATTACCGGGTATAGCTTCTAATCAACCCACTTTACCCCAAGCAACCACCGTCAGGGATTCGGCAGTGGATGCGGAATTAGAGGAATTGCGATCAAAGTTGAAAGAAATGTAAAGCTTTGAGAGCGTCGAGACGTACTATCTAGGGTACGTCTCTAGGGTGCTAAACCCGGTTATTAAAAACTGATTATTTATTCCCCAAGAGAGTCCTAATTCTTACAAGGATAGGGAGACAAGGTAACACAAAATCTCTCTGATGAACAATTAGAACCATTTTATTTAAAGCCGCACCCTACAATAAAAGGTGCGGCTCGTACCCAAATTTTCAGTCAAGCACCCATACCATCCAGTCAATTTCAACAGTTTAAGCTTCGCCCTGCTGTCATCCTATCAACTAATGATATTAATCAAATTTGAGATGATGTAATGGTTGTTCCTTGTGCCTCTCCAGACTCGACAGTATGACCGACTTCGCTGATCCATTGGGCAATTTCTGCGGGGGATGCGGTGGTTTCTACCGTGACGATTTTATTAGCTACATCCACCGATATTTGGGCTGCCGGTTGCTGATTGTTAATCGCTTTAGTAATGGTATTAGCGCAACCTTCACAGGCAATACTAGGCACTTTTAGGGTAATTGTCATTGTTGTAAGTCCAGTAACTTATAAGTAGTCGTAAAAAATTAATTTCTTGGTTAGGATAGGCGATCGGCAAGAAGTAGTTAGATCTGTGTAATTAATTGTGTTAAGTAAATTATAGCTGAAAACTAGCATAAATTGTCAGAGGTAGCTGATTTTTTAAGAGTTTATTTACCATTTCAGCACTGCCGCTTCGATCCCCTGTTCCCGACGCAGTTTACTATCTTTTTCTAGCCATTGGATGACCTGTTTATGGGTTAATTCTTCTAGGGTTACTCCCGTATCTTCGGCGATTATTTTTAGTAAGCGTAGGGAAGAAATCGTTAAACGAGTCAGGAATTTTTCGGGAGAAGTCAAGAGGGCAGCGTCCACATCTGCGGATTCTTCTGGGGTTAAAAATTGTCTGTTTTCGATCATAGTTTTATTTGGTTTCCATCCAATTGTCACCGGCTTTTATTTCTACCAAGAGAGGGATCGTCAAGGAGACAGCTTCTTCCATAATCGTCTTGATTTTTGACTCTAGGGATGGCCATTCTTCCCTCGGTACTTCCAAGACTAATTCATCATGGACTTGCAGCAGTAATCTCGCTCGATAATTTTGCAGTACCTCTGCCAACTTTACCATCGCTACTTTAATAATATCAGCACTGGAACCCTGAATGGGCGCATTAGCGGCCGATCTTAATAATTGTGCCTCCTCGTTGTTGAGTTTGAGGCTATCTAAATCGATGTCATGTAAGGACAGTCCTCGCAGTCTTTTTAAGAGGGGATTATCAAAGTTAAAATAACGTCTTCTACCCAAAATTGTTTCTACATATCCCTGAGCGATTGCTTGTTTTTTGCTATTCTCTAAATACTCAAATACTTGGGCATAACGTTGATGATATTTTTCAATAAATTTTCTGCCCTGTTCTACGGTTAATTTTGATTCACGGGCGAATTTTTGCGCTCCCATGCCATAAATAACCCCGAAGTTAATTGTCTTTCCTAAACTGCGTTCTTCTGGGGTAATTTCCCCTTTATCAAAGAGCAATTGAGCGGTGACTTTATGAACATCTTGATCATTACGATACGCTTCTAATAAAACTGGTTCTTGACTGAGATGAGTAAGAATTCTTAACTCAATTTGTGAGTAGTCCGCTGACACTAATAAGTAACCATCTTCGGGGATAAAAGCTTGACGGATTCGACGGGAAAATTCACTGCGAACGGGAATATTTTGCAGGTTAGGATTAGAGGATGATAAGCGTCCAGTGCTGGTGATGGTTTGATTAAAATCCGTATGCACTCGTGCGGTTTTTGGTTCGGCTAATTTCGGTAAAGCATCCACATAGGTGGATTTTAATTTGGATAAGGTGCGATGTTCAAGGATATAATCAATCAAGGGGTGATCGCCTTGTAATTTTTCTAAAACACTTTGATCGGTGGAGTAACCTGTTTTAGTTTTTCTGGATTTTTTGCGATTGAGTTCTAATCGCTCAAAAAGGATTTCACTTAACTGTTTAGGAGAGCCAAGATTAAAAGTTTCTCCGATGGATTCATAGGCTTTTTTTTCTATGTCTGCTAAGTCTCTTTCTAGTTGCTGGGACAAGTTTTTTAGATAATTGACATTAATTTTTATACCATAATTTTCCATCTGCCACAGCACCATCACTAAGGGAGATTCTACTTCTGAGAATAATTGATATAAAGAGGGAATTTTAGTTAATTCTGTTTGTAATTTTTCTTGAAGTAAATAGGTAGCGTAGGCATCTAATCCGCAGTAGTTAGCAGTGGTAGAGATATCTAAATCAGCGATGGTTTTTTCCCCAGGAATACCGAGACTTTTATAACTAAGGGAAGTGATACCGTCCAAATAGCGATCGCATAAATCTTCGAGATTATGAGTTAGTTCGGGATGGAGGACATAACTAGCCACCATCGTATCAAAAACTAGACCTTTAACGGTAATTCCTTGATGATAAAAAACATCAATATCAAATTTCGCATTCTGGAAGACTTTCGGATAATTATCACTGGCTAAAATTGGGCGTAATTTTTCGAGGACTATCTCTAGATTTAAATTATCACCGTTCTGGTGGCCGATAGGAATATAGGCCATAGCATTTAATTCTTTTCCCCAACAGCAACCGATCCCAACTAATTTGGCTACACGAGGATTTAAATCCGTGGTTTCGGTGTCCCAAGCGACGGGAAATTGCGGATTAGTGAAAGTTGTTAATTTTGCCAGTAGAGCATCTAACTTAGGAATAGTATCAATAATATCGGGAGCAATTAGAACCGGTGGAGAAATAGGGGATAAATCAAACAGAGATAATTGATTAGAATCAGCATCGCTAGTTAATTCTAGGGTAGGAGTGCCACCTAGATGCTGTTGAATTTGATCGAGTTTCTGGAGAATTTTCTTTAACTCCAATCTTGCCAATAAAGTTTTAACTAAACGCTGATCGAAACCTCGGAGACGAAATTTATCCTCTTCGAGGCTAACGGGGGCATCAAGGGCAATTTTAGCTAAATAGCGAGAACTTTCGGCGGCAGTTTTGCCCTCTAATAATTTAGTTTTTACCATTCCCTTGATCGATTGCAGATTGGTATAGATATCCTCTAAGTTATTGTATTTTTTTAATAAATCTATCGCTGTTTTTTCGCCAATTCCGCGCACACCGGGGATATTATCAGACTTATCACCGCAAAGAGCCTTAAAATCTACTACCTGTTTTGGTGTCACCCCTAACTTTTCCGTGACAGCTTGGGAATTAAATTCTGTATAACCCTGTCCCGATGTACTTTTGACTGCATTAATATCCAGATAGAGAACCGTGGTTTTTTTCTCCTCATCTACCAATTGGAATAAATCTCGATCGCCTGTTAAAATCTTGACTGTATAACCATGATCGCCAGCTTGTTTGGCCAAAGTTCCTAAAACATCATCTGCTTCGTAACCCGGGGAAGTCACAATAGGAATATTCATCGCTGCCAAGAGACTTTGCAGATTAGTTAAATCGGGGCGAAATTCTTCGGGAGTTTCTTGCCGATTAGCTTTATAATTAACATCAGCTTCGTGGCGAAAAGAAGGGACTGCTAAATCAAAAGCGACCGCTAAATAAGTGGGTTTTTGAGTTTCTAGTAACTGCATCAGAGAGTTTAAAAACCCAAAACAAACACTGGTGGGAATGCCGGTAGAAGTACGCAGAGGTCCCGAACGAGACTTAGCAAAAGCATAATAGGCACGAAAAGCCAAAGAATGCCCATCAATCAGGATAAATAGCTTATTTTGCTCGCCACTGGTCATAATCTAGCCTCTTTAGTCCTATCAAAATAATACTAAATATTGTATAAAATTTACATTCCCTATTTTGCCCGAATTTGCCCAAATTTGACAAGGGGGTTTTTTCTGTATTAGAGTATAACAGATGCTGGCATTGTTCTAACCTTAAATCTTTCTATCTCTTTACAGACGGCGGATGCCTGTGCTACCAATTGCATCAAGATCATTTACAGTCATCTTGCTTGTACCACTAGGGAACTATCAGAAAAATGCCGATTATTGTAGGAGCTGTTTTAAAGCTGTTAGCGACGAAGGGAATTATACTAAATCTGGTTATTAAAGACTGATTATTTATTCCCCTTTTTGCATGAGATGAGTAGAAAACGGGTTTCTCGGAGAAACCCGTTTTCTGTGCGTTACTCAACGGATTTAGTATTATGCTACACTAGCATCAATATCTAGTCAAAAAGGCTTGTAATTTATGACTGCTCATCTTTCTCTTAGCCAAATTATAGAATCTATCGATCAACTTTCTTTAGAAGAACAAAACCAATTATTGGAAAAATTAGCGCAGAAAAAACAACAACAAGAGCATTCACTGCTCAATATACCAGCTACACTAACCTATAACCCCCTCTTAGATGAAGTCATAGAGAGTATAGAAACCTATCGTCAAAAAGTTGACCAAGAAGACAGTCAACAAGTTGAAATACCGTGACCCAATATATATTAGATACCGATCATATAACCCTACTGCAAAAACTACATCCGCACTTAGTTCGGAGAGTAGCGTCTATCAATCCTGATGATCTTGCTATAACAATTATTACTTTAGAAGAACAAGTCAGAGGATGGTTCAGTGTGATCAGAAAATACTCTCAAAGCAATCAATATGAAAAGTTAATCAAAGGGTATCAAGGTTTGAGAGATGTAGTTAATTATCTGAGCAAATTTAAAATTGTTAACTATACCTTAGAAGCTCATTATCATTTCAGAGAATTACGGGAGCAAAAAATTCGTATAGGAACACAAGATTTAAGAATTGCATCGATTAGTTTATCAGAAAACAGTATTTTAGTAACACGCAATTATCGTGATTTCTCTCAAATACCTAATTTACGCCTACAAGATTGGACAATATAAAACTCTGTAGGGATGACTAGGAAAATTGTTACATTTTTTAAACATTACCGAGCCATTATTCAGCCATTAGCCTTGAATCGGCGATCGCTGATCACTGATACTTAACACCCCGTCAAAAAAAATATTTGCCAAAAAGCCAGCGTAAGGGTATTTTAAGAATAATTTTATATGTTTACTGTGCGATTACATGAGAATCCTAGTTACAGGCGGTGCAGGTTTTATCGGTTCCCATCTAATCGATCGCTTGATGGAACAGGGTCATGAAGTGATCTGTCTGGATAACTTCTACACAGGGACACGCAGAAATATCGTTAAATGGCTAGGAAATCCTTATTTTGAGCTAATTCGTCACGATATCACCGAGCCAATCCGTTTAGAAGTCGATCAGATCTATCACTTGGCCTGTCCTGCTTCTCCAATCCACTATCAATATAACCCCGTAAAAACGATTAAAACCAATGTTTTAGGGACTATGTATATGCTGGGCTTAGCTAAAAGGGTAAAAGCGCGATTTTTGCTCGCTTCTACCTCAGAAGTCTATGGCGATCCCGATGTGCATCCGCAAACGGAAGAATATCGAGGTAATGTCAACTGTATTGGACCGCGTTCCTGTTATGACGAGGGTAAACGGGTGGCGGAAACTCTAGCTTTTGAGTATTATCGAGAGCATAAAGTCGATATCCGGGTGGCCCGGATTTTCAACACCTACGGCCCGCGAATGCTAGAAAACGATGGTCGAGTGGTGAGTAATTTCGTCGTGCAAGCTTTGCGCGGTCAACCCCTGACGGTTTATGGTCAAGGTTCCCAAACCCGCAGTTTTTGCTATGTTTCTGACCTAGTGGAAGGGTTAATGCGTTTGATGAATGGGGATTTTATTGGGCCAATTAATCTCGGCAATCCCGACGAATACACAATTCTGGAATTAGCACAAGTGATCCAAGGCATGATTAATCCCGAGGCCGAATTAGTCTATAAACCACTGCCGGAAGATGATCCCAAGCAACGACAACCGGATATCACTCGTGCTAAAACCTATCTAGATTGGAGTCCCACTATTCCTCTAAGTCAGGGTTTAAAAATGACGATCGAGGATTTCCGTTCTCGTCTTAGCTAATCCCTAATCAATAAATTTAACCTAATTGTCACTGGAGTGATTATCATGCGTGTTTGTGTTATCGGAACGGGTTATGTGGGTTTAGTCACCGGGGTTTGTCTAGCACACATCGGCCATCATGTCATCTGTATTGATAACAATGAAGAAAAAGTCAAATTAATGAAATCGGGACAATCCCCCATCTATGAACCGGGGTTATCAGAATTAATGCAGTCTTCAGCAGCCTCTGGCAATCTGGAATTTTCCACGGACCTAGAAGCGGGAGTTAAACACGGTGAAATCCTCTTTATCGCTGTTGGTACACCAGCACTACCCACAGGGGAAAGTGACACCCGTTATGTGGAAGCGGTGGCCCGGGGTATTGGGGCCCATCTTAACGGTGGTTATAAAGTAATCGTCAATAAATCTACCGTTCCCATCGGTTCTGGGGATTGGGTACGGATGATCGTCCTTGATGGTGTGGCCGAGAGACAAAAAAATCTCGTGGCCGCTGGTGGCGGTATTAGTACACTAGAACGTATTGAAGCCGATTTCGATGTGGTCAGCAATCCCGAATTTTTACGGGAAGGTTCGGCAGTTTATGATACTTTTAACCCTGATCGCATTGTTTTGGGCAGTAATAACCCGAAAGCCATCGAAATGATGAAGGAATTGTACGCGCCTTTGGTTGAACGTCAATTCTCTGAAGATCCCTCCTTGCCTCCCGTTCCCGTAGTGGTTACGGATCTCAGTTCAGCAGAAATGATTAAATACGCCGCTAATGCCTTCCTAGCCACCAAAATCAGCTTTATTAACGAAGTAGCTAACATCTGCGATCGCGTGGGAGCCGATGTCACCCAAGTGGCTAAAGGTATCGGTTTAGATTCCCGTATCGGCAGCAAGTTTCTCTCGGCCGGAATCGGTTGGGGGGGTTCCTGTTTCCCCAAAGATGTGTCAGCTTTGGTGCATACCGCAGAAGACTACGGTTACGAAACGGAATTACTTAACGCCGCTATCAATGTTAACAAACGTCAACGGACAATCGCGATCGAAAAACTGCAACAGGAATTAAAAATCCTCAAGGGTAAAACCGTCGGTTTGTTGGGATTAACTTTTAAACCCGATACGGATGATATGCGCGATGCTCCGGCTTTAACCATGATCGAACAGTTAAATCGTTTAGGTGCTAAGGTAAAAGCCTATGATCCGATCGTTTCCCAAAGTGGTTTAAGTCACGGTTTAAGCGGTGTGATTATCGAATCGGATCCAGAAAGATTGGCCGATGGTTGTGACGCTTTGGTGGTGGTGACGGAATGGCAAGAATTCCTCCGTCTTGATTACGGCAAAATGGTTAAAACCATGCGCGAACCCGTGTTAATTGATGGTCGCAATTTCCTCGATCCTGCGGTGGTGACAGCAGCTGGTTTTCGTTACCTCGGGATTGGACGTTAATCGCAGGAATCCGCCTTTTCAGCAGGACTGACGCGGGTGGGGAAGGGACAAGCATCACCAACCCTTACCCCTGCTCCTAAGGGCGAAAATTGCCCGATTATGCCGTCTGAAAACCGAAAAATTCCGATCTGACCATGGGTTATTGGCTATAGTTAAATGATATGAACAGGAGCCACTAGAATCCGGGGGCGATGGGTAGAATTAGATCGAGAAACTAGAAATCAGTTTTAGCAATACATACCTATGGTTAGCTCTGTTCAATACCGCTACACTAACGAACAAGTTAGGGACTGGTTACGGGGATTACTGACAATTGCCTGGTCTGATGGGGATTATAGCACCAGCGAACAGGAATCGATCGCCCGTTTCGCTCATGAATTAGAATTAGATGACGACCACGTTCTCTATCAGTCGATTAGTCCCGAAGAATTGGCCGCAAGTTTCGGTCATGACCCCAAAATATCAGAAAACTTCCTCCGCACGGCGGTCATGGTAGCGATCGCCGATGGCATTTATTCCCCCGCAGAAGCGCAATTACTGCGTAGTTATCGGGATGCTTTCGGGTTAGAAATCGAGGCATTGTCAGCTTTAGAACATACTATCTGTGAAATTCCCGAAATTACCACGGAAGCGCAGAAATCCGAGTTTATCAGTGCCGAACATCCCCACCCAGATCTGCTGCATCCCCTCAAAGATTGGTTGGATGGAGTAGAAATGCACGATCCGCGTCTGGCCCGGTTTATCTGCAAAATGGTGCCGCCTCAATGTCCTTTTGAACGCGATATCGTGCTTTTTGGCCATAAATTAGTCCATATTCCGCCTCTGTGCAAGTTAAATCCTCTCTACGAACAATTAGTCGGTTTACGTTTCCGCGCCCTATCATACTTAGCCGATGATTGTCAAGAGGATATTTCCGAGTATATTTAGCCAATTTAACTAAAATTGCGGTTACAATGGTTTGACAATCCCCAGCCTCAAAGCTTTTTCTAGCCAATTCTTCCGTTAAAATTAGGTTCACGTCGCCGTTCAGAGAGAAGATATGAGTAAAAACTCCCGACGAGTCGATTTTCCTGATTTACCGGGGCTAAAAAACCTGCGCTCTTATCAATGGCAGTGGCTGGGCCGAGATATACTCGCTGGTGTCACCGTGGCGGCCTACGCTATTCCCCAGTGTATGGCCTACGGCGACCTGGCTGGGGTCGAGCCGGTGGTGGGATTGTGGACTCTCGTGCCGGCTGCCCTAGTTTACGCCCTTTTCGGCTCCTCACCGCAACTGTCCCTCGGACCGGAATCGACCACGGCAGTGATGACGGCGGCAGCGATCGCACCTCTGATGAGCCTTCAAGGGGAAAATTACGGCAGTTTAGCGGCTTTTTTAGCCCTAATGGTCGGTTCAGTCTGTTTTGTCGCTTACATCGCCCGCTTGGGATTTCTAGCTAATTTACTCTCCAAACCGATCCTAATCGGTTATATGGCGGGAGTGGCGGTGATCATGATTGCGGGACAACTGGGTAAAATTAGTGGTTTGTCAATCCGTGAAAATACGGTTTTTAAAGAGATTTTCGCTTTTTTTTGGGGAATAAACCAATGGCACTGGCCAACCCTTAGCCTAGCTCTATTGCTGCTACTGTTTCTATTTGTCATCCAAAAATATTTTCCCAAAGCACCGGGTCCCTTGCTGGCGGTTTTACTGGGAACCCTGGCCGTCGCCACCCTCCATCTTGATCGAGAAGGGGTGGCAGTGGTGGGGAAAATTAACAATACTTTGCCCAATTTTAGCTTACCAACCCTAGATTTTTCCCAAATACTACCTCTAGTGACCGCGGCCGTCGGCATTGCCCTGGTGGGCTATTCCGATAACGTCTTGACCGCTAGAGCCTTCGCCGCACGTCATAACCAAGAAATCGATGCCAATCAAGAATTTTTAGCCCTGGGACTGGGGAATCTGGCGGCGGGTTTTTGTCAGGGATTTCCCATCAGCAGCAGCGCCAGTCGCACCGCGGTGGGGGATTCCGTGGGTAGTAAAAGTCAGATTTACTCCCTGGTGGTGGCAGTGGTGGTGGTGGCGGTCATTTTCTCCCTCGGTCCGCTACTGGCACTCTTTCCCAAGGCCGCTTTGGGTGCGCTGGTGATTTATGCGGCCTGTAAACTGGTGGATATTGCCGGCGCTAAACGACTAAAAAGCTTTCGCAATAGTGAGTTTAACCTCGCTGTCCTGACCATGGTGGGGGTGCTAACCACGGGGATTTTAAGCGGGGTTGCCATCGCCATCGGTCTCTCGGTTATCGATTTATTGGCCCGCATTACTCGGCCCGATGATGCGGTCTTGGGTACAGTCCCGGGGGTGATGGGTTTACACGCACTCCAGGATTGGCCGGAAGCGCAAACAATACCGGGGTTAGTTATCTATCGTTACGATGCCCCCTTATTTTTTGCTAATGCGGCCGACTTTAAACGTCGCGCTCTCAGTGCCATTGCCCGGGAGACAAAACCAGTAGAATGGTTTGTCCTGAATACGGAGACCCTTGGGGAATTGGATAGTACAGCCGTGGAGGTTATCGAGGAACTGGCGGCAGAATTATCAAGACAGGGTATAGTTTTTGCCCTCGCTAGGGTTAAACACGATCTGTACTTACAATTGCAACGTTCTCGCTTGTTAGATAAAATCAGCCAAGAAAGAATTTACTATACTTTGCCAGCGGCGATCGAAGCTTTTAAAAATCGTTAACTGATGCGTGAGACTAAATCTGGTTATTAAAAACTGATTATCTATTGCTCCTTTTGCCTTTTGTCCCCTACCTTCGTTAAAACCACTCACTTAATAGGATAGTTACACAACGTAAAAATTGATTAATTCAGGAGTTATTATTATGCTAGAACAAATGATGAAGATGTTAGAAGGGCAACAAATAAGGCTCTTCGTTACCCTTTATGCTAAATCAACAGACAAGATGCCAAGATAACATACTTCTAACCCAAAAATTCCGAAAGTTTCTAAAGCCATAGGCTCTCCGTTTTATTAGTTTAAGT
>SFBI01000189.1 GCA_007095845.1 Microcystis aeruginosa Ma_MB_S_20031200_S102
CGATTAAGAAATGTTACAAATTACATGGGTACATGAAGAAAAGTTAAGGGGTGTATCCATTGATAGATAAGGGTTTTCGGCTATTATGGTATATATGTATGGGGGAAGTTCAGATATAATATTCTTTATGATCCTTTAATTATAGACTCTTCACAAGTCACCTAATCCTGTTAATCCCTTAATCCTCTAAATCCTGATCTCAGGATAGGGTTGGGGGTAGGTGTCCTATTCCCTGCATCCTTTAATTATAGACTCTTCACAAGTCACCTAATCCTGTTAATCCCTTAATCCTCAATGCCAGTATCAGGATTTTGAGGATTGGAAGATTTTCAGGATAGATATAATGTTCTTTATGATCCTTTAATTATCCTACTCCTTGCCAATAACCTAATCCTGTGGCTCTCCTAGGTTTGGTGGGTAAAATGTATTCTAAGATACATTTCTCCTAGCGAGGGGGTGGAACGAACCACAAAGACACAAAGGACACAAAGATCGATCGATCATAATGTAAGTTAAACCGATCACACAGAACCTAGAAGAGCCATCCTGTTAATCCCTTAATCCCCTAAATCCTGATCTCAGGATTTAGGGGATTGGAGGATTTTCAGGATGGATATTATAGTCTTTTTATCCTTTAATTATAGAATCTTCACAAGTCACCTAATCCTGTTAATCCCTTAATCCTAAAAATCCTGATACTGATTTTTATTGACCTAATTTTGGTGATTAATTTGCCCGACAACGCACCACTCCTGCCGCTTTTAACTCGCCATTAGCAAATTCTAACTGTTTCAAGACATAACCATAAGCCCCTTTCTGAGTTAAATCTCTTTGCATCCCTGGAGGCAAATCTGATAAGTTAATCTCTACCTGCTTACGCTTTTGCTTTTCCACCAAACTCAAATGCTCAAAACGGCGCGGTACAGCATAAACCGAACCACATCGCTTGTCCTCTCCCTGAATCACAATTGTCGGGTTTTCGGCAATACTGATGATGGTTTCTCCCTCTAAGGTTAATTGTGTCACTTGGGCAATGGGTAGATTAAACTCCTTACTCCCTTGCTCAAAAGAAATCCGACGCTGAGAGCGATCGAACCGAGTTAACGTCACCCCCTTATAATCTCTGCCATTTTGTAACGTAATATTTGCTAATCGTGGTAAAGCCGCTTCGAGGGTGGGTGCTTGAGCGATACTAGAAACAGTCAAAAATCCCAAAAAAACTAAAGCTATACCAGATATAATTTCTAAACGTCTGACCATAACCCACTCTACAATGATCATCTATAATAACTTTAATTTTAGCGTTCTTTTTTAGCGTTAGTAGCCCCCTGTGACGACTCCTTCTCCCCCGACGATTCTCCTCAATCTTGCCAGTGCCGCCGGTCTCATTGGTGCGGGATTGTACTATACAGGTTGGGTCTATCGTTGGGCATACTTTGCCTATTACCAACTCGGTATCACCAGCCTCGATTTTCCGGTTGAATCCTTCTTATTACTCCCTCTTCAAGTCTTCTTTGGTACGCCTCAAAGTATTGCTAACACCCTGATTATTGCCCTTCTGATTCCTATATTTTTTCAGCTTTCCACCCTTTGTCTTGCTTTCCTTCACTGGCAATATCAACAGTGGTTAACTAGACTGAAAAATTGGCAACTGAAAAGACAAAACCAACGCAATCGTCGAAAAATACCCTATGCTCCTCGTCCCCGCTTTCAGCGTCAGTTAACCCTTCCTCTCGTCTCAGAACTGATTCTCCTGAGTTGGATTCTCTTACTTATCTTCCATCTTGCCCGGGATCAAGGTTTAAAGGATGCCCGTCGAGATGCGGTGAATCCCACTTCTACTCTCCCCATTGTCACCCTGATTAGTGCCAAGGAACTGCTCATTTTAGGTAAGGAAGCAGGGGATCTTGACCCCAATCAGCCCCTTTTTGAAGCCCTAACGCCCGAAGATCAGCAGAGTCTCATTGGCGATCCTAATTTAGCCCGCATTATTCAACAGCGCAACCTAACCGATACGGAGCAAGATCGCGTCTGGCGATTATTACTGGAAAGAGGGGGATGGCTGTACCTTTTTCGTGCTTTACCCCAAGATGCCCCCAAAACTGAACATCCCGTACTGCTAGGTGTCGCTAAATCTAACGTCGGTCGGCAGTTGCTTATTTTAAGCCCTGAACCCGTTAAATCCACTGAATAGTAGAGAACAGTCTCAAGTTATCTACTGGTGGCGATTTCTACTTCGGGTAAGATTTCTAAAGATAAACGGGTTCTGACAGTGCCAGAAAGACGTTTAAGCAGTTGTGGGCGTAAATCGCGCAGAATATAGATTAATTCGTCTCCGGTGCGCCATTCTTCCCTTTCTGTGACTACCTGTAGGGAATTATCACGACGCAATAGTAGGGGCAGCAGTTCGCCATTTTCGATTAATTTAGTTAGTCTGGTCTGTTGTTCGCTCAAATCATCGGCTTTAAAGATAGTTTTACCTAATTTAATCTGATTATCGTCTAAATACTGATTCCATTCCTTGACCGAAAAACTAGGCAGAAAAACCTGATTAACTTTATTTTTATCTGGGTTGGGGGTTCCCGCAAAGGCAGCCAACACCCGGGGAGGATGAAACTCCTCCCTAGCTCTCTGGGCTAAAACCAGATTAACCTCGCTATTATTAGTCAAAACTAGAAAAGTCCCCATGGATTCGATGCCGGCTTCTTGCAGTATTTTTGTATCAAGTGCGCTACTCTGCAGCACCGTCAAACCCTCTTCTTGTGCTTGCTGACAGGCTGCGGCATCCGTATCGATTAAAACCACGTTTTCCCCTTGTTCTTGGAATAAACAGCCGATTAAGCGACCTAGGGGATTACAACCGATGATTACTGCCCCTGTTGCCGCAGAAGAAGTGATTTTTAGCCCTTTTGCCACCCACCGCGCCGTTAATCCCTGAATAAAAACGGTCATTAAAATTGTTAAAAAGACTAAAGCTTTGATCGCTTCACCGCCATTAATACCGGCACGGGTGAGTAAAATGGCAAATAAAGAAGCTACGGAAGCAGAAACGATTCCCCTAGGAGCAACCCAAGCGATAAATAACTTATGTCGCCAATTTAGGTCACTTTTTAGGGTACACAGAGCTACACTCAGGGGACGCACCACCAGCATCAAGACTAACACCGTCAGGACGCTGCCCCAACCCAAAGCGATGACACTGGCGATCGAAAGATCCGCCGCTAATAAAATAAACAGTACCGACACGCAAAGAGTGGTTAATTGACCCTTAAAACGCCTTAATAACCGTTCATCGGGAACTGCCGCCGCTTTTAGCACAATTCCCGCCATTACCACCGCCATTAACCCCGATTCACTGCGACTAAATTGCGATAAACCAAATAATCCCCAGACTCCCGCTAAAACCACGAGATTTTTTAACTCAAAAGTCAAAAAATTGCAAGTTTTTATAATAAAACTTAACAATCCTCCTCCAGCAATGCCGATCGCCGCCCCGATGCCTAAACGCAGGGTTAAACCGGTGATAATTTCCATGGGGCGGGAATGACTATCAATAATCGTATTTAGCACCACTACGGCTAAAATTGCGCCCACAGGGTCGATTAATACCCCTTCTCCTTCTAAAAGCGTCGCTACCCGTCGATCTACGGCTACTTGCTTCAGCAAAGGACCGATCACCGTCGGACCAGTTACCACCACTAAAGAAGCGTAAAGAAAAGCGATCGGCCAGGGAAATTCCCCCAACCAGTGGGCTGCCATACCGCCACCAATGAGAGTGATGGAAGTACCGAGGGTGACAAGGTTGCGTAAACTGCCAGAAACTCGCCCTAATTCCCGTCCGCTTAGGCTTAAACCGCCTTCAAATAGGATAATCGCCACAGAGAGGGCAACAAGGACTTCTAAGCCAATTCCCAGACTTTGGGGTTGTAAAATTTCCCAACCATCGGACCCTAAAGCAATCCCAAAAATGAGCAGGAAGACAATACTGGGAACTTTCAGGTATTCGGCGATGACTTGGGCCGTAATCCCCGCTACAACAGTGATGACAATTTGCAGGGTAAGGGCGAAAGATGGCTCCATGTTTAGCGATCAGTTATCGGCTATCGTTTATCGAGGCGGGGTTTATCGTTGGGATTTAATGATTCTAATTATAGTTGGGACAACAGGGTAAGTGATGCAAAGTCGCTGAATTTTCCCTCTGAATCACTCCCATAAGTAGGTAGGTATTAAAAACTTTCAGATCCCCCCGCCTATCGGCACCCTCCCTATTAAGCGGGACCGGGGGGATCAAACCTAAAATCCATTTTTAATGGTTCTTCCGAACTTACAATGTAGAAAATTCCCCAAGCTCCCTCTCTGTCCAGCAATGCTCTAAAGTTGATAAATATCAATCTAACAAAAACTCAAAGCTTTACTATACAAGCTTTTTTTAATTTAATTATAAACAGCTACTTATCTGATACTTTTTGAGTGCCAAAAAGTTTAAGAGTCTTACCCAACAAGGTTTTTAGATTTATTCAGCCAGCCCTAGTTAAAGATAAAGCAACAAATCAAGAAATAAAAAATTCTCGATATTGTCTTTCACTTTCCCCAGTTGGCTCTTCGGTAACTGTTATGCAAATAATTAACTTAAAATAAAATTCGATGAGAGAGCCTACACCCAAAAATAGCTGAAACCCATACAGGAAAAGGTTTAAGGCACAAACTGGTTAA
>SFBI01000019.1 GCA_007095845.1 Microcystis aeruginosa Ma_MB_S_20031200_S102
AATCGATCACTTTTTTTCTCAAGTCTAGGCTATAAGACATTTTTCTGTATGGATTGCTCGTTTCTCTTTATTTTACCTTATTTTTCCCTCGTCTCACACTTATTTGAAATGACTATATGTCAAAAAACTATAAAAAGGTCAATATTGAACTTGATCAGGAGGCAAGGCTCAGTATTTTTGATGTTACCCAGGGTTCGGGCAGCAATCCTCTCATGCGTGTCAGTTCTACTCTAGTTTTACCTGAGAATCAACGGGAGTCTAGCCGATGGCAAGGAAATTTTCGCGGGTTAGTTCGTCAGGATTTGAATAATCCTCCTCGTATTGGTGATATTCCAGGACAGATCACAAATTATTCTGAAGAGATACAGCGAAATGCTTGTCAAGAGGCAAGAGTAGAATTTGCAAGTCAGTCAAGACAGTGGCTAGAAGACAATTTACGGACTCTAAAAGAGGAAATTCTGGATAAAACCAGTGACCGAGAGGAAGTTATTATCAACATTTCTACTGATGATCGTAAGTTTATTGAGTTTCCTTGGTCAGAATGGTCGCTCTGGGAAAAACGTCCGCAGGCGTGGTTCGCGCTTAGTCCGACCAGCTATAAATCGCCATCTAGTGCTAAATCTAGGGAGGGCAAGATTCGTCTTTTAGCAATTTTAGGGGGCGATAAAGGGATTGACGTGCAGAAAGATAAAGTATTTTTAAATCAGTTGCCGAATACTGATCCTGAGTTTTTAGTCAAAGAACCTAAATCAAGGTTTAGTGATGCTTTATGGGAGCAGACTTGGGATATTCTATCTTTTTCAGGTCATAGTTCTAGTCAAGGCGATCGCGGCTCCATAGCAATTAATGACCATGAGAATTTAAGTCTGGATGAATTAAGAGATGGTTTAAAGAAAGCGATTTCTAGAGGCTTAAAGTTAGCTATCTTTAATTCCTGTGACGGTCTAAAGTTAGCAGAGTATTTACAGGATTTGAATATTCCGCAAGTTATTGTTATGCGAGAGCCTGTACCGAATGGCGTTGCTCAAGACTTTTTTAAGTATTTTCTGGGTGCTTTTTTTCATCAAGGAGAGTCATTTTATTATGCTGTCAGAACAGCAACTGAACGTATTAATGAAGACTATAATAATAGTTATCCTGGGATTGGTTGGTTGCCTGTAGTGTTCCAAAATCCTGCAACAGAACCATTGAGTTTAGACACCGAGATTCGTTATACTGCTGAAAATATTCCTTGGCAGACAATTTGTAATTACCGCTTACAATTACAGCAAAAACTAACAACAAATCCCTTGACGGCGCGAAAAGTTGATAGAAAGTATGAGCGAGAAGAAGTCTATGTACCTCTCGGTTTACTGGAACGTAAAGTTATTGAGAAATATCCAGCGTACACGCAATCTCGAAGAGAAAAAAGTAATTTTAACCCTCTAGGTGATGTCATTCAAGCCATTAATCAAGGGATAAAAAATCTAAATCCTTTCAGTAAAAATAAGAATCAAAATGAGCCAATCTCAACTGATGAGCCGATCATTTTTAAAGAGGTAACAACTGAAGTTGAGGTTATTAAAACCTATGAAAATCAGGAATTTTTAGAACAGGTATTAAAACGTTGTCAAAGTCCTAAAAGTCAGGGAAAACGTATCGCAATTATTGGAGAACCAGGGTCGGGAAAAACAACCTTGTTGCAACAGGTTGGCCGTTGGTTAGGTCAAGAGATGCCCGAAGATATTCCTATTTGGGTGTCTTTAGCAGATTTACAAGGTCAGGATTTAGAGGATTATTTATTTGATACATGGTTAAAGTCTGTTATTAGGAATATTAACATAGATGCGGATTTTAATCGGATTGAAAGTAGTTTTAAGCAGCGATTAAAAGCAGGCAATATTTGGATATTATTGGATGGGGTTGATGAAATGTACAACCAGTCTGTTAACATTTTACGAGAGCTTGAGAAACAAATCAATGAGGTTAGTTGGTTTGACAATACTCGAATTATTTTGACTTGTCGTTTAAATCTTTGGGACAATGATTTTAATGCTTTAATTGAGTTTGATACTTACAAAACGCTTAAATTTTCCTATCCTGAGCAAGTAGAGGAGTTTATTACTCGTTGGTTTTCACCCTACGATCAAGCAAATAATCAACAGCAAGGAGCTAAATTAATTAATGAGTTAAAAAATGAGGGGAAACAGCGTGTTCAGGATTTAGTTAGGAATCCGCTTTGTTTAACGTTGCTTTGTTGGAATTGGTATCATCAACAGGGTCAAAATCGTTTACCAGAGACGAGAGCGGGTTTATATCGTCAATTTGTTAATAGTTTATTACATTGGCAAAATGAGGGGAAAAAGTATCGTTTATCGGTGACTTCTAAGCAATTAAAACAGCTAAATCGTCAGATAGGTAAATTAGCTCAATATTGTTGGGATCATGAATTGACTCGTTTTCGATTTCACGAAGATATTGTCTGTAAGTTTTTGGGTGAACAAGGTAATGATAGTTCCTTATTTAATCTAGTTCTCAAGTTAGGTTGGCTCAATAAGGTAGGAGAAGATGTTAACAATAAAAACAAAAATATTTATGCTTTCTTTCATCCTAGCTTTACGGAATATTTTGCGGCGGTGGGAATTGAGGATAGTCGCTTTTTTTTCAATCACATTTCCTATAATCCTAATCATAGTAGGGCTAGTTACCGTATTTTTGATACCCAGTGGCGAGAAGTTTTTTTGCTGTGGTTGGGTAGGGAAGATTTAGCAAAAAGCAAGAAAAATCGTTTAATTAATGCTTTAACAACGTTTAAGGATGGCTGGGATGGATATTATCAATATCAGGCTTATTTTATGGCGGCATTGGGATTAACGGAATTTGATAATCCGAGAAAGCAGAAAAAGGTTATTAAGCAAATGTTGCGATGGGCAATTTTTGATGAGGAGTATCTTTTAGATAATAAGGATAAATATTCTTCTTTTAGAACAGTTGAGTTATCTCAATCCAAAGAAGAATTTTTACGACAATATGGAATTGATCTGGGTACACATGATAGCTTTGATAAGTTTCTGGGTGGTGTTGATAGAAACTATTTTTATGACGTAATTTGTAAAGTCCGAGGAAAGCCTGATTTATGGAGAGATAAATTAACAGTAGCCCATGCTGCGGGTAGGGTTTTAACTGAGTTAGGTTTTTCTTTAATTGAGGAAGAACCAATAGAAACACCAGAGAAAGAGATACCAGTACCCGTCAATAATCAAGCACAATCAGAGTACGATGAGTTACTGAATTTAATTTTTCTTGAGTACAAATATCCTTCCAATAGTTATAAACAATATACGAAGAACACAATAACAGAGGATAATGAAGAATCTGTTAATAAAATTTTTGAGGTATTACCTTATATTGTAGATTTTCTCAAGGTAAATCCATTAGGGGTGACTAAAATAAATGATGCGTCTCTGGATTGGAAAAAAGCATTTGAATATTTGATTCAACTTTCTATTGATCATGAATTGATTGTCAAGTCTTTGGCTGAAGTTATTTCTGCCTTGATTCCACAGGATGAGAAAAAAGAATATAATGCTAAATTACAAACTGCTTTTGAGTGTATTAAGGAAATTGCGCCTATTGAGTATAAAGCATCGTTGATCGGTCAATTAATGATTTATTTTGACGATCTAGAAAAGATTCAGGATTTGATTGATGATTTAAAACAATCCTTGGAAGAGCTACCATCTTTAAATGAATCTATCAAAGACGCATTAACTGATTCTTTAAAAGAGAAAATTTTTAAATCTCCTAATACCTATACAAAATACATAGAGATTTATGCCCAATTGTTAGGAAGACCTGCTCAGATTACACCGATCATTTTATCCTTCACTATCCATGATATTCAGTCAAACAATCAGTATGATAAAGATATTCCCACTGTGTTAGATGTCTTAGAGCGAAATTCATCTAATCAATATTTTCTTCACTTAATTGCTTATTTTAAAGAGAGTTTAATTAATCACAATTTAGAAAAACGTGGCTACAGTTTTAAACTTCTTTATCACTATGCTGCAGGCATTTCTTATCAAGATTTTTCTAAGGTATTTTTTACCCCTAGTTTTAAGTCGTCTTTAGTGATTCAGTCACTTTATATGAAAATGAAGCGGGATATTTGGTTAAGAGAATATGATAAATTTTCTCAGTTAGCTGAACATAGAGTGATAAAATATTCGCTATATCTTAAACTAGATAATCTCATCAATAAAATCGGAAATTTGATAACATACCAAAATAATTTTGAAAATTATCTTTTAGAATTTTATTTATATATTCTTAGCATTGTTGAATATTTATTCTTCCTCATCCGATTAATACACTATGCCATGATTCCCTTTTTATATATTTGTCAAGGTGTAGATTGGCTCATGTCTTTTATTTTATGGCTGTTTTGTAAGTTTACGATTATACCCATTAAAATATTAATCAATACTTTTAGCTTCTCCCAAAAAATTCAAAGAGAACGAGTTTATTTCCGTCAGCTTAAAAATTATTGGCATACTTTTGACGGATGGACTCAAGAAATTTTATTCAATTCAATGAATCGTAATACGAATACTATTGATGCCTCTGAAGAGACGGGTGTAAATGCTGGTTTGATAACTTTCTTTTTAGGATTTATTGTTTTAATCATTCCTCCATTGTCTGAGTTATTTGATAAGTTTATTGTCACGAATTTAAAATTGGCTATAGAATTAATTGTTTATCATTTCAGTAATTACATTAATCACCCTAACCTTTATCTCGTTTATGTACAATGCTTGGATGCTTTGGAAAAATTTCTAGGAATCAATATTAACTGGTGGCAAGCGGATACGATAACTTCTCGATTAACCATTTTACTAACTAAACTTGGAATTCTGCTAACCATAACTATACTTTTCTTTTGGATTATCAATCCAGACAGGTTATACGGGAAAATTAAAAAAATTAGAAACAGTAATTTCAAGAAATTCTCTGGAATGCTTGTAGGACGAGAATTAAGTTATGATCGATTTGATTTATTCAACATTACTAAATTTGAGAATTTATGTCTTGATTTAATCAATGATGATCAGATGTGGCTCTCAATTAATACCAATTTTAAAAATAAAGTTCTTGTTAATATTATTAGTGACGTTAAAGATTATGGTGAATTTTTAGATCGTCTTTTGATGATTTTATCAACTAACAAAAATTCTCAAAATTCAAAACTATTCAGTCTGTTCAATCATTTGAAGTTTCTTGAGCGATACAATCTCGATCCAACTATTATTTACATATTTTTGCGAAAAATAGGTATATTTTCTTTTTTTATATTCATTTTTCTACTTACATTTTCTGTTGTTTATGTTTTGACTTCCGATCTATTTTATGATGCTGGCTGTAACTTTTATTTAAACCATGACTATTCTAATTTAGATATTACTGGATTAAAACAGCGTTGTACTGCATTGATTGCTGACAATTATTACTCAGCTTCTATTGTAGATAAAATCTTGTTAAAATCGACTGGATTAATTGATTATTATGGTAGTATTTACCACAAAAATCAGTATCAATTTTCCTTGTCGTCAATGAAAGGTATTTTAAATACAATATATCTTATTATTATCTATATTTTGACAATTTTTTCTGGATTCTTTATAATTCTATTTTTTATGGATATGATTCCTACATTATCATTTGCTAAACTCTCCAAAAAATTATTTAATAAACTAAACAAGCTACAAAAAATCAGAGTAATAGAGTTACTTACTGATTATTATTTTGTTGATTCAGATAAAGGAATTGAAGGTAAGATAAAATACATTCATGAAAAGCTGTTTAAAGATTTTGAATACCTAGAAATTGATCAAGACCTGCAAAAACTGTTTTGGCAATACTATCTCTCAAAGTATAAAAAAGATCATCCTGAGCTAGTTCAAGAAATTATGGACAGCTTTAATTAATCATTTGTCTCAATGGCACGTTACCTCCTCTCAAGTTCTAAACTAACGGGCAAAAGACCATCTGCTCAAAAAAGCTTGGCGAAAATGCAAACTTAGGGCGACCGGTGCGGATAGAGAAGTCATACCAAATTTCAAAAACTATGGCATACTTAGGGTTTGCTGAAAAAGTACGGGCGAAGCATTCGGATAGAAAATCTACGGTTTCACCGATAGGTTATTGCCCGAATGCTTCGCCCCTACAGGATGCGGGCCGATGAAGACGCAAGGTTTTGAACGACGATTCTCTAAAAATCTTGCACCTGTTTCGCTAGAAAAGCCACAAAACCCTTACCTTGCCTAGATTTCACCTTTATTCAGCAAGCCCTACTTATAGAAAAGATGATTAAGTGGATAAATTGGCGATGCCGGTCGTACCCAAAATTGATATTGTTGAGTCAGTAGAAGATTTGAAAGAATTAATGAAACAACAAAAAAGTAGTTTAGCCTACGCTAAAGTACAGTCCTGATATTTTTTGAAGATGGGCGAGGTAGAGACGGTTCGCCATTTAGCAGTATTAATGGGACGAGGGGAAAGAACAATCCATCGCTGGTTAAGTTTCTACAAAAAAACAGCGAACTTATCTAAACAGCTAAAAGCTCTACTAAACAGGGAAAGCGAGAAAGTAAAGCATTACGAGAAAGTAAGTTTTTGGTGCGAGGATGAAAGTAGATTTGGTTGTCACACTATTGCTCGGAATAAAATAACTCTTTTCGGAGTTAAGCCCATTGGTAATTTTCAAGATAACTTCCAATGTTTTTGGTTGTACGGGGCTGTAGAGCCTCGACAGGGCAGAAGCTTCTTCTCTGAATTCTCCCATTTAGATGGGCATTGTTTCAGAGAATATCTATTACAACTATCGCAAGCTTTTCCCGATGAATTACATATTTTACAAGTAGATAACGCTCCTGCACATATTGCGGGACACTTGGAAATTCTGGACAATATTCTCTTATTTTATCAACCTTCTTGTTGTCCCGAAGTTAACCCCGCAACAGAGAGTTTGGCTTTACCTGAAAAATTCTCTGGTATGGGAAACTTTTGAATCTCTTGATGCTTTAAGAGATAAACTCGATGCTCTTTTTAATCGTTTATCCAATGACACTATCGGGTATTTGACGGGATGGTCTTGGATTTTAGAAGCTCTATGTCTTTCAGGAATTTAGAAATTTGGTATTAGGTTTTTTATCTTGATTGCGGTTCGGTTTCTCCAAACTGAGCGCAATAATCATCAAGACGGTTTTTCAACAGTGTAATAATAATTAGGGCTACGATCGCTAAGGGGATATTGCTGCCAAAGGTAATTCCGATTACCCCTTCCACTATATCTGCTGTCGTTCTCGTCGCTCTTCGATGATAAAAATGGCAAAATTTTGCCTTAAAAGTCGGTGATTCAGTAGCTGTCTCGGCAATTTCTGCCAGTCCTTTCAGTTTTTCTGGTGTATCGTAGGAAGTATATTCATTCTCCAGTTGTCTGCGCTGCTCTTCCAACTGACGACGACGCAGACGAGCAGACTCTAAACGGCGCTGAAAAGCTTCCAGTTCTTCTAATTCATTAAAACTGTTCATGGGCGATAACATTTTTGGGTAAGAGCAGGGCTTTCGTTGTGTAGCAATTCATTCTTCATATTCTGATTTGACAACACCGGTTTCTAACATACCAAAGCATGGAGGGGAATATCGGGCCGGTTAGCAAGTTTCGGTTTAGCGATAAACCAAGCGCCATTAGCCCAAGCATCGATAACCTGTTTAGCATAGGGATTGGTGTCGGATAATTCCAAAACCTCGTTAAGGGTCAGCAATTCTCCCTTGAGTTCTTCGGGCGGATTTTTGAGTATTTCGCATAATTCCGCCGTTTGTTGGGCGTTGAGGGGAAGGGGAGGGATACCTAATTTCGCTCGCTCGGCAACGTGTCGGTGATAGGCTTCTAACATAGGTCTATTGTCTCCTAGTCTTCACTTGTGACGGTTTCTTCCTAGGTTACTGGATTTTTGCTAGTCTCGGAATTTCTAGGTTAGTGAGACATGACTTTGCTGTGCGATTTCCATAAAATGAGAAAATAGCGATCGATTGACTATATTAAGGCGTAGATAATGGCTATCACCGATTCTGATCTAGATTTAGCACAATATATCGACCATGGTTCCCAATAAGCTAACCGCACCCTGGGGGGAGATAACGATCGAACCTATAATGGAGGGTTCTTCGTTACTTGGTATGGTTCGATAGGGTGGCATAAATCGACTAAATCCTTATCTGGCAAGAGATTTAATTGATTAGTTCGCTCTAGGTCAAAAACAATTGACAAAAATCGCCAAATACCTTTCTATATAAGGGTTCCATTCCTTATAACCCCCGTCCATTGCATAACACAAACCGAAGAGCCTAATAAACTTCATCGTGAGTCCCAATTGACTCTAAAAGAATTGCCTGTTTCTGCTCATATTCAACGAATTTAAAGACAATTCTTAAATTATAGCCCAAACTACAAGCGTAAGAGTCTTTAGGCTCCCCTTTTAATTTGTGGGTTCTTAATCGAGGTTGAAATGGATCTACGGATAATAAAGCTAAAGTTTCTTGGATATTCTGAACTAAAAAAGCCTGTTTTTTCACAATTTTTCGAGCATTTCTAATAAATATATTCGAGCGTAATAAAACAAAATTCACGAAAGGATTTCCTCCATGATTTGTTCAGGTGTCATGGGTTGACATTGACCTTGTGCAAATTCTTGTTGAGCTTCTTGAACATCTCTAACCAACTCTGTTCTTTTTTGATCTCGAAGACGATTTTGTAAAATATGAATGAGATTTTCTTGATCTTCAAGGGGAAGTTGCTCGGCTGCTTCTAGAATCTCTGCAAAGGTTGTTTGTATTGCCATTTTCTTAAGGGGCGATCAATTAAACTATCTAGAATTTACAATCAAGGCTAAAAATAGCGAGAGTTACCGCATAACCATTCATTATATCGACATTTTTTGTCTAGTCAACCCAGAGGACAAAAAACAGAAACTTGACCCATATTCACCGGGTAGAGAATGTTATCTAGAAACATTCCCGACATTTCCGAGAATGGCCAAGGGTTGCTGATTTTTTTCCTAACCACAAAGACAGAAAGGACACAAAGAGAGGGAGTAAGGGATTTTCACTACTCTAAGAGCGCCAAGAGAGCCGAATCATCTAAGGACTAATATGAATTTGACTGAGAATATAACGTAAGCGATCATAATCATCTTTAAGTAAAACACTTAACTGTCTGCCCACATTTACTAACCATTGTCGATCGGCTTGACGCAATTGATACATCTGACGGATAGAAGCGGCTGCCAAAGCTTCCACGGGAGTATTTTTGACCTGTAATAAAATTCGTAAAAAGTCTAATTGTTCACTAAAATAAACCACTTCTAACGACTCACATTGATAAACTGCCTGATGAATTTGTGGGGGCCGGGGAGGAATATATTGATAGATATAACCTCGCCCGGCGCCATTGCCATTAAATTGTCCGGGCAGGGTTTCAAAACCGACAATAGTTGCCCGAAATTCCGTTTTTAACATAGCGAAAATCTGCGGCTGTTGTTCCCGCAATTCAGCCAAAGATAACCCCAAAGCTCTAGCGCGATGTACCGAATCGATGGGTGCAGTGGTGGCAAAGGTGACAATCCCAAAAATCTTATTACCCGTTTCTTCATCGTAGGCTTTTACCCAACTACCAAAAGCGGGCATAAAAGGAAAGTTTAACTCCTCTGGTTCCAAACATTGCGCTAAAAACTCGGTCGTCGTCGTCTCGATAACTTCGGCGATATGATCGGGATGGCGGTTATCCGTAGCCAATTGCGGTAAGGGTGGACGCATGGTTATTTTTTGCCTTTAGCGGGGGCAATAATTACTTCTTCTAATTCCGAGAGATTAAAGGTGACTAACTTATCCCAGTTGCCCCCCTCAAAAAGAACGGCCACTCTCCCATCGCTTAAACGCTGGGCTAAACCTTCAAATTTATAGTAGGTATCATCGGGATTGCTGACTCGAACGGTACTACCTGGCAAAATCATAGGATTAACGACGAAATTATAATTACTGTCTCTTAGCTTATCAAAAATTAGTTATCAGGGAGTCGGCTGGCAATAAGATGAAATATGACGGGATTTAGTATCATCCCCAGAGGACAGACTACCGTTCCCCACAAATAGCCTTAACAGTACCGTCTTTTGACTGTTTGCTGCTCACTGAACAAAGCTCCCCAGTTCTCCAACACTGAATAATAGTAATGATCTCATGCGGCGGTTCGACTGAGCGTTCGTGTTAGTGAGCTTGTCGAACTACTGAGCTCGTCGAACGTCCGAAGTCTCGCCGAACGTCCGAAATCTCACAAAGCCTACCCCCACGAAAAACTTTTTCAGCAAACCCTAAATAAAGATGTTTTGACAACCAAATTAAAGCATATCTAAAGAGTTTTGGGTTGAAAGTTAAACTTCATGTTTTCATTTGAAACAAATGTACTAATTAATTTTCTGAAGAAAATAAGTTGGCGACCTATCATAGCACATAATTAATTTGCAAGAGTTCTCATTAAATAGTAAAACATTAAGACTATGACCATATTATGATACTAAATCCTGTTTTAAAAAAATCATAACAATCAATCATAAGTTAGCCAATGATAGTTAGTCAAGTTTTTAATTTCATTAGTCATTATTTCGAGATACTGACAACGAGTTATCAGAATTTCTTCTATTTCTTCAATTGTTTCAAAATACTCATTAACCAGAGGTTCATCTACTAGAGACCACAATCTCTCGGCTGGCTGTAGTTCTGGCGAATAAGCTGGTAAAAAAGCGAGCATGATTCCATCAGGAACTTCAAGTTTTTCACTTATATGCCACCCAGCATTATCTTGTACTAATAGGACAATTTTTTCTGCTGATAACCCGACATCTTTTGCAAAAGATTGATAGACTAAACTTAACCATTGATGATTAACTCTTGGAATTAAATACCAGAGTGTTTTTCCTGTTTTTGGCTCAACAAACCCGTAAACATATAACCATTCATAACGATGATGCACTAGGGCAGAAGGCCTTTCTCCTATTGGAGCCCAGACTTTTCTAATGCTTGGTTTTAAGCCAACTCGATGTTCGTCAAAGAACCAGACTTCTACTTGAGAATTGGGGAATTTATCTCTTAATTCTTGGACTTTTACTGGTAAGTACCTAAGCAAAATTAATTACATATATCTAACCCCCCCTTACCTTTTGCCTTTCTTCACTAGGAAATTTATTTTGTACGACTACTTAAATTTTGCTTGAATTTTTCTTATTCAACTGGGTCTCCCTTTTTATGTTTTGGCTTGGGTTTTTGACAAGAATATCTCGACTTTTTTAGGTAATCCCATCCTCTTTGATTCCAAACTTTTTCTCGCCCCGTTTCCTTTTCTATCCATCTGGCTACCTTCGGTCCTGTCCAAATTCCTCCATCCGCAGGACGTTCTTTCAGTTCTTCTTTTAATTTTTGAAATTGTTCTTCCTTCAATAAAGGTTCTTTTCCTCTCCGATGTTCTGCACTTTTTTTCTTGAGATTTTTAACTCCTTCTTCTCCTAATTCATTATATTTCTTGAGAATTCTAAAACTATATTGATAATCTAACCCCACAGCTACCGCCGCATTTTTGATTGTCCATCCTAAGGATATTTTCCACAATAAGTGCCATCTTCTTGTTTCCACTGAGTCTTGACTGCTTCTGTATCTATCTTTCAGTTCCTCTGAACTTAGATGTTCGGCTAAGTAAGCTTTCTTGGGCATTTTATTTCCTCGTCTTTACTTGTTTTATTATAACAGGATTTAGTATTATAAAACTATCGTAAAGTATCCTTTGCGCTTTGTCATCCATAAAGTAAATAAAGACTTGAGCATCTGCTAAATCTCCCTCCCATTTCTCAATCACATTAAGTGCAATTAAAGCGTTCTCATTGTCGGCGAATTCAATACCGTACTGAGCAATTTTGGCTCTTTTAGGTTCTGTGTGATAAGTTTAACTTACAATATGATCGCTCAATCTTTGTGTCCTTTGTGTCTTTGTGGTTCCTTTCACTCGCTCGCCAGCAGGACTGTATCTTAGAATACATTTTGCCCACCAAACCTAAGAGAGCCCAATTTTTTCTGGTGTTAAACGAGTTGCACCTGAGATAATATCATCCTTAAAGCCAAAACCAATTTTTTCCCATTATCTCAGCTTATTAGCTCCTAATCCCACCAAATGCCGTGAGTAAAATTCCTAGCTTTAGCTTGTCTGCGACTTTATAATCTTCTCGTCGCTAATGGTTTTGACTTCACCGATGGCAAGTTAATCCGGTCAAGATTAGCTTAGAAAACTAGGAAGAAGCGAATTTTTTGGAGTGAAAATTTACTTTTGTCAAAAATTATTACATATTCGCAACAAAATAGACTTTTTTGAGCAAATTAATGTATCATGCTTGCACAAGGCGATCAATTATTTTGAACGCCGAGATTTTTAATTATTATAAGATTGTTTCCCTAATTGCCAAATTAACAATTACATACCGAAAAACAATGACATCGAAATTTAAGTTTATTCCCCTGCAATTTAACTGGGTTGCTATCAATCCTAAACCGATTGGGGTTGTCTATTTTATTGGTGGTGCTTTCTTCGGCACTTTTCCCAATCTGTTCTATCGTTATTTGCTTAAACAAGTCTTTGAACGAGGCTACACTATTATTGCTATTCCCTATCGTTTTACTTTTCGTCATTGGAATGTTTCCCTAGAAATGGTCAAAGATTTGATTGGATTGAGAAAGACTATTTATGAAGAGGCTAAGTTTTTAGGCTATGAAGATAACCTTAATTTGTATTTAGAGGATCCCACTGCTGGTAATCCTAATTATTTTTGGATGGGCCATAGTTTGGGGTGTAAATATATCTCCCTTTTAGAGATTTTAAGTGATGTGGAAAACACAGAACTAGAACAGGTTTTGAGGGGTTGTGTAGGCAAAAATCAAGCCGAAGATATCCAAAAATCGCTAAATAATACCGATATTCATACCGTATCTTTGAAAAATCAACCCTCACTTTTACTGGCTCCTGTAATTGCCGGCATAGATAGCGCAATTCCCATAGCTGCCCTAGCTAAATTAGTGCAGAGTTTGGGTTTAGATGTACAGCCAAACGTGCAGGAAACCCGTTGTTTAATTAGCAAGAGTAAGCTATTTCGACTCTTGGAAATTATCGCCTTTACTAAGGATCTACAGGCTAAAGATACGGTAGCCTGGTTCATTAAACAACTAAGTCAACAACTCTTAAAACCAGTGTTTCCCTTAGCCAATCGCGGCCATCTAGCACCCCTTGGCTGGCGGAATGGCGACCAAGAATTAGCCGATAATGTGATTAAATCAATTCAGGAATTATGCGCTAAACTTATCTCCTGTTATCCCCAAAGTCAGGAAAAAGAGGAAGTCTTAATGAAAATGATTTCTGAACATTAATCAATTGAGGATGGGGAGAGGTTGCTAACGGTCAATATTGCCACCTGAATCGCTTTTTCGATGGCTTGTTGCTTGCTTTCTAAACTAATCCCTTCCTCTTTGCTTCTTTCGGCAATCACAGCACAAATACAAGCGGCAGTAAATCCATAAACCCCCGCCATTTTCAGTAAAGTCCCCGCTTCCATTTCATAATTGAGAATATTTAAACGTCGATATTCTTCCGTAATTCCCTCTAAATGGCGCTGAAGATAAGGGTTAGCAGAAGACATAATTCTTTCCTGTCCTTCATAAAAACTATCCACAGAAGCGGTAATACCTAAATGATAATTTACTCCCAAAAATTGAGCCGATTTGACTAGAGCAACTGTCAAAAAAGGATCCGCCACTGCGGGATATTCCGGAGGAGCAATATCATTAGCCGCACCTTGCCTACATAAAGCCGCTTGGGAGATAATAATATCACCAATTTTTATTCTATTTTGAATTGCGCCACAAGTACCGATACGAATAATAGTTTTAATTCCCACCTGTATTAATTCATTAACCACAATACTCAAAGATGGCGCACCCATACCACTGGTAGCCAGAAGAATTGGGGTAGAATTATCCAGGTAGCCAAGATAACTATTTAATCCGCGATAATCCGATAGTAAACGTGCATTTTGTAAATAGGTTTCAGCAATATAGCGCGAGCGTTCTGGTTCCCCCGATAATAGGGTGATAGTCGGTTTTACTGTGCCTAAATCCTCACTGCTAAAGTTGAGATGATAGGGTTTTTGGTGAGATAAGTTATTGGCCATTGAAGTGAACTAAATGCTGAAAAAAGGTAAGGAAAATCAATTCCTTACCTAAGAATTGTACACTTTTGACAACAAATTTACACTTTTGCTGACTCTTTAACTAACTTATCCCAACCCAATTCCTTGAGGTTATTGTTGCGACGCAGGGGACGAGTAGCTAATTCTAAAATATCTCGCGCATTGGTAAAACCATGAATTTGAGCAAAAGTAAATTCTACCGACCATTTAGTATTAATTCCCCGCGCTTCTAAGGGATTTGCATGGGCCATTCCCGTAATCACTAAATCGGGTTTTAAATCGTAAATACGCTGAATCTGATTGTAGTTATCAGGTTTTTCAATAATTTTCGGGATGGGAACACCCATATCATTACAGGTTTTTTCTAGTAATGCTAATTCGGCCGCTTGGTAGCGTTTATCCATGTAGGGAATACCGATTTCATCACAAGTCATCCCACAGCGAATTAGGAAACGTGCCAGAGAAATTTCTAGTAAATTATCCCCCATAAAGAAGACCGATTTACCGCGCACAAGTTGCAGATAATCCTCTAAACTTTCCCAAATTTTTGCCTCTCTTTCTTCTAATCCCTGGGGTTGTATTCCCAAAACCGAACAGATTTTTTCTATCCAAGCGCGGGTTCCATCAGGACCGATGGGAAAGGGTGCGCCAATTAATTTACACTTACGACGACGCATTAAAGTGGTGGCAGTTCGTGATAGAAAAGGATTGACACCAGCGACATAATAACCTTCTTCAATTACCGGTAATTCGGTAAAGCGTTTGGCCGGCAACCAACCATCTATTTTAACTCCTTGTCTTTTTAATTCTAGGGTTAAATTAGTCACAATTGGGTCGGGAACAGAACCAAATAAAACTAAAGGAGGATGGTCTTTATATTCCGATTCTTCCTGTTTAATTTCTTCCTTTTTACGTCCAAAAGTTAAGAGTTTCTGGATGGCATTCCGTTCTTCTTTTTCATCTTCGTGCTTGACTTTTTCGGGACATTTATGCACCATGGAAGCGAGGACGGTATCTTCTCCTTGGGTAAAAGCATAATCTAAACCATTAGCGCGTGCTGTCACGATAGGAATACCGATTTCTGACTCTAGTTTCGGCGCTAATCCTTCTAAGTCCATTTTGATGATTTCAGTGGTACAAGTACCAATAAAAACGATAACGCTAGGGTTTCTATCTCGTTTAATTTGTAAGCAGAGGCGTTTTAATTCTTCGTAGTCTTTTAGTTGAGCGGAAATATCCCCTTCTTCTAATTCAGCCATAGCATAACGTGGTTCAGCAAAAATCATCACCCCCATAGCATTTTGCAGGAAGTAACCACAGGTTTTTGTGCCGATAACAAGGAAGAAACTATCTTCGATTTTTTGGTATAACCAAGCAACACAGCTAATCGGACAAAAGGTGTGATAGTTGCCGGTTTCACAATCAAATTGTAAAGCGCTCGGTTCTTGAGTGGCAGTCATGTTTTTAGGTTCTCCTTAATTGCGGAATTGGTTTAGGTATTCAGTATGTGGATTGGTTTCAGGCAGTAAAGGAATGGCTTCAGCTTCTTGGATTTTTGCTCTTTCTTCTTCTCGTTTTTCGAGTTCTATCTCAGGGCCAAAATTTAAACCTAAAGCATCGACAAGTTTATGACTGTCGTTGCTGAGAACACAAAAAGGACTCATCCACATAAATAATTGTGTTTCTAAAGCAGTAGCTACTCCCAGAATTAGATGAGAAGAAGGACGTTTTCCCCCATCAGGAGTGCTTATCCAAGAATTAGTAGCAGTCGTAAAAATCTTAATCCAAGCTTGATTAATTTGGTAGTAATCCAACCATTTATCTTTAAGTGCTGCTTTTAATTCATCAAAGTTGCTCATTTTGTCCCCCTTGGCTGAATCATGATGTTTTCCCTATTAGAATTCCCAATGAGAGGAAAAAATGATCATTGTCAAGTCCTCGATAAAATTCGTGGGTAGGGTGGGTTAGGCGACGATAAGTTAGGCTATTAACTAATAAGCGCCGTAACCCACCCAGAAAAAGAGTTTATTGGTGGTTATTAGTGGGTTACGCTGTCCCTAACCCACCCGACAAAATAATCTAAACCATCATTAGATCTAATTCCGCCTCGGCGTTAACTTTGGGTTTATCGGCATTAAGATAGAAATCCGATAATAAAGTGAATAACTCCCGGTCGGCAGATTCTTTGGGAATAACTCCTTCTGGTTTGGCTAAAATCTGATCGGCAATGTTGAGATAATAGTCACAAACGTAACTTAACATCGGATCCTTGTCGGCCATTTCAAAGAGAGTTTGACCTTTAACTCTGGAGACGCGAATATCTTCAATTAAGGGTAAAACTTCTAACACTGGCATGGGAACATGATCCACATATTTATTAATTAAATCGCGTTTTGAGGTGCGATTACCAATTAATCCAGCCAGTCGCAGGGGATGGGTGCGCGCTTTTTCCCGGACGGAAGCGGCGATGCGATTGGCGGCAAAAAGAGCATCAAAGCCGTTATCTGTGACAATTATGCAGTAATCGGCGTAATTTAAGGGTGCGGCAAATCCTCCACAGACCACATCCCCCAAAACATCGAACAAAATCACGTCAAATTCATCAAAAGCGTTCAATTCTTTTAATAATTTCACCGTTTCTCCGACGACGTAACCGCCACAACCGGCACCGGCTGGGGGCCCCCCCGCTTCCACGCATTTTACACCACCGTAACCTTCATAGATAACGTCTTCGGGCCAGATGTCTTCGTAGTGAAAATCTTTTTCTTGCAGGGTATCAATGATTGTGGGAATAAGAAAGCCTGTCAGGGTGAAAGTGCTATCATGCTTGGGGTCACAGCCTATTTGTAGGACTTTTTTGCCTCTTTTGGCTAAAGCAGCCGAAATATTACAGCTTGTTGTCGATTTACCGATGCCACCTTTTCCATAGACTGCGAGTGTTAAAGGCATGGAAGTTCTCCTAAATGTGCGCTTGAATGGTGAGTTTGTTTATCAGTGCTTTGATTGCCATTATTGACCATCTCCCCACCCTTTGGGAAGAGGCTCAATTTTTATCTGCTATAGCTAGAGTGAGATTAAAAGCGTAAAAATTAGAAAAATAATTCTTTAGAGCTTAGATAGTTTCTGAAGTTCGTAAAAATTTATAAAAACAGCTTTGTTTATACATTTACTTTAAATAAAAACAATAAACAAAAAACGCCAAAGCTCTACAAAAACTCGATAAACAGGGTTTTACCGTGCCAAATCGCGACAAAAAAGGTCAAGATAGAGCCAGTCTAGAGACCGATGTAAGATTTTCGTGAATAATCATTACAATTTTCCCAGTCAGCAGATTAAATAAATCAATCCTGATAAGGATACCGAAAGGCTGTAGTAGAATTAGAACAAAGTACCTGTAGGGTTTCCTATGCTAGTTAAGCAAAAAACGCTGACTACACTCTTATTAGAGAATAAAGCTCCTAAATATCGTCCTTTTCTGGCTTTTTTGCTCGCTGGGTTTCCCTTGCTCTTTTTAGCATATTTGGTTTATTTCCAGCGCGCTTATCTCGACTGCATGAGGTTAGGCACAAAAAGAATAGATTGTCAATATGTCCAAGAATATAATTTTCCTGTTTCTAGTCGGGAAAATTTTTCTTTAACTCATATTAAAGCTACGGCTGTTTATCAAGAAGTTTTTATCAGTGTTGAGCAGAAAAAAACTGTTAATAACGCAGTTTTATTAGTCGGAAGAAATAACTATCTCTACATCGAGAATTTTCGGGATGTGCAGTCAGCTAGTGATTTTAAAACTCGATTTGAGACTTTTGTGAATAGATATCAAGCTCAGGAAATCATTGCCAAAAGCCCCTTAGATACCTTATCAACACTGCTAGAACACCATCATAATTATCGCTATTATCTCTGGGGTATGTTATGCTTATTCTCTGGTCTATTGTTACTTTATGATGCCAGTTATTGGGAGAGTTATTTCTTTAATCAAGGCAACGCTACCCTAACCCGTAGGCGACAAAATTTAATTTTTAGAAGTGAAAGCGATTATCTTCTAGAGAGAATTGTTGAGGCAAAAGTAGAAGATTACAAAGGTTTTTTGTGGTCTAACTACCGACGGATTATTTTAACCCTATCCAACGGGGAAAAAATTATTCTCAATAGCCGTTTACTGGAATCTATCAGTAACGGAAAAAGGGAAGAAAAAACTCTAGCAATGATTGCCGAAAAGTTAAACTTCAGTCAAAAGGAACTGTTAATTTAAGTCAATGCGCTCAAATTCTAGTTATTTAAAGTCTCTTTTTTTCGGTTTTCTATTGGTGACTGTGTTAGTTTATATACTGCGGGGTATAGGAATACTATCTTTTTTACCCGGAGGATTAATTTTGTTATTAATTCTGTCCTCCGTGATAACGGGAATTCTCTACGGAATCGATAAGACCCGCCGTTTTTAGTCAAACTTTGTTGATGATAATTATTTACTTGTCTGTCATTTTGTCTAATTTTTCCTGAATCAATAAAGCAAGAGAAGAACGCAGAAAAAATAAACCAAATAACCCAGCTATACTGAAGGGAATAATAGCTAGTTTGCTATAGTTAGTGTCTAATAAAAATATGGCTGCGATAATGCTAAATCCCAATAAACAGACATTAATTAATACTTTAACTCCCAGATAAATTCTTTTCAGAATTCGTTCATTTTCCCGTGACTTAACTTGAAAAACTAGACTTCCTTGCTCAATCTTTTCCTCTAATTGACGGAGCATTCTCTCGTTTTTATTACCTTTTTGCCATTGTTGTTTAAGAAAAGTGCGCGCTTGATTAGCTAGGGTAAGCATTGTGTTGGTGGTTCCTCCTGATACTGCTAGACTTTTCACAAAAGGTTGACTAGCTGCTAATAAATTATACTGGGGATCTAAAGAGCGGGCAATGCCATCCAAAGTGGTGACAGATTTAATAATAAAAGTCATTTGGGGAGGTAAGCGAAAAGGTTGCTGTTTAAACATTAAATACACTTGATCGCTAATTTGTTCAAAGGCCTTCACATCCACCGGTTTATCGCGAAATTCATCCAAAATAAATTGCAGGATATTTCGCACAGGTTGCAGCTCTATAACCGGTTCAATTAACCCCATATACACCAAAGTTTTTAACACTGTTTCCGTATCCTTTCTCAAGACAGCAAAAAAGGTTTCAATCATTTGATCTTTAGCGACGGATTTTACCTCAAACATCGTGCCAAAATCGTAGAAAATTAACTCCCCTTCCTGACTAACTGCCATATTACCAGGATGAGGGTCTGATTGAAAAAAACCATCCTGTAATAGTTGTTTAAGATAGGAACAGATACCCAGTTGAATAATTCCGTCGACGTTAATTCCATTAGCTAATAAAGTTTCTCGATCATCGACTTTAATCCCCGGCACATACTCCAAAGTTAACACCTTGCGGGTGGTATATTGCCAGTAAACTAAAGGAACTTTTACCTGAGGATAATTTCTAAAATTTTCCCGAAAACGATCGGCATTTTTGCCCTCATGGATATAATCGATTTCCTGAAAAAGTAGTTCAAAGAATTCTTGATAGATAGCTTCTAAATTATATTTTTTCACCGCAGGGAAAATATTTAACCAACGGGTGAAACGATGCAACACTTCAAAATCGAGATTAAATAGTCCTTCTAGATTCGGTCTTTGTACCTTAATAACGACTTCTTCCCCACTCAATAACCGCGCTCGATGCACTTGTCCTAAACTAGCACAAGCAAGGGGAGAAACCGTAAAACTCTCAAACAAATTATCTAGAGTTTGCCCTAATTCTGTTTCAATAACTCGAATAGCTTCTTGACTATTAAATTCGGGAACTCGATCCTGTAATTGGGTTAATTGTTCGATATATTCGAGCGGAATTAAATCTGCTCGCGTCGATAAAGACTGCCCAATTTTAATAAAAGTTGGTCCTAAATTAATTAGGCGATTGACTAACCATTGCGCTCTCCTTTGCCGTTTTTTGCCCCTATTAGCCGCCGTTAAACGATCCCAGAGCAAAAAAGTCAAAAACTGCGTTGTAAAGCTAAATATCTCCAATTGACGAACTATCGGCGATCGTAAGCTTTGCTGCCAATGTAAAGATTTCGAGGAATCAAAGGGAATAAACATCAGTTATCGATTCAACGAATCGCACTTTTATCATCTAAAACAAACATTTTACACCTGACGTGCTTAGACAAGATTAGGGGATACTTCAAGCTAGGCAGATAAACACCGCAACGGGGACATTTATCCATCGAGCGCTCAATTTCCTGAAAATGAGGGTTTAAGCATGGTATGTAGCATTAAGGACGGGAATTTCCCCTAAATAGGGTTTGCTGAATAAATCTAAAAACCTTGTTGGGTAAGATTTTTAGACTTTTTTTTCCTCAAAAAGCGCCAACCCTTGGAGTGATCGGGGGGAAAATTCAGGTACTTTTTACCCAAATTTTAGGTAATTGACCCTCTCAAAATCGGTAAAACCCTACATCCTACAACCCTACACCCACGAAAAACTCTTTCAGCAGACCCTAAATAATCATGATTTTCTCACCACCTCCCCTCGATCGTTGTGCGTGAGAAAACGGATAATTAACTTAGTGATTAGACAAAAGGGGGTTAGGTATGGGGTTTTTTCCTTTGTCCCCGAAATACCTCCCCATCCTAACAGTCCATAATCCCTATATGTAAGGAGAATAATTAACGATGACCGAAAATAGAAACCCGATTCCTGTAGTTGTCAACGGTGCAGCCGGCAAAATGGGACGGGAAGTCATTAAAGCCGTTGCTCGTGCCGACGATATGATCTTAGTGGGGGCAGTGGATCGAAATCCAGCTTTTCGAGGTCAAGATGTGGGGGAAGTTGCCGGTTGTGAACCCCTAGAAGTGCCGATTCTTGACGATTTGCAGAGTGTTTTAGTCTTGGCAACCCAAGAAAAAGTGCAAGGGGTGATGGTGGATTTTACCCATCCCGACGGTGTTTATGACAATACCCGCAGCGCGATCGCCTACGGAGTGCGTCCCGTGGTAGGAACTACGGGATTATCGGCGGCACAACTGCAAGATTTAGCCGAATTTGCTGAAAAAGCCAGCACTGGCTGTTTAGTTATCCCTAATTTTTCCATTGGCATGGTTTTACTACAACAGGCTGCCATGCAAGCATCCCGCTACTTTGATCATGTAGAAATTATCGAACTGCATCACAATCAAAAAGCAGACGCACCCAGTGGCACTGCCATCAAAACCGCCGAATTACTGGCAGAATCAGGCAAAACCTTTAATCCTGCCCAAGTTTCCGAAAAAGAAACCCTCCCCAGTGCTAGAGGCGGTTTAACTGCTGAGAACATCCGTATTCATAGCGTGCGTTTACCCGGTTTAATTGCCCACCAAGAAGTCATTTTCGGTTCCCCCGGGGAAATCTATACCCTTCGTCATGATACCAGCGATCGCTCATGTTATATGCCGGGGGTTCTCCTCTCTATCCGCAAAGTTACTCAACTGCAATCCCTCGTTTACGGTTTAGAAAAAATCCTCTAAATCTAGATACACCACAGGAAGGAGAAAAAAAGGGCAAAGAGGAAAAATCTCGACAAATTGCCCTGAAAATCCGATCCGCTGCCTTTTCTATTCCCGAAATCGCCCGATTTACCGATTTATCTCCCGACGCAATCGAGGAACCACAATCGAGAGACGATTAAAAATATCCCTCGGAGTGACATTATGAGAGAATCCGTCATCTATCCAGATATTTTAGAGGAGGGCAGAGAGGAAATAGCATTAACCGCTAAATTAAACTCTATTCCCCATTGATCAGCCTGAGAATTAAGTCAGAAGTTTTGAATGATAGCTTCATCAAGCAAAACAGCGACTAAAACATGATATTTCAGTTACATTTAACTTACTATTATCATGATGCTGAACTCTTTTGCAGGAATTCTCAAGACAATCTTAAAAAGACTATCCTAATTCATAATTCCTACTTCCCCAACCTCCAACTTGCAATGTATCTCGAACACCTGCACCTTCACAGTTTTAGAAATTATGCCGAACAGTTGCTAAAATTCGAGTCCAAAAAAACAATATTATTGGGCAATAATGCTCAGGGAAAATCTAATTTACTAGAAGCGATCGAACTTTTAGCCACTCTCAAGAGCCATCGAGTCAGCAAGGATCGGGATCTGGTGCTAGAATCGGACTCAGAGGCGCGAATTTTTGCTAGGGTTAATCGTCTTTATGGTGCATCAGAATTAAGTTTAATTCTCCGTTCTTCTGGTCGTCGCACCGTGATCCGAGATCGTCAACCCCTGCGCCGTCATCTCGATTTTTTGGGCGTGATTAATGCGGTACAATTTTCTAGTCTCGATCTGGATTTAGTGCGCGGTGGTCCAGAAGCTCGCCGAGATTGGTTAGATACTTTATTAATTCAATTAGAACCCCTATACGTTCATATTTTACAGCAATATAATCAGGTTTTACGACAAAGAAATGCTCTTTTAAAAGAGATTCGTAAACAGGAATTAGAGGGAAAAGTTTACGCAGATTTATCCCAACTAAAACTCTGGGATTTACAACTAGCAGAAACAGGTTCAAGAGTAACAAGAAGAAGGGCGCGAGTCCTGCAAAGATTAATTCCTTTAGCCCAAAAATGGCACGAAAGTATTAGCGGAAAAACCGAATTTTTAGAACTACAATATATCCCTAATGTGCCTTGGGTAGAAGATGATGTCAATGGGGTACAAAGGGCTTTTTTAGATAAGATTGAAACCCGTCGTCTGGCAGAGAAACAACTAGGGACATCGGTAGTCGGCCCGCACCGGGATGAAGTGGATTTTTTAATTAACCAAAACCCCGCTAAATCCTATGGTTCCCAAGGACAACAAAGAACCTTAGTTTTAGCCTTAAAATTAGCGGAATTAGAGTTACTAGAGGAGATTATCGGGGAACCTCCCCTACTACTCCTCGATGATGTTTTAGCCGAATTAGATATCGAACGACAAAATCAATTATTAGATGCGATCGAAGACCGTTTTCAAACCTTAATTACCACCACTCATCTCAGTTCTTTTGAGTCTCGCTGGTTGCAATCTTCCCAGATATTTTCTGTCAAAAAGGGACATATTTTTTATTAGTCTATAGCCTCTCTTTGTTTGTCTCTTTGCCTGTATATACCCATAATTCTATCCCCCCTTAATAAGGGGGGTATCTGACAGTTTTTAACACCTAACTATTTAATAAAACAGGCTGTAGGCCTGTTTCACTATTAGATTAAGAATAATTAAGCCTACTTAATCTTGCGCACTACTGGCTTACCATCGATAATTTCACCGACGAGAATCAGATCAGCAACCCCGACAAATAAACCATTTTCTAAAACCCCCGGCATATTATTAATAGTTCTTTCCAAATCAGCCGGATCATCGATACTATCAAATTTAACATCGATAACTAAATTGCCTTGATCTGTCACCACGGGGCCGGCTTTTTTCACTCCCATGCGCAGGGAAGGTTTACCACCGAGGGCCTCTAATTTCCGCATCACCGGAGTCATGGCCATGGGTAACACTTCCACCGGCAAAAGAAAAGTCGATCCCAACTTATCCACCAGTTTATTGCCATCCACTACCACGACAAAAATATCGGCGAGACTATCGACAATTTTCTCCTGAGTATGGGCAGCACCGCCACCTTTAATCAGGTTTTTCTGCGGATCCACCTCATCGGCCCCATCGATAGCGATATCCATCTTTGCGATAACATCGAGGGTAGTGAGGGGAATTCCGTACTTCCTCGCCAAAACTTGCGCTTGAAAAGAAGTAGGAACCCCGACAATATTGCTGATTTCCCCGCTTTGCAGTCTAGCACCCAGATATTCGATCGCATATGCCGTCGTTGAACCAGTTCCCAATCCCACAACCGAATTGGATTGAACTAGATTAGCGGCGGCCTTACCGACCTCCTGTTTCATAAGAATGACCGGATCGATTGCTGTCATGATGCACACTCCTAAAAGCGATGTTTTGAACCTCTTAGTTATCGGCTATCCCTTGCCCTCTTGTCAATGGAATTAGGGATTAGTGGCCTGAGCTGCTAACATTTCCTTGAGTTTAGCCAATTCATTGGCCCAACGGGGATCTGGCTGTAAAGCGTCACCATCACCGGTAACTTTCGGGGTACTGCTGCCACCCCGTTCAGCTTTGCGTTTTTTGCCGCCGCCACCACCACTACTGGATTTGCGCGGTGCTGCCGTCGTCGGTTTCGGAGTCGGTCTTTCGACTTTTTCCGGGGTTTCTACGCTGGCCTCCGGTCCTTCTGCTTCTTCTCCTTCTTCTTTACCTCCCTTGCTGCGGGGGAGAGCTTTCTCGATTTTGATCGGGTTTTCCATGAAGGATTGACCGTTGTATTTTTCGATAAACTGGTCAGCTAGTTCATCGCTAGGGACGGTAACGAAGGCAAAACCGCGACATTTGCCAGTTTTGCGGTCTTTGATGACTTTAGTGGTGATCGTATCCCCTTCATCGGCAAAAAGCGCCTGTAATTTTTCGCGCTCGACGGATTCTTTGGGCAAATTACCAACGTATAGACGAACGGACATGATGGATTCCTCCAAGTATAGGGTGATGTAAAAACTTGTGCGACATTCCGTGCCTGTATGCTGATTTTTTTAAGGCAAACAGAGCTAAGGAAGATGTTTCCCAGCGATAAGCTTGTAGTTTCTGCACGATAGCGGCTGTGGCCGTCAATTTTGACTATCCTTAACGATTTCAACGAGAGGGACGGAATCTAGGGGTTACGTTTTTAGCTTTTAACAGGCCTAACCATTCAACCTACCCGATTTATGTCGCTCTTTTCGATTATTACAGAATGTTTACACAATTTGTCAAATATTTTCTCTCGCCCTGGGCTGCCTAAGTATAACTACTTAAGTATTTGTTCACAGTAAGCAAAATTTTCTGAAAACTCTTGCTAAATGTATCATTATATGCTTCTTTCCTTTCGGCGGCGGGGTATCCTAGCTAACGGGAGGGAAAAAGCAAAACCCTCTTTACAGATACATTGACACTTTGTCAAGTATTTGTTACATTAGTTAAAGAAAAGAGGTGATACCAATCACCCATCTCGCTTGTGATCAACCACTGTCTTCATTGAGGAGGAACACCATGTCTCAACCGATCGAACTTTCCTTAGAACAACAGTTCAACATTCGTTCTTTTCAGACTCAGGTAGAAAAAATGAGTCAGGAGCAAGCGCAGGACTTCCTGATCAAGCTCTACGAACAAATGATGGTCAGGGAAAATATGTACAAAGCTTTTCTCAAACACCAGTGGGGTCTAGATTCTAATCCCTGGGCCTCCCAGTAACTCATTTCACCCCTGCGGGCGACCTCTTTCTCCAGCTGGGTTTCTCCGGAAACGAGCTAGGGATGCGGGGCGCATTTCTTCACCTTTTTAGCTATTCTTAGGGAAGAATAACCGAATTGCTAGGGGTTAATTTATGTTCGAGCGCGCTTTGATCTGTACAGATCTTTTCGATGGTCTCCATCGTTTTGTCCATTGTGTGCCACACTTAGCCCTGAGCGGCTTAAAACAAGTTATCTTCCTCCACAGTATTCCGGTTTGGGAACAACCCACCCTAGCTGCCGTAGATCAAGCAAAAATTGATGCGGCTAAAGAAAAATTATCTCCAGCTTTAGCAAATATTCCCGACGGTATGACAGTTATTGTCGAAATCTCTAACCGTCGTCCCGTGGATGCCGTGCGGGAAATCCTCGCTAATCACTCTATCGACGTGATTTTGATGGGAAATCCCATGCGCGGTGCTGTCCAAGAAAAATTATTCGGTAGTACCAGTTTAGCGATCGCAGGTATTACCGATATTCCGCTGCTGATTTTCCGACCGCAATTATTATCAGTTTATACTCGCGATGAATTGGCCCTGCGCTGTCAGCATCTCTGGAAACATTTATTAATTCCCTACGATGGCAGTTCCGACGCGATTTATCTAATTGAACAGATAGAAAAATACGCTCAAACCCGCGCCCCTGGCTCTTTTGAGCAATGTCTTCTCCTCCGGGTAGTGGAAAACATCAGTCGCGATCCCAGTGTGACTGAATACCGTTTAAATGATGCCCGTCAACAATTAGAATCGGTGCAAGCGCGACTAGAAAAACTCGGTTTGCAAGTACAGAGCGAAGTGCGATCAGGAACACCTGTATTAGAAGTTTTGACGGCAGCAGAAGAAAATGATATCAGTGCGATCGCAGTAGCCACCTGCCATCGTTCTAATATGTTGGAATGGTTAGCAGTGCGTCGGATTAATGAAGATATTCTTCATCAACTGTGGTTCCCCTTATTATTTTTCTCCCCCAAGGGATAAGCTAGAAAAAAGGCTCTCTTGGTTTAGCTGGGTTGGATAAACCACAGAGACACAAAGAACACAGAGAGGAAGACAGATTTGATCGCTAAAATCTATCACAAAAAAGACAAGAGATCCGCAAAAATTTGGGAGAAATTAACTTAACTGCTCGATTAATCCGATAACTTTAGCCTTAATTTCATCGCGAACTCGGCGAAAAGTTTCGATAGGTTGACCATCGGGATCATCAATTAACCAATCCTCGAAAATTTCCTGTAAAACCCATCCTTCCGGCAGATTGACACCGCAACCACATAGGGAGATAACGGCATCGTAATCTTCGGGATTAAAATCCCTAATTGATTTAGAAGTTTGGTCAGTAATATTGATACCAATTTCCCCCATAACTTCGATTGCTCTGGGGTGAACTTTGGCCGCTTCTAATCCGGAACTGGTGACAGCAATTTTGCCCGCACCTAAAGTTTTAGCAAAACCTTCGGCGATTTGGGAACGACAGGAATTTTTTCTACAGGCAAACATGACTTTTTTCATGATTTTAACTCCTAGGAATTGATTTAATTAATAGCTTTATGGGCAATTGTGGCTATTTCTTGGGCGGCTTTTTCCTTCCTTTCACTATAGCGATCGGTCAGATAATCTACCTGATCTCGCAGGAGAATGGTAAACTTATAAAGTTCCTCCATTACATCAATAACTCGATCTCGATAGGGGGAATCTTTCATCGTGCCATCCTCATTAAACTCCTGATAAGCTTTAGCCACCGAAGATTGATTAGGAATAGTAAACATTCGCATCCAACGACCAAGAATTCGCAGGGTATTAACCGCGTTAAAAGATTGGGAACCTCCGCTTACTTGCATGACTGCTAAGGTGCGGCCTTGAGTTGGCCGAATCGCACCAATACTTAAGGGAATCCAATCAATTTGGTTTTTGATAATGCCGCTAATATTGCCGTGTAGTTCAGGAGATGACCAGACTTGACCCTCAGACCATTGACTTAATTCTCGTAATTCCTGTACTTTGGCATGAGTATCGGGAACACTGCCATAAATCGGCAATTCACGAGGATCAAAAAAGCGCACTTCTGCCCCATATTCAGTGATAATTCTGGCCGCTTCTTCTGCTAATAAACGACTGTAGGAACGTGGCCGTAAAGAACCATACAGAAAAAGAATTCTTGGTTTGTGAGTCGATTGGATCATGATTACCAATAAGCAGAATTTATTTAAAGTCTCGGAAACCATCGGATAGTAAACCGTAAATAATTACAGCTAATTGAGCGCCTAAAATCGGTGCTATCCAGTAAACCCAATGGTGTTGCCAAATTGCTGCCACGAAAGCAGGCCCCAGAGAACGCGCTGGATTCATACTGGCACCGGTAATCGGCCCCATAAAAGTTGCTTCTAGAGCTACAGTTAAACCGATAGCGATGCCAGCAAAACCAATAGGTGCGCGACGGTCTAAACCAGAGCCTAAAATAACCAGCATGAGAATAAAGGTGATAATGGTTTCAATACAGAAAGCTTGTCCCCAATTTCCCTGTAAAGGCAGAGTTGCGCCCAAATTTCCCACTCGACCCAGACAAAGCACAAGGGTAGCAGAGGCGAGAATCGCACCGAGACACTGGGCGATAATATAGGGAATTACCCACGATTTTGGGAAAAAGCCACTTGTCCAAAAGGCCAGGGTCACGGCGGGGTTAAAATGAGCCTTACTGATATGACCAAGAGCATAAATCAGGGCCGCTACCACCCCACCGAAAACCATACTGATACCGAGATGGGTAATTGCACCATCGCTGATTTGATTGACCATTATCGCCCCTGTTCCTGCGAAAATCAGGATGAAAGTCCCCAAACATTCCGCTAGACATTCCCGCACACCTGACCGTTTTAAGAGACGAAAAGATGAGCGAGTTTGACTTAAAAGCGCGATCGAGAAGGGTTTCGGCATAACAGACAATCGATCGAATAACCCGATAATATATCAATAAAAGTTGATGTGTCAAGGGTAAAAGCTAGTTATAAAGCTTTAATATTTCTAAAAATCTTGATTGGTTACTTATTTTCCTCGCAGGAACGAGCGGGGACGAGGGCAGCAAAACGACGATATTCGGATAGATATTCTTCTAGGAGAAGAAATTGAGATAAATTTAGGCTGTAGTAGATCCAACGACCTTCTTGACGACTGCGGACTAAATTGGCTTCTTTTAGCGTTTTTAGGTGAAAAGATAATTTAGATTGGGCGATATCCAGATGCTCGCACAATTCACAGACGCATAATTCCTGATGTCGCAACAGTTGCAGAATTTGCAGCCGTAGGGGATCCGAGAGTGCCTGAAAACCAGTGTAAATCTGGGTTAACGAGTCGGGAGATGTGGCCAGAGAGTTGAACATTGAGAGGGTCCCTCGGTGGGAAGGAAATGGGAAAGCGGGAAAATTCAGAATTGCAACAAAACTTTATGTATTTTTGTATCGAATCAGGAAAACCAGCGAATCATCCCCTGTATGATAGACAATGGTTTTGACCAGAGACAATGGTTTTGACCAGATTAGCCTTTTAAATCATTGTAAACAGGTTAGGAGACATCATGGAATTATTTGCGGCTCTCAATTTAGAACCCATTTTTCAACTCACCTTCGTGGCGCTAATTATGTTAGCTGGCCCCTTTGTCATTTTCCTACTAGCTTTTCGTGGTGGCGACCTATAAAAACCGCCTCCTCCCATTGTTATTCGTGCTTTTTTGACTTCTCTCCTCTTTAGGGAGAGATTTTTTGTCTAAAAGTCAGGAGTCGGGAGTCAGTTATCAGTTATCAGATGTGAGTTTTCAGTTATCATACTGAATCTGGTTATTAAAAACTGGTTATTTATTCCCCCTCTTGCATGAGTGCCTCTCCTGATATGTAGCCTATACTGTATGAATCAGTGTTATATTGGTAGCTAGGATGCGGGAAAAAGGCAAAGAAACGGTAAAGAGAATGAAGTTTATTCACTGGAAAAAGCAGCATTTATTGATGATTTTTGTACTAGCGCTGGCAATTTCAGTCGCGTGGGGGACAATTTTGCCTGTTTTTACTCAAAAGCCTCCTGCACCTAATCCTTGTAACCAACTTAGGGGAGATATTCAAAATCGGGCAAAAAAAGATGCAGAAGCTGACCGGTTGAATTTTTTTCCTTTCAATACTGATAAGAAAAAAAAGACGACTGGTGATATTTTAAATTTGTATAAAGAGGCAAGTTCTCAAGCTTCTTGTTTTCCACAGGCTCAATTACGGGCTCAATTATGGGATATCTATGAACAACAATATGATATTAATAAATATCCTGCCTGGATACCTTTGCCTTTTATTGTTGTTTCTTTTATTCTTGTTGTTTTGGTGGCTTTTATTGGTGATACCTTAAAAAAATGGCTCAATCAGTCTTTAGATGCGATTGGTAAATGGATTTATAAAACCTTTGCTGGAACACCCTTATTTGAAAATATTGCTCTTAAAAAGTATCGACAAGCATTAATTGATAAATATCAAAAACTTAATATACCTTTTCGTCCTCATCGTCCCCTAGAAATGCGGGAGATTTATGTTTCTTTAAAAGCTTTTAAAGCGAGCGATCGCTCTTTAATTGAAGTAGAAAATGCGGTGCAAAAATACCGCCGCTTAGTGGTTAAAGGTGCGCCTGGTTCGGGAAAGTCGATGTTATTAAAATATCTAGCACTTTCCTATTCAGAAGGACGATTCAAAAATTTATCGGGTCGTCCCGTGCCAATTTTACTAGAATTGAACCGCCTCAATGAGGCTAATTTGACAGTAGAAAAGTTAGAACAACAGTTAGTAGAAGTTTGCGATCGCCATAATTTTCCCAAAGCTAATCGTTTCATCTCTCAAGGTTTAAAAGACGGACGTTTGCTGCTGCTTTTAGATGGGTTAGATGAGGTTAGTAGTGGCGTTCGCTCTTCTGTTGTTCGGTGTCTTAAGGACTTTTTAGAATTAGAAAAGTATAAAAAATGTCGAGTAATTATTACCTGTCGGACGGCTGTTTATCATAATGAGTTTGTCGATGTTACAGAGCAAACTTTAGAAATTGTCGAATTTAGTGACCAGCAAATGCGCCGCTTTTTGCAAGCTTGGAAGTCGCAAATGCCGCCAGAGAAATCAGTAGAACAATTGATTCAAAACTTGCGAGCTAAACCGAAAATTATGGCACTGGCGCGGAATCCCCTACTGTTAACAATCATCGCCTATCTTTATACTGATACTCCCTTCGTTTTACCTCATTCGCGGGCCGAATTTTACACTAAAGCTACTGATGTTTTATTAGAATTGCGCGATGAAGAAAGAAATATCCCTAATCAATATAGTGGTGTCAACAAGCGGCGAGTTCTGCAACATTTAGCACTCTATGCTCAGAATAGCACTAATCGACAACAGCAAGATCGCCGCAGTCTTCTTGATTCTGAAGTATGGGAACAAGTTAAACAAGTCTTACCTTCATTAAATCTAGAGGCTAAAGATGCTAATTCTATCGTTGATGAAATCGTCAAACGCAGTGGATTATTGCTTCGCATTGATGGCGGACAGCGTTATTATTTTCCTCATCTCACTCTACAAGAATATTTCGTAGCAGCAGCTTTAACAGACAAACAAGATGAATTAATTCAAAAATGGCAAAACGCTCCTAGCGACTGGCTAGAAATTGTCAAGTTATGGTGTGGATTGCCGAACAATAGTACGGATTTAATTACGGCGGTATATCAACAAGATACACTGACAGCATTTGAATGTTTAGCAGATGCTCAAGAAGTAACACCAGAAGTTGCTCAGGAGATTATAGATTATTTTAAAACACAATTGAGAACCGATGAATCAATTTGTAGTGCTTTTGGCTCAGTCGCAGCTGATTTTCGTCCTAGAGGGAAAGCATTATTTGATTTTTTAGTTGCTAGTTTAGATAATTCAGCCAGCCAAAAAGCAGCGGCTCAAGCCTTATCCGCCACTAATTTGCCTCAAGCAGTAGAAAAATTAGTTATTTACTATGATCCGAATCAACCTCATTTTATAGAAGTGCGAGAAGCCTTAATCAGAATGGGAGGTTTAGCAGTCAATCAACTAGAATCTTTAGCTCGAAAAGGCTCTATAGAAGCAATGGATGATCTAGTTAAAATTGCCATACCAGAAGCGGCTGAGGCACTTGCAAGATTGCAGGAAGATCCGAACTTAAGCGGAAAAGTAAGTTTTCGACTTGCAGCACTGTTGAACGAGTTAGAAGATAGTCAAGCTGAACGCAATCGCACTTTATAATGAAGGAAAACTAATGCTATTCAGATTCATTCGCCGACTAAAAAATCGAGCCGTTAAACAAAAGCGCCAGCCACAAGAGGTAATCGAAACGGACTTAAATTGGATTTGGCAACCTTTTGAAAATTCAAGCAATTTTCAGTTCTCTGCTACTGTCAAGAAAATTGCTGCTGCAATTATTGGAAGCTCTGCTGATGATATTCCTAAAATCACTTTTGAACTCGATCCTCGGTTAGTCATTCCTTTATGTGCGATTCAGTTACAAGATGAAATTAATCTAACTCAATTAAGTTCTTTTGAAAATAAAATTGAATCACTTAATTTACTTGACTTCAATTTAGCTACTAAAATAGAGTTTGTTGATCGAGTTTTAAGTGAAATTACTCCAAAGCAGCGTTGGTTATATTTATTTAATAGTCTGACACCTGAATTACAATTTGCCTTACTGTCTCGCTTAATCAACTGCCGCCGCCCCACAAGAAACGACTGGCGCAATCTTTTTAAGAAGATAGAATATCAGTTTAAAAAAAGCCGAGAATATCTAATTGTTTTAACTATTGTCTTCTTGCTTTCTCTTGGATCTTTAATTGAAATATTCGCTATCATGTACAGTCAGCCAGAAAGTTGGGTTAATTACTGGATGGCAATCACAATTGTTGTTGTGCTGTCTTTTTTGAGAGTTTTATTGATAGAAATAACCGAAGAAGATAAATCAGAGCCAACTTTATTGATGCAATTGGGCTTACTCGGATCCTGGACGTTTTGCCAAGAATGGTATCGACTACTCAGAAAAAACCTAGTTTGGGAAGGGGTGACAGCTTTGTTTGAGGATGGGGTTGTGGTTGCGGCTGGGGCTGCGGCTGTGGCTGTGGCTGTGGCTGTGGCTGCGGCTGTGGCTGTGGCTGGGGCTGGGGCTGGGGCTGGGGCTGGGGCTGTGGCTGTGGCTGGGGCTGTGGCTGTGGCTGGGGCTGGGGCTGTGGCTGGGGCTGTGGCTGCGGCTGTGGCTGGGGCTGGGGCTTGGGCTGTGCTTTGGTATGGGGTTGGGGCTATTGGCTTTGGTTTGGGAATTTGGTATCGGGCTAAAACAGAAAAAGATTTAGGATGGGTGCGATTCTTGTCGATATTGGCTTTTCCCTGGTTTTGTTGGTTTCCCATTGTATTTGGGTTTACCTCTTTTGCTCTGTATCATCGCCTATCTTGGGAATGGCAATCAATATCCCTATTTTGGCTAGTTATCTTCGGATTTTGTACTGTCCTTTGGGTGCGAGGTAAAAAATTAGAAGAAAAAGCCCGCAACCCTCTCAGAGGCATTTTAGATGGGCAGTGATAGTCGCCCAAACAGTAGTAAACTTGACGATGTTATAGAAATTCTTCTACTGTTGAGATACAGTGAACAGTAAGCAATGAAATGACAACTGATAAGGGACTTGCGCTTTGATAATGTACCTTTTGGGCGAACGCAGTTCGCCCCTACATTGTGGACAAAATCCGTTACTGTAGGGGCGCAAAGCTTGCGCCCTCCGATCGATTGGGATATAATTGCTTGTTGAGACGAGGCAAAAGGCAAGAGGCTTCGGCCGTGAGCTCAGCCGAACGGCAAAAGGCAACAGTAAAGGGATTGGGGGAGGTTCAGCTAATCTAAGAATAAGCGGTTTAAATGCGTCTTAGCTTAACTGTTTACTGTTTACTGAAAAGCCCCCATTGCCACTTCCCCACTTCCCCACTTCCCCACTTCCCCACTTCCCAATTCATAATTTATAATTCATAATTCACAATTCCCACTTCCCCACTTCCCCACTTCCCCACTTCCCCACTTCCCCACTTCCCCACTTCCCCACTTCCCAATTCATAATTCATAATTCATAATTCATAATTCCCACTCCCCCTCTCCTAACAATCGACTGCTAAGATCGAACAGAGCGATCGATCTCTCGCTCCCACGATACCTGATAAAACTATCTATGATCATTAAAAATAACCCCCATTATCGGGCTGTAATCGGCTTTTGGGTCGCTTTCGTTGTGTTTTGGGGTTTTGGGAGTTTCTCCCCCCTTCTTGCCCAAGCGAAAGAGCAACCAGCCGATGTACAATCGATTACCCCCTACCTTAAGCAATTTCAACAAAAAATTACCGAATTTCGCCTCGACAACGGACTAAAATTCATTATCCTAGAAAATCGCGATGCTCCGGTTATTTCCTTTGTCACCTACGCGGATGTGGGGGGTGCCGATGAACCGGACGGTAAAACAGGAGTTGCCCACTTTTTGGAACATTTAGCCTTTAAAGGCACAAAAACCATCGGTACTACCGATTATCTTAGCGAGAAAAAAGTCCTCGATCGCCTTGAAGCTATAGACAAAGAACTGCAAGCAGCCAAAAAAGCGGGTAAAAGCGCAGAAGTCGCTAAATTAACGGAAGAATTTCAACAAGCGAAGGCAGAGTCCGAGAAATTCGTCCAACGCAACGAATACGGGCAAATCGTCGAAACGCAGGGAGGAGTCGGTTTAAATGCCACCACTTCCAGCGATGCAACTAGCTATTTTTACAGCTTCCCGTCGAATAAATTGGAATTATGGATGTCTTTGGAATCGGAAAGATTTTTAGAACCGGTGTTCCAACGGGAATTTTACAAAGAAAAAGACGTAATTCTGGAAGAAAGACGGATGCGGACGGATAATAGCCCCTTGGGTCTATTAATCGAAGCTTTTCTCGATCAAGCTTATACTGTCCATCCCTACAAACGTCCCGTTATCGGCTACGATCGAGATATTCGCAATCTGGAACCCTCAGATATCCAAAACTTTTTCGATAAATTTTATCCTGCCAGTAATTTGACCATAGCTATCGCCGGAGATGTGGACCCAGAACAGGTCAAACAGTTAGCTAAGGTTTATTTTGGTCGTTTTCCCGCTAAACCGAAACCCCCACAGGTGAAGGTAGTGGAACCAAACCAAACCAAAACAAAGGAAATTACCCTAAAATTAGCCTCGCAGCCTTGGTATTTAGAAGGATACCATCGTCCCGCCCTCAATCATCCCGATCATGCGGTTTACGAGGTTATTGCCACTTTAATGAGTGAAGGAAGAACTTCGCGACTGTATAAAGCTTTAGTGGAGGACAAACAACTGGCCCTCGCTGCCCAGGGATTTAACGGCTTTCCGGGGGATAAATACCCAAATTTGCTGTTATTCTATGCTCTCAGCGCTCCTAATGTCAGCCTGGAGCAAGTAGCGCAGGGTTTGAATTTGGAATTGGAAAGATTGAAAAATGAACCGGTTTCGGAACAGGAATTAGAACGGGTTAAAAATCAACTACGGGCAGCCCTATTAAGAGGTCTTGATTCTAACATGGGCATGGCGCGATCCTTGATTGAATACGAGGTAAAAACCGGCGATTGGCGTAATTTATTCGCCCAATTAGATGCTTATAATGCTGTCACGGCTGCCGATATTCAACGGGTGGCTAAAGAGACTTTTACCCCCGAAAATCGCACTATTGGCCGAATTTTACCAAAATAGATAGATGGGGAAATGGGGGAAGTGGGGGAAGTGGGGAAGTGGGGAAGTGGGGAAATTTTAGGTAAAACCCCAACACCCCCCGCAACGCGCACGCAGTGACCACCCCAACACCCTAAAACCCTAACACCCTAACACCCTAACACCCCAACACCCCAACACCCCAACACCCTAAAACCCTAACACCCTAACACCCTAACACCTAACACCTAAAACCGAAAACCTAAAATAAATATAATCATGAAAAAACGCTTACAATGGCTAGGTTTAATCCTGCTCACCCTGATAGGTGTCCTAGCTTTTCGTTCCCCGGCAATTGCCCAAACCCCGCGACATTTTACCGATTTAACTTTTCCTCCCCTTCCTGAAGTTACAGTTCCCCAATACGAGCGCTATCAACTAGATAATGGTATGGTGGTTTATTTAGTGGAGGATCGCAGCTTACCTTTAGTAAGTGGTACGGCGATGATTCGGACGGGAGGAAGATTAGAATCCGGGGAAAAAGTCGGATTAGCCGATATTACTGGAACCGTGCTGCGTAGTGGTGGCACAGAAAACCATCCTTCTGCTGTCTTAAATCAGTTATTAGAACAAAGAGCAGCCCTAGTAGAAACCTCGATCGATCTTAACGCTGGAACTGCTAGTTTTAGCGCTCTTAGTGAAGATTTAGAAACCGTTTTTAATCTCTTTGCTGAGGTTTTGCGTTCCCCAGCTTTTGAAAATCAGAGAGTGGAATTAGCCAAAGTTCAGGAAAAAGGAGCAATTGCTCGACGTAATGATGATCCCGATGATATTGCTAGTCGAGAGTTTAAAAAGCTAGTCTATGGTGATAATAGCCCCTACGCTCGTACTGTAGAATATAGCACTTTAGCTAATATTGACCGTCAGGATTTAATTGATTTTTATCGCACCTATGTCCGTCCCGACCAAATAATTTTAGGAATTGTCGGTGATTTTGATTCTCCGTCGATGAAAGCATTAATCAATAAGACTTTTGGCGATTGGAAAAATCCCGCCACTACCCCTAAAATTGTCACCCCTTCGGCAACCCAAAAAAATCTTCAAGGTGTCTTTGTTGTCAATCAACCCCAATTAACCCAGAGTACGGTTTTATTAGGGCATCTTGGGGGTCGTTTGGATAGTCCCGACTATCCCGCTTTAACGGTATTAAATGAGATTTTAAGCGGTTTTGGTGGCCGTTTATTTAATGAAGTGCGCTCCCGTCAAGGATTAGCTTATTCTGTCTATGGTGTCTGGAATAGTCGTTATGATTATCCCGGTTTATTTATTGCTGGAGGTCAAACTCGCACCGATGCTACCGTACCTTTTATTAAGGCAATTTTAGGCGAAATCGAGCGACTTCGCAATCAACCCGTTACTGCCAAAGAATTAGCAGACGCTAAAAATGCTATTCTCAATTCTTTTGTTTTTAAGTTTGAGAAACCTGGTCAAAATTTATCGCGATTGATGACCTATGAATACTATGGTTATCCCCAAGATTTTATCTTCCGTTATCAACAAGCGGTAAAAGGGGTGACAATTGCCGATATTCAACGAGTGGCCAAACAATATCTACAACCGAATCAAATTGTGACTCTTGTGGTGGGTAATGAACAGGAAATTCAACCTCCCTTATCCAGTTTGGGAACTACGGTTAAAACTGTTGATGTTACCATCACACAAATATAAATAACTGTAGAGATGTCGGGTGTGTTACATGACGCTAACACACCTGAGAAAAATTTCCTTTTAAATGTTGACAAATTGCCTATCATAAAAGCATAGTCTTCATCAATTCCCCAGAGACTTTTAGGGTTAGTATGTAATGCTCATCGAATTTAGTGTCGGTAATTATCGGTCTTTTAAGGATGTAGTTACTCTCAGTATGGTGGCTGCAGATGAAGCAGCAGATAATGATGAGCTTGATAAAAATAATGTTTTTAAGGTTAATCAGAATTTTAGTTTACTAAAAAGTGCTGCTATTTATGGAGCAAATGCTAGTGGTAAGAGTAATTTGATTCTGGCCTTATATTTTATGCAAAGTTTTGTTATTAATTCCTCGAAATTACAAATTACAGATAAGATAGATTTAGAAAAATTTCGATTAAGTTCTGAAACCGAAGATAAACCTTCTTTTTTTAAGATAGTTTTTCATCTAGATAATAAGACCTATGAATATAGCTTTGAAGTCACTCAAGAGCGAGTAATTTCAGAGGGGTTATCTTGCACTCCCAAAACTCGTAAAACTAATATATTTAGTCGGGAAAAAGATAAAATTAAATATAGTAAAAGTCTGATGAAGGGCAAAGATGTCAAAGATTTAACTAAAAAAAACACCTTATTTCTATCGATTGCTGCTCAGTTTAATGATCCGTTAGCAGGTAAGATTTTACTCTGGTTTAGTAGGTTAAAGATTATATCGGGTTCGCAACTTGAAAATTTAAGACAGCTATCTATTGACTATCTTTATAGAGAGCAAAATCTTAAAAATGAAATCGTTTCCTTAATTAAAAAATTAGATTTGAGTATTAAGGATATGAGTATAGAAGTGGGACGGAAACCCCTAGATAATTTTCATAAGGATATTCCAGATACAGTTTACAACTCCATTGAAACCTATCATGAAAAGTATGATTTAGAGGGAAAAGTAATCGGTTTAGAAAGCTTTCAACTGAATAAACATGAGTCGCGTGGCACTCAGAAATTATTTGCTTTATTAGCACCTATTTTATCGGTTTTAAAAGCAAGTGAGGTATTGATAATTGATGAACTGGATTCCCTACTGCATCCCTTAATGGCAATAGCAATTATTGGATTATTTAACTCTCAACACACAAACCCTAAAAATGCTCAACTTATTTTTGCTACTCATGATGTTAATTTACTTAGTAATCAACTGTTTAGAAGAGATCAAATCTGGTTTACCGAAAAAAATCGCCAAGAAGCAACGGATTTATATTCTCTGGTCGAATTTGATATTGATAATAATGCTTCCTTTGAACAAGATTATATTCAAGGTCGCTATGGTGCCATACCTTTTATTGGTGATTTAAGCAAAGTTATCGGTGATTATTGTGGCTAAAAAAGATGGTAATTATAGTTATTTAAAACGTCAAGCTAACAAGAGACAGCCAAGGGAAACATTTTTGATTGTTTGTGAAGGAGAAAAAACTGAATACTATTACTTTACTTGTTTGAGGGAAGATTTAAAATCTAATAACATTAAAATAAAAGTTAAGGGAGAAGGTCAAAATACCTTGAGTTTAGTCAAGAAAGCAATTAATATTAAAAACAATGAAAAATCAGCATCTTACGATCAAGTTTGGTGTGTTTTTGATAAAGATAATTATACCAAAGAGCAATTTAATCAAGCTGAGGGACTTGCCCAAAAAGAAAATATCAAGATTGCCTATTCTAATGAAGCCTTTGAAATTTGGTATATTTTGCACTTTCAATATCTTGATACTGCTACACCTAGAGATAGATACGGGAGTATTTTAACTAATCAAATGAGAAAACTTGGATTAGTTGGCGAGAAAGAAAAATATGAAAAAAACCGAGAGAATATCTATGAAAAATTAAAGCCTTATCAGCCGACAGCGATTATCAACGCCGAAAAACTTATTAAACGGCGAGATGAATTAAAACAACATCCTTTTGATCCCCATCCTTCCACTACCGTACATGAATTAGTGAGGGAACTCAATAAAAATAGTCGATCTTAAACTTAACTATTTTGAGATAACTAAGGCTATCATTCAGGAAAGTTACTGTTGAGACTCCTGATTAGTTTGTTAATTTTTGTGTCAAGTACCTAGACAATTAAACCCTTTAGAGATAGGGTGAGCGTGGCTGAGTTGGCTATTATAGAGTTTTGTAAATAAATATCAAACTCAAGGATTTTTGAAGATGGTATGTCGCTAAACTGAAAGTATAGAGTACAGAGGTAAAAATACTTATGATGCTACTACAAGATGTTGCGAGAACCTCTAGAGAACAAGCATTAATTCTGTGGTTTGAAGAAGTGGACAGCAAAGATGTAGGATTAGTCGGCGGCAAAAACTCCTCCTTAGGCGAAATGATCCAACAATTAACCCCGAAAGGGATTAATGTCCCCACGGGATTCGCCACCACCGCTTACGCTTACCGTCACTTTGTCGAAAAAGCCGGACTAGACGCACAATTAAGACAAATTTTCCAAGATTTAGACGAAAACGATGTGCAGAACTTGCAGGAAAAAGGTAAACAAGCACGCACATTAATCCTCAATACACCCTTCCCCGATGATTTAAGTCATGCGATCGCTATTGCCTATCGCCGACTCTGTGAACGTTATGGCGATGATCTCTATCATTCCATCGATGTGGCCGTTCGATCGAGCGCCACTGCCGAAGACTTACCCGAAGCGAGTTTTGCCGGACAACAGGAAACCTACCTCAACGTGCAGGGAGTGAGGGGAGTTTTAGAAGCTTGTCATAAATGTTTTGCCTCTTTATTCACCGATCGCGCTATTTCCTACCGTCATCATAACGGTTTCGATCACTTTTCCGTCGCCCTTTCCGTCGGTGTCCAAAAAATGGTGCGTTCAGATCTAGCCACCTCCGGGGTGATGTTTTCCATCGATACGGAAACAGGGTTCAAAAATGCCGCTTTAATCACGGCAGCCTACGGTTTAGGGGAAAATGTCGTGCAGGGTGCTGTTAACCCCGACGAATATCTAGTTTTTAAACCGACTCTTAAAAACGGTTACAAACCCATCCTCGAAAAACGCCTCGGCAGTAAAGCGATCAAAATGATCTACGATGATGGAGGATCGCGTCTAACCAAGAATATCCGAGTTAACAAGCTAGAACAGGATCAATTCTGCATTAATGACCAAGAAATCCTCACTTTAGCCCGTTGGACGACCCAAATCGAGGAACATTACTCGCAAGTGCGCGGAACCTACACCCCCATGGACATCGAATGGGCAAAAGATGGGATCACGGGAGAACTGTTTATCGTTCAGGCCCGTCCAGAAACCGTACAATCGCAAAAAGCCGCTAATATCCTTAAATCCTACGAGATTAAGCAAAGAAGTCAAGTTTTAGCGGTGGGACGGAGTGTAGGTGCGGCAATCGGTCAAGGAAAAGCCAGAGTCATCCTCAGTGTAGATAAAATCAACAACTTTAAACCGGGAGAAGTTCTCGTCACCAATCGCACGGATCCCGACTGGGAACCGATTATGAAACAAGCAAGCGCGATCGTGACTAATCAAGGTGGTCGTACTTGCCATGCCGCTATTATCGCACGAGAAATGGGCATTCCGGCGATCGTGGGTTGCAATAATGCCACGGAAACGATTAAAACGGGACAGGAAATCACCGTTTGCTGTGCGGAAGGGGATGAAGGGAAAGTTTACCTCGGATTGCTACCCTTTGAAATTCTTGAAACTCCCCTGGATAATTTGCCGCAAACTCGGACAAAAATCCTCATGAATATCGGTAATCCTGAAAAAGCCTTCGCTTTTGCCGATATTCCTGCTCAAGGTGTCGGTTTAGCGCGTCTAGAGTTTATTATCGCTAACCATATTCAGGCCCACCCCAGCGCTTTGCTGAAATTCCACGAACTGGAAGAAGGGGACGTAAAAGACCAAATCGCCGAATTAACCAAACACTACGAGGATAAACCCCAATTTTTCGTCGATAAATTGGCCCGGGGAATTGCCATGATTGCAGCCGCATTCTACCCCAAAGATGTAATTGTGCGGATGTCCGATTTTAAATCCAATGAATACGCTAATTTATTGGGTGGCAAACCCTTTGAACCCAAGGAAGAAAACCCGATGATCGGTTGGCGCGGCGCTTCCCGTTATACTGATCCTAATTATCGCGAGGCTTTTGCTTTGGAATGTCGGGCGCTGAAAATGGTCCGGGAAGAAATGGGATTAACTAATGTGATTCCGATGATTCCTTTCTGTCGTACTCCCGAAGAAGGGATGAGAGTCCTCGAAGAAATGGCGAAAAATGGTCTCGAACGCGGGGTTAATGGTTTGCAAGTTTATGTGATGTGTGAGTTACCAAGTAATGTAATTCTTGCCGACCAATTTGCTCAGGTGTTTGACGGATTTTCGATCGGTTCTAATGATTTGACCCAATTAACCCTAGGATTAGATCGGGATTCTGCCCTAGTTGCCCATCTTTTTGATGAACGGAATGAGGGAGTTAAACGCATGGTGAAAATGGCCATTGAAACCGCTAAAGCCCATAATCGCAAAATCGGTATCTGTGGTCAAGCCCCCAGTGATTACCCCGAATTTGCTCAATTTTTAGTGGAATTAGGCATCGATTCTATCAGTCTTAATCCTGATTCTGTCCTTAAAACTTTATTGATGGTGGCAGCAGTGGAGAAAGGACAATAGTTTAGTGATAAAGGTGGGCAAGTCCCACCTTTTTTTATACTGGTATGTTGACAATATTAATCGATTCTATTTAATTGCTAATTATTATATAGCGTTTCCTGTTCGCAAGAGGTACATTGTCGATGGTGAAAAGCTTAATTAGCAAAGGTTTAACTGTGCCACACAGGTGTGAGAAACGCTATATATAGCGCTTCCTGTTCGCAAGAGGTACATGATCGGCTAGAGTACGAGAAAGAGTCCGCGAAAGAACAAGCGAGGACAAGCAAAATTCATGAGAGAGAGAGAATGTGTTACCAACTCCTAAGAGATAGGAATTGGTAACAGGGTTATGAAACGGTTGACGAGTATGAAGAAAACAAAAGAAGGTTTGATTATTGTGAGTCGGAATGGGGTAAATAAAAGTAACACCACGTAAATAATCCAGTTAATCCTAAAATCCCGTTAATCTTGGTTTAGACTTCTTTGTGAGGATACAGAAGGATTATAGGGTGATGCAGAAGAGTTGTAGGGCAATACAGAAAGATTGTAGGACGATGCAGGACTTAAACGCTTTAATGGAGCGTAGTTGCGATTGGGTGCGGGTTTATTTGGAGAATCCTAATTCTGGTGTTAAGGGGGAAGATAGGCATTTGTGTGATGGGATTGGTACAAAGAATTAGCCCACCAATTTAATAATCAAGTTGGTGCGTAGGGCGCGGATTATTAACTTGTTTTTTTGTCAGAATTAGTAACCGCAAACACACACCCTGCCAGATCTATACTCAACGAATTGAGTATAATAGGTTCCAATCCCAGTTATCTGTGTTACCATTCGGGGTAAATTCAAGCGATCTCCAGACACCTATGAGCAAGGTTCTCGTGTTGAATGCTTCCTACGAACCGCTAAATATTACCAGTTGGCGGCGCGCGATCGTTTTATTGTTGAAAGGAAAAGCTGAATCCCTAGAACATAACGGAAAAGTGGTTTGTCGTGACTTACCCCTACCTTCCGTTATCCGTCTTAGGCAATATGTCCGTGTTCCCTACAAGGAAATTCCTTTAACCCGTCGTAATATTCTCGAACGAGATCATCACACCTGTCAATACTGTCTCTACCGAGGTGAACAATTAACCATCGATCATGTGATTCCCCGTTCTCGCGGAGGGGGTGATACCTGGGAAAATTTAGTGGCGGCTTGTGTGCGTTGTAATGTGCATAAGGGCAATCGTACACCAAAAGAGGCCAATATGTCCCTACGCGCCCAGCCGCGTCGTCCCTACAGCAGTCTCCACTTTGAGCTATTAAAGCATACGAGGGGGAATCACAATCACGAATGGCGTAAATATGTCATCGGGATTTAGGGTGAAAAAGGCATGGTGAAACCAAGACCAAAATTGATTCCCATGCCATTATTATTAGTCTGGGTGCGAGGATTGGCAACTCCCGTGCCTAGATAAACCGCACAACCGCGACAGGGGGTATTGACTCGGTAGCGCACCGCCATGGGATCATTAGGATCAGTGATAGTTACTCCCTGATGATTTAAATCTTTAATTAGATTGGTGACGGGTTTGAAAAAATCGGCGCTGGGGGGTTGACTTGGTTGCAGTTCTAGGGTTTGTTCTTGGGAAGCAAGAACGATTTCTGAAGCGATAACTAGTAGTAGAGAGGTGGTTAAGCCAAATAAACCGAGATTATTTTTAATTTTCATCTTTTTTATTACCGAGAGATTGTTAATTTTTTCTCTGAAAATTCTAGCGTTTCCTCGCAGGAAAGTAAACTAATCAGTAAAAAAATTTACTGATGTCTGCCATACTTATAATAAGCAGCACAAGCACCTTCACTAGAAACCATACAAGTACCGATGGGATGTTCGGGAGTACAAGCAGTACCAAATACTTTACATTCCCAGGGTTTTAAAACACCCTTAAGAATTTCGCCACACTGACAAGCTTTGTGATCTTTAACACGCTGATTGGGTAGGGTAAATTTTTTCTCCGCATCAAAATTACTGTATTCATCCCGCAGTTTTAACCCTCCTTGTGCAATTTCTCCTAAACCTCGCCATTCAAACTGATCCCGCAGTTCAAAAACTTGCTTGATTGCCGATAAAGCGACTCTATTTCCTTGATTTTGTACCACTCGATCGTACTGATTTTCGATCTCACATCTCTGCTCATCTAATTGTTTTAATACCATCCAAATTGATTGGAGAATATCCAAGGGTTCAAACCCAGAAACTACCACAGGTTTATGATATTCTTGGGCAATAACTTGATAGGGTCCTGTGCCAATTACCATGCTAACATGACCAGGACCAACAAAACCATCTAACTGTAAATCTGGGTTATCTAACAAAGCTTTCAGAGCAGGAATAATCACCACATGATTAGAAAATAAACTAAAATTAGTGATACCATCTCTTTGGGCTTCTAAAACAGTTAAAGCGGTGCTAGGAACGGTGGTTTCAAAACCTAATGCTAGAAATATTACTTCTTTATCGAGATTTTCTCTGGCAATTTTTAAGGCATCGCGAGGAGAATAAACCATGCGAATATCATCACCTTTTGCACGTGCTTGTAGCAGACTCAAATGGGAACCGGGGACACGCATAGTATCGCCAAAAGTTGTCAGAATTACGTTCGGTTTTTGTGCGAGAAAAATGGCATCATCTAAACGACCTCGCGGCATCACACAAACGGGACATCCAGGACCATGAATTAATTCGATAGTTTCCGGAAGTATTGCCTCGATACCGTATCTAAAAATTGAGTGGGTATGACCTCCACAAACCTCCATAATTTTAGTAACTTTTTGCCGTTTTTCAGAGATTCTTATCGATAATTGTTCAATTTGTTGAATTAATCCTGCCGCTTTAACTGGATCACGAAATTCGTCAACGTATTTCATAGTTTATCTCCTTTAATTATAATTTTTAGCTGTCGTTCGTCATTAATAATTGCCGTAATTTACATTTCTTAGAGATAGACAACAGCATTAATTTATGGGTGACTATTTTAAGAACATTAATTATGATTAAATTCTGCCTCTAATTCCGCTAATTGTGTTAATAAATTTAAGGTTTCTTGCGCCTCATCTTCATCGATTCGATTCATAGCAAAACCCACATGAACTAATACCCAATCCCCTACACAAGTATTAGCGGGATGGTCTTCATCAACAATGCAAGTAATATTTACTTCTCTTTTTACACCCCCCACATCGACGAGAGCGAGATGATGGTTTTCATCAATGATTGCTGTAATTTGTCCCGGTATGCCTAAACACATAGTTTTTACCTTAAAAAATCTAGTTTTTCCTAATTATGCGCTGATTTTTTGCCTAGAGATTGATAAGAGCAACGGAGAATCAGGTCATACTTCATCCCTCTGAGAAACGCTATACAGTCAAAGGTTATCCTTTTAACTTAGTCCTACCTGCCATTCTGGACTATTGCCCTCAAGAACAGCTTTTTTTCCCGTATCTTTTTTAAGATTTCCCCCGTCCCGAACCGTGAACGATATCCCAGCAGGGGTAAAACTTTTGTATTAGGGACTACATCACTTTAATAAATTCCGTGTCAAAAGTTGATAAAGTAGCCTGGTCTCGTAAAAAAGTAAGCGACATAGCCCATCTTTACCCAATGCTTTAAAACTTGGTAACTCTTGGATGACTTCGATTTTTTCCCCGGTTTGTTCGTTGCGAGTACAATAGGTGTGTTTCCTCAGATTTAGCCAAGAGTTCTTAAGTTTAGTCATAATCTCGGTTTTAGCGGGTTTATTCGGGCAAATAGTCACCATTGCATGAGCATATAAATGAGAGCGTATTAAGTCGGAACCCTTCCACGACTTTTTAACCTTGTCCTGTTTTGCGGATGTGTCTCCTGAAATTTGATAGCAATACCCTAAACCTAGATAAGCTTGAAACTTTCTTAGGCTGATATCGTGATCACCTCTAAAGTAGGGTTTCCCGTTGACCAAGAATCTTTCTATAGGATAGCAGTGCAAAATTAGATGGACATGATGGTATCTGGAATTTATTTCGTGAGATAGGAGAGAAACAGGAAAAAATTGAAATATTGGATTGGTATCATTTAATCGAAAACCTCTATAAAGTTGGCGGGTCATTCCAGCGAATTGAGGAGGTAAAATGTTTTCTCTGTAAGGGGGAAGTGGCGGCGGCTATCTCTTGTGCGCGAAGGATGGTGAGAGCCGCAAGTTGAGAATTTTATTATTTATTTGAATAAGCATAAACATCGAATTGTCAATTATGGTTATTTGCAGGCAGAGGGTATTTCCATTGGCTCTGGCTCCGGGTCATCAAAAATTAAACAAATTGCTCATCGTCTTAAAATTACTGGTGCAAGTTGGGAATCTGGTAATGTACCGCAAGTCCTTCGTCATCGCTGTGCCTATCTAAATGGTTGCCTTTTTTAACTTTTTTATTGATCTCATTAAGCATTTCTACTTATTGCAAAGGTGAGATGCTCCCCGCATCTTGATACATAAAGTTTAATTCTTCTTCTAAATAATTGCGGAGATTAACGGAAGTTATAGATTTATTCTTGCTAATTAATTATATTATATTATATTCTGCTTCTTTTGTCCAGCATTGCAGTAATAATAAATGGCGGATAACCTGTTCTAAAAAACTGGCTACCGCATTTTTCTGGCTCTTCGGTAACTGTTATGCAAATAATTAACTTAAAATAAAATTCGATGAGAGAGCCTACACCCAAAAATAGCTGAAACCCATACAGGAAAAGGTTTAAGGCACAAACTGGTTA
>SFBI01000190.1 GCA_007095845.1 Microcystis aeruginosa Ma_MB_S_20031200_S102
AACTTAAACTAATAAAACGGAGAGCCTATGGCTTTAGAAACTTTCGGAATTTTTGGGTTAGAAGTATGTTATCTTGGCATCTTGTCTGTTGATTTAGCATAAAGGGTAACGAAGAGCCCCCCAGTTTCAATAATTAATTCTTTTTCCACTACTTTTTAGGTTCTGGAGGTGGCTGTTTAGAAGCTGCCGCAATCGCTTGATTTAAGCGAGTTAATTCTTCTTTAAACTTCGGTTCTTGGGGATAGTTTTTGACTAATTTTTCTAGGATACTTTTAGCCCCAGAAACGTCTTGGGTTTGTAATCTTGTTCCATAAAGAACTAGCATAACTTCTAGATTATCGGGATATTTTTGATATAACTTTTCTAAAGGTTCTCTAGCTCCGATAAAATCTTTTAACTGTAAGCGAGTTTGGGCTAGTCCTTGCAAAGCAGTAGGGTTATCCGGTTCACGTTCGAGAATTTTCTCGTAACCTTTGACCATTTCTTCTAATTTTTCGGGAGGAATAGCCGCCTCTTGCCCGGGTTGACTGCCTTGGGAAGAATTAGAATTATTATTTTTCAATAAGCCTAAGGTTGGCACCACCATTAAAGCCAGAAATACTAAACCAGAGGAAATAATTAAGACTCGTTTGAGGGTATCGTTATTTTTTTTGGGCATACTTTTTAACAATTAGAGATAAGCAATTTTGCAGGGTGCGTTAGGCTGCGATAACCTTGGAATGAAAAACCAAAATTAGTAATCCGCACCCCACGCATCAGATAAGATTAATCAGTAGTAAGTCGATAAAATTCCTGACCCCAAAGATTATAAGCCCAAATTCCCAAGCTAAAACTACCTAAGCAGAGGATGGTAAGCATCAGGAAAACTTGCCACCTATTGTAACCCACTTCCTGAAGTTCTAGACGACCGAGGATAGTGGCGGCTAACAGAATTAAAGCTCGACTAAATACCGCCCACTTGTGGAAGATAAAGACTACCGCCAAAGACCAGCCAAGAATTGATAATACAGCGCTAATATCGTTTTTAAACCAACTGCGGAAAAATACTGGCATTAAGTGACTAAAAAGAGTTAATCCTAGGGCAATTGAGAGGATAATCCCTATCGCTAGGATATAGATGATAATTTCTAGCCATTCGCTAGTGAGAGTCCAATTCATCTCATCACCGCGGGCAAGTAACCAATCACTCCATGATAAACGCTCATGGGCGATCGACCAGCCAAATAGCCCATAGACCGATGGTATTAGAAAAGTTAGTAGTACAATGCGCCAAAACATAATCAGTTATCAGTTATCAGTTTTGAGTTATTAGTTAAGTACCTAAGCAAAATTAATTACACACTTCGATGAAGCTTTTGCCTCTTGCCTATTGCCTCTTGCCTATCTTCACTGGGAAATTTATTTTGCATGACTACTTATCAGTTTTGAGTATTAAGTGAGCAGTATGTATTAAGTGAGCCTGATCAAATGCCAGTTTACTACTGTCTTTTCACTGATTACTGTTTACTGCTTACTGATCACTGATCACTGTTTACTGATCACTGAAAAAAGTCAAGCCTGAAGCCTGAAAGAGACGAAAATTGCCCCTTTTTAGACTTCAGGCCTCTGGGACTGTCCCGATCGCTTAGGACATATACTGGATGATAAAGTCGAAGTAGGGGGCTGCTTCCACAGCATCCTCTTGAGTCAAAAGACCTAAAGCGGCCTCTTTGAGACAACGAATCGCTTCCACCATACCGGGGACGGGAACATTAAGAGAGTTATACATCTCTTTGACCCCGACCAGGCCGGTTTGTTCGATCGGACCCTTATCTCCGGCTAATACCCCATAGGTAACTAGACGCAGATACCAACCATAATCGCGCAAGCATTGATTATATTGACGCTGACCGTAGGCATTACCCCCCGGCGCTCTATAATCGGGACGTTTCTTGAACAGTTGTTTTTGAGCCTGATCGACGATTTTTTTCTCATTTTCAGCGAGAGTCTCGGCAATGCGAATTCTCTGCTCACCGGTTTTTAAAAATTGCCCGATACCCTGTAGTTCACCACTACTAGGATAACGAAGTTCGTCGTCGGCTTTGAGGATGACTTGGCTAACTACGCTCATAATATCAAGGTAAATTCTGATAACATTCTGTAGTTTATCTCAGGTCGGGGTCTGGAAGTCGAGTCATCTCTGTCGGGTGGGCAATTCCTAAAAATCTGTAATATTTCGTTATGAGTTTCCCCGGCAGCCTAGTTACTCTCTAGAATGAATGTATTAGTGATCAGGAGTGAGGAGATAGCAATTGAGATGTCACCCCACACCGATTAACTTGAACCCGATAACTGGTAATTAATATGGAATTTTTAGCACCCTTGCTGTTTATAGCGGGCATTCTGGGGTTAAATGGCTTTAAAATTGATCGAGAATACCAGCGTGGTGTTATCTTTCGCCTAGGTCGTTATCAAGACACCAAGGGCCCCGGACTGTACTGGATCATTCCCCTAGTTGACCAAAAAATGCAGGTGGATATTCGCACCAAAACCGTCGATATCGCCCCGCAAGAAACTGTCACCGCCGATAATGTCACAATTAAGGTTAATGCGGTTCTCTACTATCGCATTATCGACCCGGGCAAAGCGATTAATAAAGTCGAATCCTATCCCACAGCCGTTTATCAAGCGGCCATGACCACTTTAAGAAATGTAGTTGGTCAAAATCATCTCGATGATGTCTTGCAAAAACGAGACAAAATTAATCATGCGGTCCAACAAATTGTCGATGAAATTAGCGAACCTTGGGGCATCGATATCGAACGGGTGGAGATGAAAGATGTGGAAATTCCCACCGGTATGCAGCGAGCTATGGCCAAGGAAGCGGAAGCATTGCGAGAAAAACGGGCCCGTTTGATTAAAGCTGCCGCAGAACAGGAAGCCTCCCTAAAATTAGCGGAAGCTTCCCGATTAATCATGGAAAATCCCGCCGCTTTGGAATTGCGCCGCCTACAAATGTTAACGGAAATTGGAGCGGAAAATAACACCAGTACCGTCATTATGCTTCCCTCCGATATCTTAAATCTCGCTCAAAAATTAACCGAAAAAAAATCATAAAATGGCTCAATTGTCAATAGCCAAAAGGGTTAATTTTCTCCGGTGTGTTAGGTTGGTTTAACACACCTAAAATTGTTAATTAACGCATGGTGACGAATTCCTCGGCAGCACTGGGGTGAATGCCGACAGTAGCATCAAAATCGGCTTTTGTCGCCCCCATTTTTACCGCAATGGCTACTCCTTGAATAATTTCGGCGGCGTGATCTCCTACCATGTGCGCCCCAAGGATTTTACCACTTTCCTGATGGACAACTAATTTCATCAAAGTTTTGTCCTCTCGGTCTGGTAAAACATTGTAACCGGGGCGAAATTTAGACCGATAAACTGTAATCTCCGTGTCACCATATTGTTTTTTTGCTTGCAATTCTGTTAATCCCACCGTCGCCGCTTCAGGAGTAGAAAATACCGCCGAAGGAACGTTTTCATAACTCATTAACCGGGGTTTATTACCAAAGACTGTATCGGCAAAAGCTCGCCCCTCATTAATCGCCACGGGAGTTAAATTAATTTTATCGGTACAATCGCCCACGGCATAGATATTATCTTCGCTGGTTTGGCTATACTCGTTGACGGCAATTGCCCCATTTTTGACCTCGACATTGACATTCTCTAAGCCCAATTTTTCCAGCTTAGGGATTCTTCCAGTAGCGGCTAAACCTAGGGCATCAACAAATAAGATTTCTGAGGTTTCTTTCCCCTGAATATGTACCTTTAAACCCTCGTCAGTTTTCTCGATCGAAGTGGGGAAAATTTCGGGCATAATTTTAATTCCCTGACGGATCATTTCTGCTTGAATCTCATCGCGGATATCCTCATCAAACCCTCTTAAAATCTTGTCTTTACGGATTAACTGCACTACTTCCGTCCCTAATCCGTGCATAATACCGGCAAATTCTACCCCAATATATCCCGCCCCTAAAACTATAATTCTTTTTGGTTGTTCTGGCAGTTGAAACATGGCATCAGAAACTACTGTATGTTCGATCCCCGGAATATCGGGTTTAACGGGATGTCCCCCCACGGCAATTAAAATTTTATCGGCAGTAATTTTCTCCTCTCCTACCTCTAGGGTATGGGTATCAAGAAACTTGGCATAATTAGGAAAAAGTGTCACTTGAGAATTATCGAGCATCTTTTGATAAATGCCATTTAAACGGATAGTTTCCTGATTAACGGCGCCGATTAATTTTTGCCAATTTAACTGACTCTCTACTGGACTCCAACCGTAACCTTCCGCATCCTTAAATAGTTGCGGAAACCGACTAGAATAAACCATTAATTTTTTGGGAATACAACCGCGATTAACACAGGTTCCTCCCAAGCGATCGTATTCTGCTAATCCCACTTTTGCCCCGTATTCGGCTGCCCGTCTAGCGGTGGCAATACCCCCAGAACCACCACCAATCACGAATAAATCAAAATCATAACTCATAAAAATATCCTCGCGAATGTATAGAAATTTGACGGAATCAAGAAACTTTCTGGGCAAAAAAGGATAGAGAATATCTCGGATCAATCCCTAACTGAATCTATTCAGTAACTAGCACAATATGGTCACTAATGCTGCTAAATTAGAGTCAATTTATCCACTGCCAAGATTTAATTCTATGCTAACACGCCGCTCGAAATTATCTTTTCTCTTGGGGACTTGTTCCCTATTTCTCTGGGTAAACCATCCCCTCACCCTCGCAACCCCCATCAGTCAAGACAATTCTCCCCCTTCCCAGTTTATCTGTCCGGCAGACTTAGCCACCAGGATCGATCGCATTTTGGACCAACCCGATTATCAAGGCGCTTATTGGGGAATTTTAGTAAAATCCCTCAATTCTCAGGAAAATCTCTATAGTCTCCACGAAAATAACTTTTTTACTCCCGCTTCTACTGCGAAATTATTAACCACTGCCGCCGCTTTTAGCAAATTTAACCGCGATTATCGTCTGAAAACCCCCATTTTAGCCCAAGGCAACCCCCCCGATTTAGAGACTTTAACCTTAGTCGGGAGGGGAGATGCCACCATAACCACAGAAAAGTTAGAAAAATTAGCAGAAAAGTTAAAAGCAGGGGGAATTAACTCAATTTCTCGCTTAATTGTCGTTGCTAGTCCTTTTGTCGTCTCCGATAGTCAAAAAACCTGGGAATGGGAAGATGTCTTTTTTGACTATGCTGTACCCGCTTCTAGTTTGGTTTTAAACGAAAATTCCGTCACTTTAAGGCTTTTACCGCGACAATTGGGGCAAAGCTTAGATTTACAGTGGTCTGATCCCATTGCCGCTAAACAATGGCTAATTGAGAATCAAACCAGCACCGCAGCGCAAGGAAGTCCGAATACTCTGGCAATTAAGGGCAATTTAGCCAATAATCGCCTGATTATCGCTGGTTCTCTGGCGATTGATAGTCAAGATGATTTTAATTTAGCTATTCCCCAACCCTCGGAATATTTCTTGGCTCGCTGGCGTAATATTCTTGAAAAAGCGGGAATTACCGTTAAAAACGCCGAAATTAGCTCGGAAATTCTCGGTTATGAAATCACCAATTTAGAATCAGAACCCCTAGCATATTTGGTGGAAAAAGTCAATAAAAATAGCGATAATTTACTAGCCGAAACCCTACTACAAATGCTCGGCGGTGTGTCGGGATTGCAAGAAACTTTAACAAAACTGGGAATTAACAGCGATAGTTATAAAATCGGCGACGGTTCGGGGCTGTCACGACAAAATCTGATTAAACCCAATACTTTAGGGCAAATCTTACAACTAATGGCAGAAAACCCTGATTATCGTCGTTCTTTAGCCATTGGCGGCATTGATGGCACTTTAACCAATAGATTTCGCCAGACTCCCCTAGAAGGACGATTACAGGCAAAAACCGGGACTTTAACCGGAGTTACCGCTCTCGCCGGTTATCTAGAAACCGCGGACAATCAACCCCTAATCTTTAGCATAACCGTCAATAACAGCGATAAACCCGCCACCACCCTCAGAAACGGCATCGATGAGGTGATTTTGCTTCTAGGACAGTTAAAACGCTGTTAATCTTTAGGAGCCGGGAGATAGGGAGATAGGGAGATAGGGAAATTTCAGCTAAATTCCCCCACTACCCCAACACCCCAACACCCCACTTCCCCAACACCCCACTTCCCCACTTCCCCACTTCCCCAACACCCCATTTCCCCACTTCCCCACTTCCCCAACACCCCACTTCCCCACTTCCCCAACACCCCACTTCCCCACTTCCCCACTTCCCCACTTCCCCACTTCCCCACTTCCCAATTCATAATTCATAATTCATAATTCCCACTTCCCCAACCCGCAACTAATTCGATCGAGCCATTTAATCACAGAAGACTGTATACTTTTGTAAAAATTGCTTCTAGCTGACTTGTAGATTAATCGAGGGAGTTATTGATATATGTATATAGTTCAGGTTGCCTCTGAGTGCGCCCCAGTGATTAAAGCTGGGGGATTGGGGGATGTGGTATATGGATTGAGTCGAGAATTAGAAATTCGCGGTCATTGCGTGGAGCTAATCCTACCGATGTATGATTGTATGCGCTACGACCAAATTTGGGGCTTACACGAGGCTTATCGGGACCTGTGGGTGCCTTGGTATGGTGGGGCAATTCACTGTAACGTTTTTTGTGGTTGGGTACACGGGCGCTTGTGTTTCTTTATTCAACCCAATTCGGGGGATAATTTCTTTAATCGCGGCACTTACTATGGTTGTAAAGACGATAATATGCGTTTTGCCTTCTTCTCTAAAGCCGCTTTAGAATTTTTGCTCAGAAGTAATAAACGTCCCGATATAATTCATTGTCACGACTGGCAAACCGGTTTAATTCCACCCTTACTGTTTGAAATTTATAAATATCATGGTATGGGCAATCAGCGCGTTCTCTACACCATCCATAACTTTAAACACCAAGGATTTGGAGGTGCAGAAATTCTCTGGGCAACAGGATTAAATAACGATTCTTATTACTTTAGCTATGCCCGACTGCGCGATAACTTCAATCCTTTTGTGATTAATTTTATGAAAGGTGGTATCGTTTTTGCCAACTATTTCAATACCGTCTCGCCCCACCATGCTTGGGAAGCACACCACACCGATGTTAGTTACGGTTTAGGCCATACAATTCACCAGCATCAACACAAATTTACTGGTATTCTCAACGGTTTAGATTACAATATCTGGAACCCAGAAGTGGATAAATTTATTGCTGCACCCTACGGTGTTGATAGCTTCTCCGAGAAGGCACGCAATAAGAAGGCACTGCGAGAAAGACTCTGGTTAAGAGATGAGGCAGAAAAACCCTTAATTTGTTATGTCGGTCGTTTAGATGACCAAAAAGGCGTACATTTAGTTCACCATGCCATGTATTATGCCTTAGCTCGTGGGGCGCAATTTGTCCTCTTAGGTTCCGCCACCGAATCGTTAATTAATAACTGGTTCTGGCACGAGAAAAATCACCTCAATAATAACCCTGATGTCCATATTGAATTGGGCTTTAATGAGGAATTATCTCACCTGATTTATGCGGGTGCTGATATGATTGTGGTTCCCAGTAATTTTGAACCCTGCGGACTGACACAAGTAATCAGCTTAAAATATGGAACTGTTCCCATCGTCCGGGGAGTTGGTGGTTTAGTTAATACGGTTTTTGATCGGGATTATGATACCTATCACAAACCGGAAGAACGCAATGGTTTTGTCTTTTTTGATCCCGATAATAATGCCCTCGAATCAGCCATGTCCCGGGCATTAGAATTGTGGTACACTCAACCAGAAGAATTCCAAAAATTAGCGATTCAAGGCATGGAATGCGATTACTCTTGGAATGGCCCCGGGGAAGAATACGTTGCCCTCTATGAAATGATTCGCCACAAATAAGCTGTCTTGTCTCTAGCAATTCCCTGGCAGTTGTCAACAGAAATTCGAGGAATGGATTTGTTGAAATTTCCAGGGTAATTGCTTTAGTTTTGACCGACTCTTAACCCCACCAACAAACTTTTTTAGTAAACCCTACCTAGTAGAGCAGAAATGTTAACTTTGCTTGGTATTCTTGGGTGAGGGTATGACTAACTCCCAAAATCTGAAATATGGCTAACATGGCTTTTCTTGCCCCATCCTGACGATATTTTCTGCTTTCTTCCACCAGGCTGATCAGTTTATCTAAAGCGGCGGCATAATCTTCTTTTAAGGCGAAATTAATCCCAGTAAAAAATATCGGATCGAGGGGATTATTTTCTGGTTGTAACTGTTGAAATTCTAGGAGAGTTTTCCAACCTTTGATAACAGGGTTTTCCTCTTTAATAGCACTGATTAATCGATAAGCATCTGACCATTTTTCTAGACGCATGAGAAATTTTACCGCCATAATAATCAATCGCTGTTCGTTGGGATATTTAGGAAAAAGACGATCAAATAATTGTTTGGCTGCGGGCAAATTATCGAGCGCGATCGCTTCTTGTATTTCTGCTAATCCTGTTTCTAATTCCGATTGTAAATCGAGACGGGAAAATAAGTCTCTAATTTGTTCTTCTGGCAAAGCACCGACAAAACAGGGTAACACTTCTCCCTTGCTGACAATTCGCACATCGGGAACTCCTTCTACATCGTATTGTTCGGCTAATTCGGGATTTTTATCTATATCTATTTTGGCCAAGATAAAATTATATTCACTTGCTAGTTTTTCTAGCATCGGTTTTACCAATTTACAGGGTCCACACCAGAGAGCATAAAAGTCTAAAATCACTGTATTTAGATAGGATTTCTCGATCACTTCACTGTCAAAATTTGTCCCATCTACCTCGATAGAATATCCCATCTATTTCTCCTCTAATAACTTATTTTTCAGCTAGTTTTGTCTCACTTATCTCTTTTACCCAAAGGGCTAACCCTCCCCCTCGTCCCCGGGCTGCTATCATTGTTTCTGTGATCAAAAAATAGGCAAAAAACGCCTGTTTTTTGATACTTTCTTGATAAAAATTAGCTTCACTTACTTGGCCATTTCTAATAAAACCTGAATAGAGAGAGCGATTAAATAGGGTTAGGTTGAGCCTGGTGAAATCAAAGGCAAGAAGACGAGTTTTAGGAAAAAACTTAACCGGACCGCTTACAAATAGTTTTACTGCACCTAAAAATATCTGATTGCTGACGGTTCCAGAGATAAATTCTCCCGGTTCTAAGCTCTCATTTCTTTGGTAAGAGATGGTAATTTTTAACCAAGATGGTAGATAGCGCCCCTTACCCAAAACAATTCCCGCTCTCTTTTTCGCTTTTTGAGTTCCCGTGATCAAGTATAATCGCCAAGTACCGACTAAAGCCTCAAAAGTAAGATTTTCTTTAGTTTTTTTATGGTTTTTTTCTGTTGCTAAGAGAAATTCTAGCAGTTGAGAGACAGGGGGGCGATTATCATCCTTAAGTATTAGGGGTGAGTCGAGATTTATAACCATGATTTCAGACAGTGCCAAAATATTTTAACTGAAGCTACCGAACTCGAAAAAGTGATCGATAAACCGGTTGACTCTTATTATAAGTGGACTTTTCCCTCTCCGTTGCTACGGGAAAAATATTTTCCGCTAACCAGGGGGTTTGATGTTGCCGAACAAAATGGGGATGTGCTTGAAATCTCTCCGTCATTTCCAGGGCGATCGATTCCACATCCGACTGTAAAAAAACCCAGCCTCCAGATACCATATATTGAGCCAAAGCTATGACTAATTCCGGCTGCACGACTCGACGCTTACTGTGACGCTGTTTAAACCAAGGATCGGGAAATTGAATCGACACCCAAAATAACTTATCTGCGGGCAAAGATTGCAGTAAAATTTCTGGAGAAACATTGATATTGCCAAAAACAAAAGCGAGGTTTCTTAATCCTAACCTTTCCCGTTCCTGATTCGCTTCCATTACCAAAGGTTGACGAATTTCAATCCCCAAAAAATTAATTTCTGGATATACTTGGGCCATTTGTAACAAAAATTTACCCCGCGCACAACCAATATCAAGATGGAGAGGTGGTGTCATATCCTGATAAACTTGATTCCAATCGGGGGGAGCGATCGGATGGCGATATTTATGACTTAAGGGATTGACGTGCTGACGAACGCGAACTTTAGCCAAAGATATTTTCTCCTCATTTCTCCTCGATCAATCTAGTTTACCGATATTTAGCCCAATTGAATGCGATGAATTTCCGTTTCGCCATTCTTAGCGATCCTCATATCGCTTTACCCACAACCATTTTGAACCATTCTAATCGCTTTCATCTGGTGGAAGTGAGTATTCCCGCTTTAAAAATTGTTTTAGACCATCTCATCACCCTTAACCTCGATTTTCTGCTGATTGCTGGCGATTTAACCCAAGATGGTGAACCAGAAAATCATCGTTGGTTAGCCGATTGTTTAGCCACTTTACCCTTTCCCGTCTATGTGGTGCCAGGTAATCATGATGTTTTGAGTTTAACCGCAACAGAAAACCAGATCGGTTTAGCTGATTTTCCCTTTTATTATCAACAATTTGGTTACAGCAACCCCGAACAAATATACTACCAAAAAGAAATTTTACCCGGAGTGCAATTAATCGGTCTTAATTCTAATCAATTTGATGACCAAGGTAAACAAATTGGCAGTTTAGATGCAGAACAGTTGCAGTGGTTAAAACAGACTTTACCCGCGCTAAAAAATGATCTAGTGATGGTGATGATCCATCATAACGTTATCGAGCATTTACCCAGACAAAGCAATCATGAATTAGGTAAACGCTATATGTTGACTAATGCGGTGGAACTGCTCGATATACTACAGGAAAACGGCGTAAAATTGTTGATTACCGGCCATCTCCACGTGCAGGATCTGGCTTTTACTAGAGGTATCTATGAAATTACCACCGGTTCCCTCGTCAGTTATCCCCATCCCTACCGGGTGTTAGAATATTGCGAAAACACAGGAGAATTAGCCATAGAATCCTTTCATCTGCAAAATATACCCGGATGGGAGAATTTACCCGCTCTTTCTCGGCAATGGTTAGGCGATCGCTCTTATCCTTTTATGATGCGTTTATTAACCTGTCATCCCCTCAATCTTCCCGTGAGTCTAGCGGAGGAATTAGCCCCAAAATTACGCAATTTTTGGGCAGATGTAGCCCAAGGTGACACAATCTTCGATTTTAGCGATTTTCCGCCCCTAGTACGCCGTTATTTCTACGCTTTCAGTGCCGTCGATCCCCTCGGTAATCCTCATTTTATCGACAATCAAGCCGTAATTAGTTTCAAGCATCAGTTTACTTATCAGCGCTCAGACTTGCTGGTAGAGTTGAGAGAATAGCTGCAATAAATAATTAACTATAGCTTATAGTTATGGTACGCAGCCGCTATCTTGGCAGAAAATATCAAAAAAAATCAATGGAAGCAATTAAAAAGGAATTTAAAAAAATCGGTTCTCTTACCCTCTTTTTTTTCTTGGCTTTCGGTTATATTCTTCTGATCATGAAATTATTTCTGGAAGAGTATTCGATTACCACCTACGTTTTGGGTAAAGCAATCGTAGGAGCGATCCTCGCGGCAAAAACCGTGGCCATTCTCGACGCAGCCATGAAGCTAGAATGGTTAGAAAATCGTCCCCGTTATGTTAGTGTTCTGTATCGAACCTTTGTTTATACCCTAGCAGCACTGATTCTCGGCTCGATCGAGGGTTTTCTGGAAGCTTATCGGATAACGCGGGTAATTTCGGAGGCAATGGCCAAATTTTGGCAAAGGGAAAGTTTCTCTCAAATCCTTGCGGTTACTCTCTGTCTCGCAGTGGTTTTTTGTCTCCACAATCTCTGGCACGAAATCGATCGCTATTGGGGTAGAGGCAAATTGAGAAAATTTTTTCTCGATCGCTCCTAAAGTAGAGCAGTTATCTTCATGGTGAGATAGGAAGTTTTCCTTTTGGGGAGTCGGGAGACTCCGAGACAGGAGACAGTCTTGGATCATACTAAATCTGGTTATTAAAAACTGATTATTTATGACCCCTTTTGCCTCTTGCATGAGCAGAAAACGGGTTTCTCGGAGAAACCCGTTTTCTGTGCGTTACTCAGTTTTCAGTTCACTGATTACTGATTACTGTTCACTGTTCACTGAAAATACACCCCACTTAAGAAGTATGTACGATCGCCCTATCTTTCGCGGGCAACCCCTGCTACGATAAAATACGGGTGAAAAATTGCTAATCCAAGGAGTACAGACGTGATTGAACCTTTAGTGCTAGGGATTGTCCTAGGCTTAATTCCCATTACCCTCGCGGGTTTGTTCGTTGCCGCCTATTTACAGTACAAACGGGGCAATCAATTCGGCTTAGACTAAATCTATCATGCCAATCCCCCGAATTGAGAAAATCTCCCGTCAAGCTAGGCACTAGACGGGAGATTTTCAACAGGACAAATTTGCCGTTTAACAGATTGTGGCTGCTGGGGTTGCCATCCCTGCAAAATTCATCTGTCCTGGGATAGCGATCGCCAAAAAAACAGGGCTACACGGCTGTTAAACTAGGAAAACGAATGACAGTCTCCGTATATTCGGGAACCCATCCAGCGGTAGTGGTGAAGTAACGCACTGCTTTAACTCGTTTACTAGCAGTGAGGTGAAACCAGTGTTCGCTATGGGCGGGAACATTGATATATTCTTGAGGTTGAATAGTTAATTCTCCCTGAGAACCATCGGGAAAGACAAAGCCAAAAACCCCCTCTCCATCAATGATATAACGCACCTCATCGTCAGCGTGGATGTGACAGCGCTCGAATTTGGCCAGTAAAGTGTCAAGATTGGGAGTTTCAGGGTGTAAAACGATTAAATCTCTAGCTTGATAACCCGCTTCTTGCTTTAGTTGCTCAAAATAACCGTCTAAGCTGGTTAAAACTATTTCTTTTTCTTCGTCAGTCAGAGAAGCTTGCTTAAGTAGCTGACGGGTGGCCTCGTTTTCGATCGGCCAATAGTTTAAAGTAACATTTAATTTAGCCAATTCCAGACTAATATCGGCTAACTGGGTATAGGTTGTCCCATTCTCTAAGCGTAGTATCGCCATTGGTTATCATCCTCAAGATTACTTTTTCTATTTTAAAGTTTTCCAGAGAGAAACCGCTCGATTTTTTGCCCCTCGACCCCTTGCCAGTTCCTAGGATTTTCTGCTCAAAAATGTTACTATGTCCTATGTATGGGGAATTAGCTCAGTTGGTAGAGCGCTGCGATCGCACCGCAGAGGTCAGGGATTCGAGTTCCCTATTCTCCATTTGCCAGAGATATTAACCGCTTCTTAAGGTTCAAGAAAGATTATGAACCAGTGTCAACTCGCCAAAAAGATGCTACTTTTATTTCTGGAGAGAATAGCAGAGGATTACTCACAGAAGGGCTAAAAGACTCAACTTGTGATGGTAATTTTCCTTATTTCCCCAATTGGTTATCCCATTTTGTCTCTGCCTTAAAGCTTTATTTTTGTCTGTATCAGTTGTTACCTTTTAAAAGGAGAATTGCTGTCTTGCAAGAGTGCCTCATCTCAACAAGTAATTTAAATACTTAACAGCTTATGATAGGTATCTAAGCACAATTAATTACACATCTAAGCCACCACTCCGTCAGACTTCTGATGTGAGGAAACAGTGAACTGAAAACTCAAATCTGATCCCTGATAGCTTTATCCCGTCTCCGTTCGGACCTCGGACGTTCGGTGAGCTCACGGCCGAAGCCTGTACAGATTTTATGCCATTTAATCCTTATTTTTACTTTTTTTGAACCATGAATTAACACTAAATCTGTTGATCAAAAACTGATTATTTATTACCCCTTTTGCCTGTCCTGATATGTAGCCTATATTCAACGTATTTAGTATGACTATCCCCTTAGAAATCCAACAACGTTGCCAACAACTAAAAACAGAACTACAAAGAGCCAGTTATGCTTATTATGTTCTTGATGATCCTTTTATACCCGATAGCGTTTATGATCAACTTTATCGGGAATTAGAAGACCTAGAAAAGCGTTATCCCCAATTAATCACCCCCGATAGTCCTACCCAAAGAGTCGGGGATAAAATCTCTAGTCAATTCGTTTCTGTCCGTCATAATATCCCCCTGTATAGTCTTGAAAATGCCTTTAACCTCGAAGAATTAAATAAATGGGGCAGCCGTTGGCAAAGATATATAAATGAAACCCAAGACGCGGAATATGTGTGTGAATTAAAAATCGATGGTTCCGCATTAGCTTTAACCTACGAAAACGGCTTTTTAGTCAGAGGTGTTACTAGAGGAGATGGAGTCACTGGCGAAGATATTACCCCCAATGTGCGGACAATTCGCTCTATTCCTTTACGCTTAAATATAGACAATCCTCCGGCAATTGTGGAAGTGCGCGGCGAAGCTTTTTTACCCCTCGACACCTTCGATAAAATCAATCAAGAAAGAGAAGAAAAAGGGGAATCTCTCTTTGCTAATCCCCGCAATGCAGCAGCAGGAACCCTACGACAATTAGACCCGAAAATAGTTGATAAAAGACGCTTACAATTTTTTGCCTATACCCTGCATTTAGACGATAACCATATCACCACTCAATGGCAATCCTTAGATAGATTAGAAACCATGGGATTTCTGGTTAATCCCCACCGTCAACTCTGTCCATCCCTGCAAGAAGTGGCGCAATACTATCAAGATTGGCAAGAAAAACGTCATCAATTAGCCTACATGACCGATGGTGTCGTAGTCAAAATCAACGATTTACAGCGACAAAATCGCTTAGGATTCACTCAAAAATTCCCCCGGTGGGCCATCGCTTTAAAATATCCTGCCGAAGAAGTCCCCACGGTAGTTAAAGATATTATCGTCAATGTGGGACGCACCGGCGCAGTTACACCCATGGCAGTGATGGAACCGGTACAGGTAGCAGGAACCACCGTACAAAGGGCTACTTTACATAATAGCGATCGAGTGGCCGAATTAGATATCCGCATCGGTGATACGGTAATTATCCGCAAAGCGGGGGAAATTATTCCAGAAGTGGTTAAAATCCTGCCAGAATTGCGTCCTAGCCAGACTTTACCCTTCCAGATGCCCACTCATTGCCCTGAATGTCAATCTCCCCTAGTCCGTCCAGTGGGGGAAGCGGTGACGCGCTGTGTTAATAGTTCCTGTCCGGCGATTTTGCGGGGAAGTGTAGTACATTGGGCCAGTCGCGATGCTCTCGATATCCGAGGATTAGGGGAAAAAGTGGTGATTTTGCTGATTGAACAGGGATTAGTTACCGCCATTTCTGACCTCTACAGCCTCGAAAAAACGGAAATTGCTAAATTAGACCGAATGGGCGATAAATCCGCCTTAAATTTGATTACAGCTATGGCTCAGAGCAAAAATCAAAGCTGGTCGAGGGTACTTTATGGGCTAGGAATTCGCTATGTGGGCAGCGTTAACGCCAAAATTCTCGCCGAAAGTTTTCGGACTGTGGAGGAGTTAGCTAACGCCAGCGTGACTGATTTAGCTTCTGTCTATGGCATCGGTGAAGAAATCGCTCAATCTGTCTATGATTGGTTTAAAATCGCCGCTAATCGGGATTTAGTCGCTAAATTACAGGCAGCTGGTTTACAATTTGCCGCAGCAGCAAAAACCACCACCACTAAAGCGACTTTAGCAGGGAAAACCTTTGTGATTACTGGCACTTTACCAACTCTCAAACGGGAGGAAGCGAAAGAATTAATCGAAAAAGCCGGGGGGAAAGTGACGGGTTCTGTGAGCAAAAAAACCGATTATTTACTGCTAGGAGAGGCGGCGGGTTCTAAGCTAGAAAAAGCCCTAGAATTGGGCATTACTCAGCTAACCGAAGCACAATTACTCGAATTAATCGAATTCGGAAAAGTCTAGTAAAATCTGGACAGATTATTTCATCAACATAAAAGACAAGTTCATCCTTAAAAAAGATCAACCGAGCTGGGCGATAAATCTGATGTAATCTAGAAACAAACTCATCAGATAAATAGTCAATTTTTAAGGACGAGAAAAGTAACATTATATTAAGTAAATATCTCTAGTTAAGAACTTTCTGCTATTCTGAGGGATAGGGATATAGTGCTAGTCCTCACGGATATTCAAACTCTCTCTAACTTTTTATAGAAAAACATAAATAACAGGGGGTTATACTAATGATAACTTCAGAGTTGGCTTCTTTAATTATCGGCATTGAAGAAAATGTGCGGCCAGAAAGCGAATATTATGGCAAGCTGGTCGAATGGCGAGAAAAATATCAAACGTGGCATTATGGAATTGGCTTATCGGACACGCATTTCTTGAGTTTGGGAAATCTAGAAAAACAAGAACTGCAACTCCTAAAACGTCACGATATTCGTGATTTTGACCTGAGAATTCTTCCTGATGTTAAATCACCCTTTGAAAGCGACGAAGTTATAGAACGACTTAAATATGCCTTAAGATGGTTACATGATTTACCAGAAAACTCATCTCAGAAAACAATTACAGGTAAGGAATTGGCTTTCCAGATATTGACAGGCAATCCAGATTATGAATATTCTGGAGATACAAAACTAATTCCCCCCGACCTAAGTTATGAGGATTATTTAAAGCAAAGTTGTCCAAAACTGAAGCCTCGTAAATATTCTCTTAAGAATCCCCAAGTTTGGGCTTATATGTTTTTGTTTGTTTTTGTTTTATTTGTTGCAATTTTAACTCCTCCTTTATTTGATTTGATAAAAAATTTAATTGGTTCAATAGCTTGGCTTGAAAGTATAGATAATCTAGCTGAAAATATATCAAAAATATTGTTTTTCTTGTTTATTTTTATCATATCTTTCTTGCTTTGGAGGGTTTTTGTAATTATATCAAATTTTAAATGGTCGGGCTTTCAGAAAAAAAGCTTTTGGGATTGGTTACAATTATTGATAATACCCTTAATGTTAGCCCTGGGTGCTTTCTATCTGAATTCTGCAGCCGACTTTAGAGATAATCAAATTGCACAAGAGCAGAAACAGCAGGAAATTTTAACTGATTATTTTTCCAAAATGCAAGATTTAATTGTAGAGACAAAAAAAAGCAAACAAACACCGGGTTCTAAAGAATCAAATTCAGGGCAAAGGTTACTGCCAGAATTTAGATCGACTGCTCGAGCTTTAACTCTCTCTGTTTTAGAACAATTGGATGGCAAACGTAAAGGAAAAGTTATCACTTATTTAGCTGAATCGCAATTAATTACCGCTAATAATGATAATCCGTCTTCTCTGCCAGAAATTAAATTAAATGGAGCAAATCTAAAAAAGATAGTCTTAGAAAATGTTGACTTGTATGGTATTATTGACATGAAAAATAAGGGTCAGATAATAAATGGAATAGAAATTAATAATGCTAACATGGAAGGAGCTAATTTGAGTCAAGTAAATTTATTCAAATCAAATCTAAGTGGTTCTAATTTAAAGAACGCAACTTTAAAAAATGTGAATTTTACTGGTTCTATAATGAAAGATTCAAAATTCATCAATGGTCAAATTACCGATGTAAATTTCACTGGTGTCAGTTTATCACAAACTATATTTGATAATATCAAGCTCGAAAATATAACAATTTCCGATAAAACTAATTTTGACGATGCCTGTTTTATCACCAGCACTACATTTTATAATACCAAGCAATTCGGTAATCTACTAACGAAAGATATTTTAAAAGAGCTAAAAGAAAAACGAGGTATTTATATTAATCTAGAAGCTAAAACTTCTCAAGACTGTAATCGTCAAGTTAAAGACCAATAAAAAGGGATCAAATAGTATGAAGAATCAAGAGCGTTTAATTCTAGCTACTTTAATGTTAAGTATTGGTCTTGCTGGCCAAGTATCTTCCCAAACTCCATCCCATGGTGTTATTTATGGTTCAGATCGAGGCATTCAAGAAGCACAATGGGAAATAGAACAACTGCCAAGACGATTGCCACAATATATAAACAAAAATAAGCTATTTAAACGAAAAGGATTTTATGTGAGTGTCATCTTATTCCCAACCAAGCAAGATGCTGATAACGCGCGACCAATAATAGAGAATGAATATAAAAGAGGCTTATTTGTCAGACCTCTTAACGAGTGGTGTCCCAATTGGAAAAACCCGAAAAAGAAAGAAGATACAGAAAGTGGCATACGCTATTTTAACTGCGGAATATGAGAAATACTTGTCAGAAAAACTAGGGTGATCATTCCTCGATCGCCCTACATTTATTTTGATGTTTACTTTATAAATAAGCTCTAAGATTGGAGCAAATCTACGGAAGTATTATCGATTAACTGAGCAACAGCATCAAGATAATCATTAAGTTCCATTTTGTGAGCTTGAGCAAATAAATTAAGGGTTTCTACCTTTGTTCCTTCTCCCTGTTCAATGCGTCTCACTTGACGCTCGGATACTCCTATAATATCTGATTGTCGCAGTTGATGCTGTTTGCGTAAAGAGGCAATTGCTTGACCGAAAATCTGATCATGTTTTAATTTAATTGCGGCAAATTTTTGTTTTGATGCTGGTTCAATCACACTCAAAAAAGCCGCTATATCAAGATGAATATCCACGGCTGACCAATGAATATAACTACCATCTTCTGCTATAATAAAATTCTCTCTTTCTTCTAGAGGAATACGCTGTAAAGCTGGCATAGATGCAAAGGGAATTTCTAGCTCATCGAAATCACAGCGACTGATTAATAAACTTTCCCCAATAACTAAAGCTGTGGCGATTAAATGCTCTTCCGCTCCCCATATCCAAGCATTAATTACCCTTGTCGGTAAAGTAAAATCTCGATAAACGAGGGTATTTCGCAGGGTGCGTAAATTGGCTCGTTTAAATAGTTGCGGCAACCAGATAGAATCAATGTCTGCTCGGATAAAAAGACCTCGCAGATGATGTTTATCATTAGCGGTTCTGGCAATATCTGACACTGCTTTTAAACCAGTCAAAGAAGTACAAATAAAGATGTTTTTAAAAGAATCAATATTCTTTAAATCTGGTAAGGAAATAATCTGCACAGATTGAGACTCTGGCAAGAAATTATAACTTTCTTTATCCTCAATTATAACAGTAATTTCTGGCTTGTTTAACATGATTAATTCCCCTGCGTACAGACTTTTGCCTCCCATTCAATTAGGAGCGCAGAACGATTGGCTAAAACGTGGTCGAGTATTTGCTTTTTTTCCTTACTAGATATTTTGGCATTGGCGGGCCATTTTACCTCAAACTTTAGACCATTTTCTTGATTACAAAGCAAGAAAAAAACTCTAATTTCCCATTGGCCCGGTTTACGAACATGAAAATGAGGTGGCAAATGATCGTGAGAATTGAAAAACAGATCTAAGCCATCTAAATTAAAGGATTCCACCTTACCCAAATGTTCACCTCGCCTACCTCAACTTTGGTCACTTAATGCTATTATACACTTAACCAGACATTTTGTCCTTAAATTCTGAAATATAATGTCTGCTTAACCTAGAACGATCAAAGCGTTAGATTAGAAAGAGTCCTTTATTTTAGAGATACTTAAACCTGATGGTCTGGCCTTTTAAACCGAAAACCCGCAAACAAATCGCTCGAATAGAGATTACAGGTGCAATTGCCTCCGATACCCGCAAAAGAGTCTTAAAATCCCTAGAAATCGTCAAAGAAAGGCAATATCCCGCCCTACTTCTCCGCATTGACTCCCCCGGGGGAACCGTGGGGGATTCCCAAGAAATTTATGAAGCATTGAAGCGCTTACAAAAAACCACGAAGATAATCGCTAGTTTTGGCAATATTTCCGCCTCTGGCGGGGTTTATATTGGTATGGGGGCTAATTATATTATGGCTAACCCCGGCACGATTACCGGCTCGATCGGTGTTATCCTGAGGGGGAACAATCTAGAAAGATTGTTGGATAAAGTAGGAGTTTCGTTTAAAGTGATTAAATCGGGCCCCTATAAAGATATTCTCTCCTTCGATCGAGAATTAACTGATGAAGAAGAAAGAATTCTCCAAGATATGATCGATACCAGTTACCAGCAATTTCTGCAAACCGTCGCCGGAGCGAGAAATTTAGATGTCAATCAGGTGAAAAGTTTTGCCGATGGGCGCATTTTTACTGGTCAACAGGCTTTAGAATTAGGAGTGGTCGATCGCTTGGGAACCGAGGAAGATGCTCGACTTTGGGCGCTAGAATTGGCAGGATTACCCCCAGATAAAACTAAATGTCAGACTATCGAAGAACCGAAACCCCTGCTCAGTCGTCTGACGGGCAATCGTTCCCAAATACCCCCAGGATTAGAAAAAACCCTACAGCGTCTAGAATTTGAATTGGAAGTTAACGGACAACTGTTGTGGTTATACCGACCCTGATGGTTAGATTAAAATCGAGAAAAAGGGCGCGTTAACCCCTAAAATTGACTCATCAGGATTAGCGGAGGATGACCATCGTGCAGTGGAAGGTTCGAGCCATTCGGGGAGCGACTACAGTAACGGTTAATACTATTGAAGCTATACGAGAAGCAGTGACAGAACTCCTCGAAGCGATCGAAATCCACAATAGTCTCGATCCCGATGATATTGTTAGTGTTATTTTTACTGCAACTCAGGATTTAGACGCGATTTTCCCCGCTGCTATCGCTCGTGAACGTTCCCACTGGCAAAATGTCCCGCTCCTCGATGTGCAACAGATGCACGTCGTTGGTAGTCTAGAAAAATGTATTCGGGTAATTCTCCACGTTAATACTCCCAAACTGCAAGGCGAAATTCAGCACGTCTATCTGCAAGGGGCGAAAAATCTTCGCCCTGATTGGCAGATTTCTCCAGTAACCATTAATCGCTAAAATCTTGGATTACCTACCTATTTAGAGATTTTTTGCAACTTCAGGGCTATTTTTCCTATTGTTGAACTCCCAAACCCTAATAAGGGCTTGCTGAATAAATGTGAAATATAGACTAGGTAAGGGTTTTAGGGTTCTGTTTTGCCCTCACAGGTGCAAGATTTTGAGAGAATCGTCGTTCAAAACCTTGCGTCTTCATCAGTCCGCGTCCTGTAGGGGCGAAGCATTCGGGTAATAACCTATCGGTGAAACCGTAGATTTTCTATCCGAATGCTTCGCCCGTACTTTTTCAGCAGACCCTAATTAAGCTGGAAGTCTCTTGAAACTTAACAATATTAACAGACAAGGACGGGAAAATAATTGCTAGATTGATTTAGGTACAGTCAAATGTAACCGCGAGAACAAGCGAAAAAAAGGCGGTTTTGCCAGGTCAAACCTTCAAAATGCCCTAGCTTAATTTCTCGATTCTGACGATTAAATAAATATTAAAACAGCCGATGAATCTAACGAACTTTCCTTGGTTAACTGCCATCATCCTTTTTCCCATCGTCGCTGCTTTATTGGTTCCCATAATTCCCGATAAAGACGGTAAAACCGTGAGATGGTTTGCTCTAACGGTGGGATTAATCGATTTTGCCCTAATTATCTACGCTTTCTATACCAGTTACGATTTCGCTAATCCCAATCTGCAATTAGTGGAAAGTTACCAATGGTTGCCCGAAATTGACCTAAGATGGTCCCTAGGAGCCGATGGCCTCTCCATGCCTCTGATCATCTTAACGGGATTTATTACCACTCTGGCCATCTTAGCGGCTTGGCCGGTGACTTTTAAACCGAAACTATTCTACTTCCTGATGCTGTTGATGTACGGGGGACAGATTGCGGTGTTTGCCGTACAGGATCTGTTACTGTTCTTCCTCGTCTGGGAATTAGAATTAGTCCCCGTCTATCTGATCCTCTCTATTTGGGGCGGTAAACGCCGTCTCTACGCAGCCACCAAATTTATCCTTTACACCGCCGGAGGCTCCCTCTTCATCCTTGTAGCGGCGCTGACGATGGCTTTTTATGGCGATACCGTCTCCTTTGACATGGTGACTATCGCTGGTAAAGACTTCCCCCTGAAACTGCAATTATTCCTCTACGCCGGTTTTCTGATTGCCTACGGGGTAAAACTGCCGATTTTCCCCCTTCATACTTGGCTGCCGGATGCCCACGGCGAAGCCACTGCCCCTGCCCATATGTTACTAGCGGGAATTTTGCTTAAAATGGGTGGTTATGCGCTCCTACGCATGAATATGGGGATGTTACCCGATGCTCACGCCGTTTTCGCTCCCGTTTTGGTGATTTTAGGGGTAGTTAATATTATCTACGCCGCCTTAACCTCTTTTGCCCAACGCAATCTTAAGCGCAAAATTGCCTATTCTTCCATCTCTCACATGGGATTTGTCCTGATTGGTATGGCTTCCTTTACCGATATTGGCACAAGTGGGGCGATGTTACAGATGATTTCCCACGGACTGATTGGGGCGAGTTTATTCTTTATGGTCGGTTGTACCTACGATCGCACCCATACCCTGATGTTAGACGAGATGGGCGGTGTCGGCAAGAAAATGAAGAAAGTTTTTGCCATGTGGACTACCTGTTCCCTCGCTTCCCTAGCTTTGCCCGGGATGAGCGGTTTTGTGGCGGAATTAATGGTATTTATCGGTTTTGCCACCAGTGATGCCTATAGTCCCACTTTCCGCGTCATTATCGTCTTCTTAGCGGCTATCGGTGTCATTCTTACCCCGATTTATCTCTTGTCCATGTTGCGAGAAATTCTCTACGGGCCGGAAAATAAGGAATTAGAAGAACACCATGCCCTAGTGGATGCGGAACCCCGGGAAGTCTTTATCATCGCTTCTCTGTTAGTGCCAATTATCGGCATTGGACTCTATCCCAAAGTAGCCACGACAATTTACGATGCTACTACCAATAAATTAACCGCTCTAGCGCGTAATTCTGTTCCCAGTTTAGTGCAACAGGCAAAGGCAAAAACCCCTAGCTTCTCCCTTTATTCCCTAAAAGCTCCCGAAATCTAAGGAGTTATCAGTTATCAGTTATCAGTTATCAGATTTGAGTTTTAAGTGAGCAGTATTAAATCCCACTTTCCGCACTTCTTAACATTCAATTGATAATTTTTACCAATATTAAATCCGGTTATTAAAGAATGATTATTTATTCTGGCTCTACCGAACCTGTCATGTAAAACTATTAACAACTTATGCTTGTAAAGCTTGTATAGTAAAGCTTTGAGTTTTTGTTAGATTGATATTTATCAACTTTAGAGCATTGCTGTGCCTATTGCATGAGTAGAAAACGGGTTTCTCGGAGAAACCCGTTTTCTGTGCGTTACTCAACGGATTTAGTATTATTATACTTTTAATTGATTATGTGATTAATTTAATGCGATCGCTACCTAGTACAGCCTAGAGAATTATGAGAATTAGTCCCCACTGGAGCAATCGCACCCAAATCCGTAGTTCGGCAAGAGAAACATTAAAATTCTTTCCCTAACTTCTGCTCTTTCTTCTTCTTTAAGAGCTTTTTGTCAGTTTTTCTTTTCTTCTAAATCTAGGAAATATTTGGCTGGCATAAGTAGAATTTTTCTCAAGTTACTATTCCTATTTTAGGTGGTTTAAGTGCGTTTTAGCTGATCTATTTTTTGTTCTAATTGCGATCGGAAAGCGGCGATCTCCACTATCCAATGACGGGCATTCCGTTCTTTTTCCGATTCCCCATAGGATAGTTTGAGCAAGTGTTCGATTAAAACGGTTAATAAACTCGTTATTGCCTGTCTCTCGCTTTTTCCCATGCACTCCACCTCTTCGATCAGGTTTTCCCAGTCCACCAGGTCAAACTCTTTTCGCTTTAACAGTTCGGCGGTTTTTTCTGTCCAAAGAACAAAATCTTCTTCGTAGAGAGCGGTCATCATAGATTTCTCATCCCGACCGGAAGCGCGGGGTAATGGCTCGATTATAACGCTCGATCGCTATCCTTGATCGGCTTCTAGTCTGGG
>SFBI01000191.1 GCA_007095845.1 Microcystis aeruginosa Ma_MB_S_20031200_S102
ACTTAAACTAATAAAACGGAGAGCCTATGGCTTTAGAAACTTTCGGAATTTTTGGGTTAGAAGTATGTTATCTTGGCATCTTGTCTGTTGATTTAGCATAAAGGGTAACGAAGAGCCAGAAATGTACCGTTATTTTCCCTAAGCCATGAACGACAAACTCAAGCAAACTAGAATTAAAGGTTATACGTTAATCTTATCAAAGATCAGGTACAAGAACTAGAAGCCTGTTCCACGGGGTAGGCATTTTGTTGTTTCACAGGCTATAATCTTATTAAATATAAAACACAAGAACCAGAAGCCTGTTACACTATCTAACAATTAATTAAGTGCCATTTATTAGCAAGGAGTTGTATCATGGAACCTTTAACGCTATTGGCTACAGGAGTCACGATTATTTTAACGGGAGCGTTAACCCGTGTGGGGGAGCTTGTCTTAGATGGTTCCCTTGAAAAACTGATAAATTTAATCGGAGCGAAGTCTCCTGATACTTTAAAAAAGTTGCAATCGGCTAATCAAAATCCTGCTTTGTTACCTGAAACGATTGAGGTAATGGCGACTTTACTGGAAGATCCAGAAATACAAAAAGTTGCAGAACAAGTGGTTAAGGAAAATCAATCTAATCCTTACGTTATTAATCAGTTTACTGACTTAGAAAAAAATCTTAACTTTGCTAATCGGGATATTAATATTGATAAACAAATTAATAATTTTTGACTACAGCCGCCTGTAGGGGAGCAGGTCAAACAAAACCCTGCTAAATTAGATACAACGAGTGAGAGTTCCAAGTCTATTTCGACTTCTCTTTCTAATCTTGATTACAGCATTGGAAGTCTATGTAAATTGAGAGCAATTTTCTACGAACTTAAGGGAAATGCTCGTCAACAAAAGGGGAAAGTTAATATAACAGTTAAAGAATTATCAGAATGGATTCAGGCAATTCAATCCGCAGAATCACAATTTGAGCAATTTTTAAATTTATTGGAGGATAATGATGATTCAGATTCATAAAAATCAAACTAATTCGGCTCAGGCTAGTAATTATGAAACAGAGTTAAATCTTGAGAACTTTGATCAGATTACGCCCAAAAAACATAATCCTAAAATCTATCAAAAGCTCTTAAAAAAAGCTCAGGATATTGGTGATAAACAATCTGAGGTTTTTGCTCTTGGCCGGTTAGCAATGATTTATCAATCTTGGGGTCAATATAGAGAAGCAGTACAATATCTTCAGCAACAATTAGTAATTATTAGAGAAACCAATGATCGGTATTCGCTGGCGAATACTTTAGGTAATTTGGGAGCGGCTTATCAGTCTTTAGGGCAGTATCAAGAAGCAATTGCACATCTTCAAGAACAATTAGCAATTGCTCAGGAGATCGGCGATATTCTTGCCCTAGCAAATGCTTTCGGAAATCTGGGGATTACTTATCAGTCTTTAGGACAATATCAGCAAGCAATTGAATATTTTCAAGAACAATTAGAAATTGCTCAACAAATTGGTGATAAAAAATCAAAAGCCAATGCTTTGAGCAATTTAGGTATTTCTTATCAATATCAAGGCGATTTTGCTCAAGCAGAATCTCTATTTTTACAAGGATTAAAAATCCATGAAGAGTTATTTAGTGGCAATAATCCTAGTGTTGCTTCTAATCTCAACAATCTGGCGAGTCTTTATCAAGATCAAGGGAGATACACAGAAGCCGAACCTCTCTTTTTACGCTCGCTGGCGATTCGGGAAAAGCTATTAGGAAAAGAGCATCCTGCTGTGGCGACCAGTCTCAACAATCTGGCGAATCTTTATTGCGCTCAAGGGAAATACGCAGAAGCAGAACCTCTCTTTTTGCGAGCGCTGGCGATTGGGGAAAAGCAATTAGGAAAAGAGCATCCTGATGTGGCCACCAGTTTCAACAATCTGGCGTTACTTTATGATTTTCAAGGGAAATACGCAGAAGCAGAACCTCTCTTTTTGCGAGCGCTGGCGATTACAGAAAAGCAATTAGGAGAAGAGCATCCTGATGTGGCCAACAGTCTCAACAATCTGGCTGGTCTTTATTATGATCAAGGGAAATACGCAGAAGCAGAACCTCTCTTTTTGCGAGCGCTGGCGATTAGGGAAAAGCAATTAGGAGAAGAGCATCCTGCTGTGGCGACCAGTCTCAACGGTCTGGCGGATCTTTATCGCGCTCAAGGGAAATACGCAGAAGCAGAACCCCTCTATTTGCGAGCACTGGCGATTCGGGAAAAGCAATTAGGAGCAGAGCATCCTCATGTGGCCAACAGTCTCAACAATCTGGCGGATCTTTATCAGTCTCAAGGGAAATACACAGAAGCAGAATCTCTCTATCAAAGAGCGATTGCTATTTGTTCGGAAAAATTAGGAGAAAATCACCCCGACACTCAAACAGTAAAAAATAATTATAATCTGATGCTTTCTCAACTTCCCGACGAGGAATTAAGCCAACGCTTTCCCCCCGAAATGGTGGAAATGTTGCGTAACCTAAGACAAAATTAGCTTTTTTTAAAAGAAGAATAAAAAACATGAACATCAAACAGCAACTACTAGAAAAATATCGCAAGCAAGGCTTAGAATTATGATTTTATGCGATACGGGAGTATTATTTTGTTTCGTTCTTATTTACTTCCAGAAATCCTCCACTTTATTCAATTTATGCCTTGAAGCCAAGCACTAAGTTCTTCTTCGGACATCTCGCCAGCCGCCACCGCCAGCATAGTTGCCACCACCTCGGCTTCTGGAGCGATTAACTCAATGCTATTAACTTGGAGAAAAGTCGCCATGACGACGAAAGCGGTGCGCTTGTTGCCGTCCACAAAGGGGTGATTTTTTGCCAGTCCCCAGCAATAAGCGGCGGCTAATTGGTACAGGCTGACATCGGGGTTGTAAGTGTGGAGATGGCGAGGTCTGGCGAGGGCGCTGGAGAGTTTTCCTAGGTCGAGGATGCCTTCGGCTCCGCCAAAGAGAGCGAGTTGCTGGTGGTGAATTGCTCTGGCTGCTTGTTCACTAATCCAGATGATTTCACTCACTTGGCCAATTCCCGCAGAGCGTTGCGATAGCGGCGGGTAACTTGAGAAGCTGCTTCCATAATTTGCTCGAATTCTGGGTCGTAGGTGGTTAACTGTACCCCGTCTGGCGTTTCGGTGACGTATATCGTATCTCCTTCTCCCACCTGGAGTTTGTCGAGAACTTCTTTGGGGAAAGAGGCTCCTAATGAGTTGCCGATTTTGCAGATTTTGAGCTTCATTTTTTTACCTCATCGTTGTTTGTAGTCGCTGCGTCACTAGCGCAACAACAGTTGCAATAAGAAGCAGTACAATTAAAGATAAGCACCAGTTTAGTAATATCTTCCACTGTTTAAACGTTCATAGAACATTTTACACCATGATCTCGGAAAAGCCAAAATAAACCTCAAAAGAACCCAATGGAGTGGCAATAATTTTTTACTCTAAATTAACACTGACAAGAAAAAATCACCATGCAAACCCAACCGCTAGAATCAAACACCACAAACCTGATTAAACTGCGCTCCAGTCAACCAGAATCCCTTAAAGCAATGATTAAAATTGATCTGAATCATCGGCTACAGGACTTAGAAAGCGGATTACAAAAAACTCAAGCTCGCTTAAAAGAATTTGAAACTCAATATCAATGGTCAACAGAGCAGTTTGTTGATTTGTTTACCAACGATCAATTACAACACAGTGAAGATTTTGATGAATGGTTAGGAGAATCATGGATGCTTGACAAAATACAGCAAAAAATAGCCATGACCTCCTTATAGAAGACTACACTGCACGAGGCAAATCTCTCCCACCTCTCCGGGCTATTTCCGCATAGCCCAAATATTCTCAGTTCAGTAATATCTCCTAGTATTTAACCGTTCATAGAACATTTTATACCATGATCTCGGAAAAGCCAAAATAAACATTATGCAAGTTACGGCTTAGATCATTACTAAAGTTGTCATATCGCCTTCTTCTCGATCAGAACCGAAAAGCCCAAAATAAATCATGAAAACATCTTTTGCTTTATTATAAGAGTAATCCCCAGAAACCGTAAGCGATTTATGTATCAAGTCACCGTTGATTACGCCAAAGCCAACCTAGAAGAACTCTGCGATCGCACTGAAAAAGAACCCGATGGAGTAGTGATCGTTCGTGAAAATCGCAGTTATATTCTCATCACTCAAGAAGAATGGGAATCCTTAGCTGAAACCTCCGAACTCATGCAAGATTCCAAACTATTACAACATATTGCATCAGCACGACGAGAATATGCCGCAGGAGAAACCCTCACAATGGAACAAGTATTTGGATGACAACCTACACAATTGTCTTTTCTAAACAAGCGCGAAAAGATACTGACGAACTCACCCAAAAACAAAAAGTCAAACTTCAAGAAATTTTAACTAACATAATTGCAATTAATCCCTATATTGGCAAATCCTTAAAAGGCGATTTAGAAGGCTTGTATTCCTATCGCCTAAATAGAAAAGATCGTCTGCTTTATGAAATTTATGAAGACGATCAAACTATTCTGATTATTCGTACCAAAACACACTATGGAGATTAGGTAAGAGCGGTCATAACGCATGAAGTCATCCCCGTTTAGAATATAAGTACCTAAGCAAAATCAATTACACATATCTAACCCCCCCTTTGCCTCTTGCATGAGTGCCTTTCTTCACTAGGAAATTTATTTTGCACGACTACCTACTTATTTCACATTTATTCAGCCAACCCTAGTTAAATAATCTTTGCAGAAAAGTGCTTTGATCCCGTAGGAAAACCTGAGCGCAATTGCGCCCCGGCATTCCCGAAATTGAGCCGCCGGGGTGAGTTCCTGCCCCAGTTAAATAAAGGTTTTTAATGGGGGTTTTGTAGTTAGCTATTTCCGGCAAAGGACGCAGGAAAATCATCTGATCTAAGGTCATATCAAGATGATAGTAATTACCTTTATAGGAACCCAAACGATTAGCTAATTCGGCTGGACTTTCCACCCGACGGGCAATGATCGAAGATTTGAGATTGGGAGCATAATCGGCCAGTTTATCAAGAACTCGATCGGCCACGCGATTTTTTAATTCTTCCGTCCATCCCGTGCCGTTTAATCCCGTTCCTTCGGCGCCGGCAATCTGATAGGGGGCAAAAAATTCGATCCAGAGGGTATGCTTGCCCCGGGGAGCCATAGAGGGATCGAGAATAGTGGGGACATCTAGGTACATCGAGGGATTTTCGTCGGGAATCTGCCCCAAAATCGTTAAAGCGTGGGCTTGTTCAACGTGACGCACGGAATCGGCGATGAGAATCGTTCCCTGTAAATACTCCTCTTTGTGATCGTAAGCCTCGAACCTTGGCGCTTCCGCGAGGGCGCAATCAATTTTAAGAATTGTTTCATTGTTATTGACAATTCGCCGTTCTACCCTTTCTCGCAATTCCGGATCGGCGGCATCCACATCGGCGGGAGCGACTAACTGTAAAAAAACTCGTTTAGCGTCAATATTAGAGATAACACCCGCTTTGGCCAGATATTCCTGTCCAGAGTCCACCCTAACCCCGATCGCTTGTCCTTCCTCCATTAGAATCTGTTTAACTTTCTGCTCGGTTAAAATCACCCCACCGAGACTGACAACACATTTCACCAGAGCCTCTGTTAGTGCGCCTGTACCACCACGAGGGCGAGCCACCCCGGGGGAGTGACGCATCGCCATCATCATCATCCCGGAGGTAATGCCTTTTTGGGAGGGAGGAGCGCCAATTTCTGCCGCTAGACGAGCCAGGGGTGCTTTGACAAATTCGCTCTCAAACCACTCATTGAGGACATCTTCGGGGGAAGTAATCATCGTGCGGATGAAGTCGAGCAGTTTCTTTTTCGAGCCGATCGCTTTCCAGACACTAGCTAAGGCACTAGAGTTATAATTACGGGCGATTCTGAGCAAATCTTGGGGGGGAGCGTTAAACCAGGGACCGATCGCATTCATCAACTGCGCCCAATAGTCGATAAACTGAAGGTAGCGATCGGCATCTCGCGGACAAAACTGGGCAATTGCGGCGTGAGTTTTTTCCAGAGAGCGATAGGAAAGAAAATATTGGCCCGAGGGATGGGGACAGAAAACGGTAGGATCGAAGAATAAATACTCTAATCCGTGGCGTTTTAGCTCTAATTCCTCAATTACCGGCCCTAAAAAAATAAATTCGTGATCGATCGCACAGAGATTAAACTTAAAATCGGGGGCCAGATCTGGGATAACCGCTTCTGTGGTAGCCGCTCCTCCCGGTACGCTACGCTGTTCGAGAAGGAGGACGCGATAACCGGCTTTGAGGAGATAGGCGGCACAAACTAAACCATTATGCCCGGCACCGATGAGGATGACATCGTAACTTTCCATGCAGTTTCAAAAATTCCTATTTTTAATTTTGCGCTTTTCTTGACCCTAATATGTTAAAAATAGTTAAAGATTGGCTGCTATCAGCAGATTTCAGCGAGCAGTTATCAGTGAGCAGGTAGAAAACATTTAATTTTTCCTTTTTTTTATGAGTTCTGCGATTAAAGTTATTCAACCATCCGGTATTTTAGATGGCAACCAAGCCAGCGAATTTCGCCAAGAAATTGCCGAAGCCGTGCAGGGAGGTTCCAAGGTTATTATCGTTGATTTTAAGGATGTCACCTTTATGGATAGTTCTGGTTTAGGGGCGTTAGTTTTATCCTTAAAAACCGTGCGTTCTGCGGAGGGTCAACTATTTATCTGCTCGATTAATGAGCAGATAAAAATGTTATTTGAATTGACTGATATGGATCGAGTTTTTGAAATTTTTAATAACCGAGAAGAATTAGAACAAAAAATTTTAGGAAGTTAATCAGCGAAAATCCACCTGCATAATCGAAAGATCATCCTTAAAATTGCCATCAAATTGTAAAGCTTGAATTTCTTCAATAAAATTATCGAGATTTTTAGCCGAATTACCGTGATAATTTCGCAAAGATTGAATAAAGTTCTCTAGTCCCCACATCCTCCCATCAGCACAATCGATCTCGTAAATTCCATCACTAAAAAGATAAAGGCTACTGGGTAAATTCAGGGATTGAACCTGATTAATATATTCTGCTTCTAGAAACATCCCGATGGGAAAACCGGGGGCTTTCAGTCTGGTTTCAATCATCTGGCCAAAAGGTTTTTGCGTCAGGAGAACTGCTGGGGGATGACCGGCGCTGGCATAGGTTAACTGTTGTTGTTTCCGATCATAAATTCCGTACCAAATAGTAAAATATTTATCATTCTTAGGACTGATTTGATAAACTTGGTTTAACCCTTGTAAAACCTGATTAGGTTGATAGTAATTCACCTGACTTAAACCACGGGAACGGAGTAAATTAATCACCGAAAGGGAAGGTAAAGCCGCTCGTAAACCATGACCCGCCACATCTAAAAGATATAACATCAAATGGTCATTATCTAACCAATAATAATCAAAACCATCGCCCCCCAATCGACGAGAAGGAAGGAAGCGAAAATCGATAGCAAGTTTTGGAGAAATAAAAGGTTCTGGTAACAGCGATCGCACATAGTCCGCCGCCTCCGCTAACTCCATTTCTAGTAATTGTTTTTGTGCTTGCAGATCATGACTTAATTGATGCAAACGCATTCCCGCTCGCACCCGCGCTTTTAACTCATTAATTTCGATCGGTTTACATAAAAAATCATCGGCCCCCGCATCCAATCCCTTCACCCGATCCTCCACCGATCCCAAAGAAGTTAAGAGGATAAAAAAAGTCGTTGACAGTTGGGGATTAAGCTTAATTTGCCGGCAAACTTGCAACCCATCGATCCCCGGCATCATCCAATCACAAATAATCATCGCTGGTTTTAGTTGCCCCGCTTGCTTTAATCCCTCTTCCCCATCACTGGCAACAAAAACCTCGTATTCCTTCTGCAAAGCTCGTCTCAGGAACGTTTGAATTACTCCATCATCATCAATTACTAGAATTCGTACCATCTTTTTTGTGACTTGACTACCTCAATCTTACTGCTTACCCCCGACCCCTAACAGATGACTTTGCTTATACCTCAAGATAAGATTAAATCCAGAATCGAGCTAACACATCAGTCATAGTTTGGGAAAAATGGTATAACTTCTAGCGTAAGGCATTGCAGAGGTAAACCGGGGGTGAAGATTTCTTTTCAGGTAGATAGCGATCTCAAGTCCTTAGATACCGTTTTAAAGTATTTTGAGCAACTTAAACCGGCGGGCATTCCCCAAAAAGACTGGCTCCAGTGTCAGCTTGCTCTTGCCGAAGGTTTTACCAATGCTGTCCGTCACGCTCACCGACACCTCCCCCCCGAAATCCCGATCGAGATCGAGATCGAGATTGTTCCCCACCAGATGGAAATTCGCATCTGGGATCGGGGTTCCGTCTTCGATTTAGAGAGCTTTATCGAGAAAAATGTCCATCGTGACCGTATTTTATTAGGTCATGGGCAAGGACTGCCGATTCTCCAAAAAATCGCCGATCAACTCAGTTATACTCGCAGCGAAGATCAGCGCAACTGTCTATTAATTATTAAACAATTTTCCCGCCATGAATCCGATCGCACCCCTCGTTTCTCCTAGTTGGTTAGTGACTAATCTCGATCGCCCCGATCTGATGGTTATTGACTGTCGTTTTCAATTAAATGATCCCGATCTCGGTTATCAAGAGTATTTAGCCAATCACATTGAAAATTCCTTCTATTTACACCTAGATCGCGATTTATCGGCTCCCGTTGCCCGTCATGGCGGCCGTCATCCTTTACCGAATCCGCAGACGATAGCCGCTAAATTAAGCTCTTTAGGGGTGATTTCTGGTGAAACCCATGTCATCGCCTACGATTCCTCCCGTTTTGCCTTTGCCAGTCGTCTCTGGTGGTTATTACGTTATCTCGGCCATGAAAGAGTTAGCATTCTCGATGGAGGTTGGCAAAATTGGTTAAATGCCGGTTATCCCGTCTCTAATCAGATACCTGTGCCGAAAACCGGCGCTTTTCTCCCCCAAGTTCAAGAGGATTGGGTGGTGACGATCGAGGAGGTAAAAAGGCAAAAAGAGCAAGGGGGAGTGGTGTTAATTGATGCCAGGGAAAGCGATCGCTATCGGGGTGAAAGGGAACCGATCGATCCGATCGCCGGTCACATCGAGGGGGCGCTTAATTATCCCTGGTTGGAAGTCACCGATAGTCAGGGTTTTTGTCAACCCCAGGACCTGCAAACACAACGTTGGCAAGAGCGGCAAGGCGATCGAGAAATTATCCTCTACTGTGGTTCAGGAGTGACAGCCTGTGTTAATATCTTTTCCCTGACCCTAGCCGGATACGAGAATGTTAAGCTATATTCTGGAGGTTGGAGTGATTGGTGTTCCTACCTGATCTAACCAGCCTTGTTGATGCTCATCTATCGAGAAAGATTATCAAAATGACCTAATTACTGTACAATCCCCCTATTATCACTTTTAATTATTCCGAAACTATTATCTAGTTTGTCTCCTAGACAAAAAAGCTAATTTTTATTTTAGTTGCTATCTTTTTGCTCTCAAATCACCGCTATTCCTCAAAGAATAGTCGTTTTCCCCCGTAAAATTACTAAAAAGTAATTTTATAGTTAAACTCTATAAAAAATTAGGTATGTATTTTGTATGACAGAAGCCGGTCTTTGTCATTGTAATGGTGGCGGCCGTCCGAAGGATCGCCTTTCGATTTTTGTGGATGGCAATAATATGTTTTATGCTCAACAAAAAAATGGTTGGTTTTTTGACCCGCGCAAGGTGTTAAATTACTTCACCAACGACCCGAATATTATGTTAATTAATGCCTTTTGGTACACGGGTTTAAAAGATTCCCAAGATCAAAGAGGTTTTCGCGATGCTTTAATTAGTTTGGGTTATACAGTGAGAACAAAAATTTTGAAAGAATATTATGATGATAGTTCCGGCCGTTTTTCCCAGAAAGCTAATTTAGACATCGAAATTGTCGTCGATATGTTTAATACCGTCGATCAATACGATCGAGTGATTTTATTTAGCGGTGATGGCGATTTTGAACGAGCGATCGAACTATTGCGCTCTAAAAATACTCATATTACCGTAGTTTCTACGGAAGGGATGATCGCTAGGGAATTGCGAAATGCCACCGATCGCTATATTGACCTGAATGATATTCGCAAAGATATCGAAAAAAGTGATTATTAACCGGCCGTTTTGTCTTTAAACTGGCTATTGATCCCCTTTTTCTTTATTGGTAGTCCTCACCCCAACTCTTCTCCCAGAAGGGGATAGGTGAGGAAATTAACCATCTCTTGTTTATTTTTCCTTGAGTCGAAAGAGTAAAAACTGATTGACCTGATTCGGATTAAAATTATCATCACTGACCAAAATCAAAGAGCGACTACCATCAGCTAATCTTGGACCGAGGGTCATTGCTTCCAAATTATCTAAATCAATCCCCAAAGTCCCCAAATCTAGTAATAATTTTTTCCGCAAGGGTTGCACCTGTAAAGCTTCTAATTCCCCCGGTATTCTGGCGATTTTCGAGGTATCCGTGGCACTCCCATTAACTACCTGAAATAGTTTCGCTCCAAAACCTTCTAAACCAAAAGTTCGCTCTAAACTGAGAAAATAACCCTCTTTTTCTAAAGCTAATAATTCCGTTAAACCGTAGGTTCTCGCACCGCTGGGTGGCTCATCTAACACATACAATTGTTCCGATACTAACACAGGCGCACCAATCGGATCAATCACATAATGAAGAAGTCGCACTCTGAGATTTTCTTCCCTTTTTCCCGTGGGACTATCTTGAATTAAAGCACTTTCTGTGGCAGTAAACAAACGAAAAGGATCGTCTTTGAGGGTGCTGGTAATCCCTAAAGTTAAGGATTCAAACCCTAAATTATCCTGTATTCCTTTTTGATTGCTATCATCCGGTAAAAAGCGATTAGGAATTAACAAAGACTCCTTTAATTGTCCCTGCAAATCAAATTCAGCAATAAAAGGAGCAATTCCCTCTTTAACCGCACCTTCACTGGAAATAAACAAAGTTTGTCGGGGCGAAAAAGCGATACCTTCTGGGTCGATCGATCCCTTTGTAAAAGTTTCTCCCTTGCCATCTTTTAGGAACGTGACTGCCTCTAAATTCACTTTTTCGATTTTTTCATCATTTATCTGCAAACTAGCCCGATAAAAGCGGGCTGGAGCTTTCTGAGAACGATCATCACTGAGGAGATAAAAGCGGTTATTGGCCCGATCATAGCTAATTGCCGATAATCCCCCCACCCTTGTGTCTTGATAATCCGCTTGTGGTAATTGATATTCTCCCAAAAACTCGACCGAGAGGGGTAGAAACATTCGTTGTTCTGCCAAAACTTGTGGGGAGACACCACAGGCAGCCAGACTAAAGGTTACAATCAAACTAGCAATTAAACCCAAAATTGGGAAACGAAAATTTTCGGCAGTCAGTCTCTTATAGAATCGATAGATCACAAAATATCACCCTCTACTACGCTCTTATCAATCTATTATGCTACGTTTTTCTCTCAGTTTATGGCTCTGTTTGATCGGTACTTCCCTTCCTCTCCTAGCACAAACAGAAACCCCTGCACCCAATCCCCTCGAAACTCCCCTAAAAAGTCCTTTATTACCCGGAATCGATCGCCCTTTAACTCCCTTGGAGCGTCGTCAACTGTTATTATACATCGAGCAACGGGATGCTGAAGCTCAAGCTAAATACGATGCGGGATTAAATGAGGAAGCTTTTCCCATCTGGTATGAAGTGATTAAATTAAATCGTTATTTAGGAGCAAAAGAAGAAGTAAAATCTTTGGGAAAAGTGGGGTTAGCAGCTTGGAATCGAGATCGAACCGAGGATGTTAAATTAATTACTGCTCGTTTAAAAACTGTGCAGCAAAACGCAGAAACTAACCGGACAATGGACGGGGAATTATTAGCATTACTAGGTACATCCTATCAACAGGTACGAGCTTTTAATGAGGCGATAATCATCTATGATCAAATCCTAGCTAATGCCAGAAAATCAGGGGATAATGTGGCAGTAGAAGCAACTTTAAATCAACTTGGTCAAATTCATTTATCCCGTTTTGATTATCAAAAAGCCGCCCCAGTTTACGAAGAATTATTAACTATTTCTAAGGCACAAAATAATTCTTTAACTCAAGGAATTTATCTGCAAAGACTAGCAGAAATTTATCGAGAATCTTTGCAACCAGCTAATGCAGTAAAAATTAAAGAAGAAATAGCTGAAACCCAGATCAGAAATCAGCAAATACAGTTAATTCCCGATCTAAAAATTCAAATTGGTTTAGATTATCAAGCTTTAAAAGATGCAAATAAAGCCAGCCAAAACTTTCAAGAAGCCTATTCTCTCGCTTTTGCTTTACAACAGTACGGCACCGCAGGAGAAGCTTTAAATAAATTAGCAGAACTTTATAAAAGTTATCAACAGGTAGATTATGCTTTACAAATCTATCAAGAATTAATTAAAATCCATGAATTGGGTTATAATTACTACGGTTTAATGAACACCTACGATCAAATCGGTCAAATTTATCTAGAGAGAAAAAATTATCGCCAAGCTTTACTCGCTTTCCAAAAAGGTGCGGAATTAGCCCAAGCTATCCGTTATCGTGAACAATATTTTCAAACCCAAATCACCCAAATTAATCAAGCGATAAATAATCCTGAACAGTGATCTTTAAGTCTTTGAATAGTTAACTAATGGACAGAGAAATGGGGGAATGGGGAAATGGGGGAATGGGGGAATTCAACTAAAACCCTAAAACCCCAACACCCTAAAACCCCAACACCATAAAACCCTAAAACCCTAAAACCCCAACACCCTAACACGCAAAACCAAACCCACCAATGGAAAATTCCTATTCTCAATTAACCGAAGACCTGCGGAAATTGCTGCAACATTTGCCCCACTTAAAAGATAGCAAATGGATTCAAAGATCTCTAGAAGCAATAGTCAGAATTGCCGAGGAGGAAATCGATCGCCTGGATTGGAAAATTTTAACCTACGCGATCGAAGATCTAGAAAAGGGATTTCAGGTATTTTACCCCTACCGTCACATTCGTAAACTGACCATTTTTGGCTCGGCACGCATCAAACCCGAGAGCAGTGAATACCGTCTCGCAGTAGAGTTCGCGCGCTGTATCAGTCAATACGGTTTTATGGTGTTAACCGGTGCTGGGGGTGGTATCATGCAAGCGGGGAATGAAGGCGCTGGACGGGAAAATTCCTTCGGATTAAACATTCAACTACCCTTTGAACAGGGGGCTAATCCCTACATCATAAATGATGCCAAATTAATCGACTTTAAATATTTCTTTACTAGAAAACTATTTTTTCTGCGGGAAAGTGACGCAGTAGCTTTATTCCCCGGTGGTTTTGGCACCCAAGATGAGGCCTTTGAAACCCTTACCCTCTGTCAAACCGGTAAATATGGACCTGCACCCCTAGTATTAATTGATGAGCCTGATGGGGATTACTGGCAAACTTGGCAAGCACAAATTAGTGAAAATCTGCAAAAAAGAGGACTGATATCCGCCGAAGATCGGAATTTTTATACAATTACCAACGATCTAGACCACGCTTGTCAAACAATTCGCCACTTTTATCGGGTGTATCACTCCAGCCGTTTTGTGGGAGAATCCTTGGTTATTCGTCTTAATCACGAACTAAGCGGGGAACAGATCGAACAAATTAACCAAAACTTCGGCGATATCCTAGTTAAGGGTAAAATCGCACCTAGTCAAATTCTAGAACGGGAGAATCGGGATTCCAGCCACCATTTACCCCGTCTAGTTTTTTACTTTAATGGCAAGAGCTACGGACGCTTGTATCAATTAATTGATCACATCAACGATTTGAGTCCTGTAGTTGCCCTAGAAGAGCATCCCGAGAGAAAATAAACCCTAGGCCAGAGTTTCCGGACAGTATCCTAAACCCTTAGTAAATTGTTGCCGAAAAGCCTCTATATCTTGCTGATCTGGGGTACCATGGGACACGATCGCCACTTGGTAACGACGCATGACATCAATAGGAGATTGTCCCGTTTCCAAACTCCAAAAAACCATCTGGAGACGCATTTCTGGTTGATAGGGAATCCCTAACTCATTCATGTAGGCGCGAAAATCCCCGTGTTGGCAAGGAGTAAGCATTTGATTAAACTTTACCTTGACCACCCAACCGTTAATCTGATGAATGACCGTCATGACGGAGGAGGGTAGATGAGTCATCGATCGCAGATATTCGGTGACTCGTAGCGTTAAACTAGCGTTAGCAAGAAAATAGAGATAGTCCATATTGGCCGCTGGGATGTTGGCTAACAGTCACGATTAGTGTTATATCTCTAGTCTGACGATAAATCGTTCCAGATACCAAGGGGAGAAATCCCCGATTTAGTGAAGTTCGCCCGGGTAGAATTACCCAACTTTTGCGAAGATCTTTATAATGACAATGACGATGACCCCCGATCAATTACTCTCTAGCTACGATTATCACCTTCCCCCGGAGTTAATTGCCCAAAATCCCGCCGAACCCCGGGACAGTTCCCGTCTTTTGGTGGTAGATTCTCCCAATAGTCATAATTTAACTATTTTTCGGGATTTACCCACTTGCCTAGAGTCGGGGGATTTGCTGGTTTTCAACGATACCCGCGTGATTCCGGCCCGTTTATTTGGCCGTAAAGTCACCGGCGCCCCCGTAGAGATACTACTATTAGAAGAACAAGATGATCATCTTTGGTTATCCCTAGTCAAACCGGGAAAACGCTTTAAAGTCGGTTCAGAAGTCCTTTTTTATCCGAAAACAGGGCGAACGGAAGACCAAGCAAAATTATGGTTAGCGAAAGTAATCGATCGAGATTTGAACACCAGTGGTCGTCTGCTGGAATTTCAGCGTCATCCCGGGCGCAGTTTTTGGGATATGTTGGAGGGGTACGGTCATATTCCTTTTCCCCCCTACGTCACCGAATCAGAGGCGGAAGAAGACCGTTATCAAACAGTTTACGGTGATAAACAGGGTTCTGTGGCCGCTCCCACGGCCGGACTACATTTTACTCCCGAATTATTCCATAAGCTCGCCCAGAATGGTATAGATACCGCCTACATCACCCTTCATGTGGGAGTGGGGACTTTTCGTCCCGTGGAAGTGGAAAATATTACAGAACACCTAATGCACCAAGAATTTTTGCAGATTTCCGCCGAAACTGCCGAAAAAATCGCCCAAACAAAAGCTAGAGGTGGCCGGGTTGTCGCCGTGGGAACCACGGTAGCTCGTGCCGTGGAAGGGGCAATTAAAGAAACTAAGAGCGATAAATTAACCGCTTTTCAGGGAAAAACCAATTTATTTGTCTATCCGGGTTATCAATGGCGGGTTATCGACGGCATGATCACTAATTTTCACCTACCCAAGTCCAGTTTGATGATGTTAGTCAGTGCCTTAATCGGACGGGAAAGACTACTGGCATTGTATCAGGAAGCTATCCAAGAGCGTTTCCGTTTCTATTCCTTCGGTGACGCTATGTTAATCCTACCCAGCTCTCGCAGCAGTAATCAGTAATCAGGGGATTATTTCTATTTATTCTCCCCACACCCCACTTCCCACTTCCCAACTAAAAAAGGGAAAGAGCTTGGCTCTTCCCTTTTTTTATAGTTTATTCAAGATGATTGTAGATGCACAGCAATCGAGGCTGAGATTACATTAAGCCTAACTGAGCAAGGATGCCTTTGTGGGTTAAGTATTCCGTAGCTACGCCAATAACGAAACCGAGCATGGCTAAACGACCATTCCAGTTTTCAGCGAAAGCGGTGAAACCGAGTTTGTTTTCTTGCTTATCCATGGTGAATTGCCTTCCTATAAGAAAATTGCGTTTAAGTCAAGTGCTTGATATTTAATGTAACATAACTTCCCAAACTATGCAACATTTATTTACATAAATTTTATTAATGTTGACCATAAACTTTTATGGGGGTAGGGTCAAGGGTGGGCAATGGCGGCCGAAAATCAGGTCTTCCCTTAGTTCTAGGACTAAATAACGGTTTTCCCATCCCTGACCGAAAAAGATTACAATCAAGCGAAAGGTCAAGAATCGATCGCCATCGAGCGAGGAGTGAATATGCGTGCCTTACTGATTTATCCCGTTTTTCCGCCAACTTTCTGGTCCTATAACAAAATTCTGGAATTAGTCGATCGCAAAGTCTTACTTCCTCCTCTGGGTATGGTGACGGTGGCGGCGATTTTACCGCAGGAATGGGAATTTAAACTGGTCGATCGCAATATTCGGGCAGTGACAGAAGCAGAATGGGACTGGGCCGAAATAGTGATTCTTTCCGGCATGATTGTCCAACGTCAAGATTTAATCGAGCAGATTCACGAAGCCAAACAACGGGGTAAACTGGTGGCCGTGGGGGGTCCCTATCCCACTTCTATCCCCCACGAAGTTGCTGAGGCCGATTTTCTGATTCTCGATGAGGGAGAAATCACCATCCCGATGTTTGTGGAAGCATTGGCAAAAGGAGAAACTAAAGGTGTTTTCCGCACCACAGAAAAACCCGATGTGACAATTACCCCGATCCCCCGCTACGATCTGCTCGATTTTGAAGCTTATGATTCCATGTCGGTGCAGTTTTCGCGGGGCTGTCCCTTCCAGTGCGAATTTTGCGATATTATCGTTCTCTACGGTCGTAAACCCCGCACCAAAGCCCCCGCACAATTATTAAAAGAATTAGATTATCTCTACGAATTAGGTTGGCGCCGGGGCGTGTTCATGGTGGATGATAATTTTATCGGTAACAAGCGCAACGTTAAATTACTTCTCAAAGAATTAAAGGTTTGGCAAGAAGAACACCAGTATCCTTTCCGGTTTAACACGGAAGCGTCCGTGGATTTAGCCGCCGATCCCGAATTAATGGAAATGATGGTCGATTGTTATTTTGATGCGGTCTTTTTAGGTATTGAAACCCCCGACGAAGAAAGTTTACAATTAACCAAAAAATTCCAAAATACCCGCAGTTCCTTAACTGAGACGGTAGAAAAGATTATTAAAGCCGGATTGCGCCCTATGGCGGGATTTATCATCGGTTTTGATGGCGAGAAAAAAGGAGCGGCCGATCGCATCATTAATTTTGTCGAAGAAGCGGCCATTCCTACGGCTCTATTTGGAATGTTACAAGCTTTACCGAATACCGCCCTATGGACTCGCTTGGAAAAAGAAGGACGACTACGATTAACGGGGAAACAGGACATTAACCAAAGTACCCTGATGAATTTCGTTCCCACCCGGCCGATCGAAGATATTGCCACAGAATATATTGAAGCCTTCTGGACATTGTACGATCCGGAGGTATTTCTCGATCGCACCTATCGCTGTTTCCTGAAATTAGGCGCACCTAAAGCGAAACCAGCCTTTAAACTGCCTCGCCGGGCCGATCTCTATGCCCTAGCGGTAATTATCTGGCGACAGGGCTTTAAACGTTCCACTCGCTGGAAATTCTGGCAGAATTTATTCGGTATCTTGCGCCATAATCCCGCCAATGCCGAACACTATATCACTGTCTGCGCCCACAACGAGCATTTCCTAGAATACCGTCAGATTGTTCGGGATGAAATTATGGCACAATTAGCCGAATTCCAACGCCAAGAGGCATTAACATCGGAAAAAACAGCTATAGCGGCCTAATTATGCAGAGGATGGGTAAATAAACCCATCCTTAATATTTTCTGTCCTGATGGTGGACGATCGATAAATCAATAATATTCCTATTTTCTGGTTAAAAATTCCCTCAATCTCTGCCAAAGCAATTCAGGATAAATTCTTAATTTTCTAGATATAATTACATTTTTTCCCTAAAATGTTAGCTTGAATACTGAATAAATCGTAAAATCTTGATAAAGCCAGTATTTTTAGCTCCTTAACCCTATAAATCAAGGGAAAGTCAATGATTACTCGTCAAGAACTTAAGAAACTACAATCCCTAACTCAAATACCCGCTCTTTCCATTCTCTTACCCACCCATCGCACCTCACCGGATAACAAACAAGACCCTATTCTCGTTAAAAATTTGGTCGATGAAGCAAAGCGCCGATTATCGGAAGAATTCTCTAAACGTGAAATCGAACCTTTGTTCGATCGCCTCGATAGTCTAGTGGCTGAAATAGATTATCCTTATACTCTAGATGGATTAGCTCTCTACATTGGCCCGGATATTGCCAAGCTTTATAACCTGCCTTTTTCTGTTCAGACAAGAGTTATCATCGATAAAACCTTTGCTACACGGGATTTAGTTTATGGATTACATCGAGAACAACCCTATTGGCTGTTACTATTAAGTCAGGGTTCTACTCGTTTAGTCTCCGGTACAGGAGAAACTCTCGAAGAAATTCGCGATCAGAATTTTCCCCTAGAAATGACCGGACCTGGGGCCACCTCACCACTGCCTTTTGATGCCGATACCAGTTATCTAGATGATAGAATCCGGCGATTTTTCCAACAGGTAGATAATGCTCTGGGTGAATACATTGATGATTCTTCCCCTTTGATTGTGGGTGGAGTGGTTCGTCAAATTTCCTTCTTTCAAGAAGTTTCACAGTACACATCAGCAATTGTTGGCACTTTAACTGGCAATTTTGACAAAACCTCACTGTCAGAATTAATTCCACAGGTATTGCCGATTATGCAGTCAGTGCGTCAGACTCAAAAAACTGAAGCTCTGCAAGCTTTGGATGCGGCAGTCAGCGCTCAAAAAGTTATCTCTACTCTGGGAGAAGTGTGGCGTTTAGCGCAGGAAGGTCGAGGAAAATTGTTATTAGTAGAGAAAAACTATCATGTACCCGCAGTTTTAGGCGAAAACGGTGATTTAGTGCTGGTGGAAAACGTCGGTGGTACGGAGGTAATCGATGATGCAGTGGATGAAATTATCGAAGCGGTATTGGCCAAGGGAGGACGTGTAGCTTTAGTCGAGGAGGATTCCTTGAACGATTACCAAAAAATCGCCTTGATTTTACGTTATTAGACCTAAGACTCCGTTTCACAAGCACCAATACTAACCCATTGACTAGAACCATCAGACCAGTATTCTTTTTTCCAGATGGGGGCATTATGCTTGAGAGTATCAATAGCATAACGACAGGCTGCGAAAGCTTCCCCCCGATGGGGACAACCCACCGCTACTAAGACGCTAATTTCCCCGATTTTGAGCTTACCAGTGCGATGGTGAATGACAACTCGATTGGTGTCGGGCCAGGTTTGCCGAATTTGCCGAGCAATTTGCCGGAAAACTTCCATCGCCATGGGTTCGTAGGCCTGATAATCAAGATAAATAACCGGTTTGCCGTCGGTTTGCTCCCGTACAGTACCACTCATTAGTACAATAGCACCATTAGCCCCATCATCGGCTAATTGATATACTTCCTGCAAAGATAAGGGAGCAAAACTGATGCGAAAACTATCTTGAGTCATGGATGGGGTGTGGGGGAATTATGAATTATGAATTATGAATTATGAAGTGGGGTGTGGGGAGAACAAAGCTGCCTTTTGCCTTTTGTATTCTGACGACCGTATCCTGACGGCCGAGAGCTATATTAATCGAGGGTGCGACGAATTTGGATACAACACCATTCTTGACGTTTCCACAGGGCAGCCACTGTCCAGCCGTGGCGTTCTAAAATACTTGTAACTGCTTGTGCTTGGGTGAAGAGGATGCCGCTTAAAATTCCCCAAGTGGTGGGTTTTGCTAGAAGGGTAATTTCCGGCATTAAAGCGATAATTGTCTCGGCTAAAATATTACAAACGATGCCATCAACACCGTCGGGAATTAATTCTAATAACTCCTCGACACTGCCCTGATTAACAGCTAAATTTTCGGGGTTAATCCCGTTGAGATGGCGATTACTGTGGGTCGCACTCACCGCCAGCGGATCTATATCAACAGCATAAACTTTTTTAGCCCCCAATAAAATCGCCCCGATCGCCAGTATGCCGGAACCACAACCGATATCGGCGATAATTCTATTCTCTGGATGGCTACTTAAACGCATTTCTAGGGATTCTAGACATAATTGCGTGGTGGGGTGCGTTCCTGTGCCGAAAGCGGAACCGGGGTCAATTTTAATCACCAATCTCCGGTTATTTTCCGGGGGATTTAACCAAGCGGGACAGATCAAAAAGCGATCGCCAATCTCGCTAATTTGCCAATGTTGTTTCCAACTGCTGGCCCAGTCTTCCTCGTCCATTAACTGCCAACTGGTGACAGGTTCGGGAAAACCTAAAATCAAAGCATCTTGCTTTAACCAGAGGTTTAGTGCCTCTAAATCAGGCAATTGCGCTTTAATTTCTGGTATATAGGCCTTAACCTCCAAAGAGGATTGTTTTTTAGCAGTGGACGTTCCCGAACAGCCAAAATTTTCCAGTCTCCAGAAAACCGTTTCTTCGAGACTAGGTTCGCACAAAACCGTAATTTCCCACCAACTATTAGACATATATCAGTTATCAGGAATCAGTTATCAGATTTGGGTTTTCAGTCAACAGTAATAAGTGGCAAGTGCGGAGCTTTCCTTTCACTGATTACTGTTTACCGATAACTGATAACTGATTTAACCTAGAGTTTTACTGTGTAAGCATCGCGGATACCGGGGACTTTAGTAATTTCCGAGAGCAGACCTTCCGGTAGAGGATCATCGAGACTCAGGGCCATAACCGCATCACCGCGAATAATTTTGCGTCCTACCTGCATACTGGCGATATTGACATTAAAACTGCCTAAAAGTGCGCCAATTTTGCCGATAATACCGGGCATATCCTGGTGAAGGGTGAATAACATATGATTACTCGGTGGCACGTTAATGGGGAACTCATCGAGGTCAGTAATGCGGATTTCTCCCGTACTTAACAGCGCTCCGGTGACTGAATGGGTCCCCATGGAACCATTAGCTTCCAAATGAATCGATCCCGAATAGTCGCGGGTGGAAGCATCCCGGGTTTCGATTACCCGGATACCGCGTTCCTTAGCTTCGATCGCCGCATTAACATAGTTTACCCGTTCCCGGAGAGCTTGGGAAAGTAAACCCTTAATTGCCGCTACCACCAGAGGTTGACTGTCTTTAGTGGCCAATTCTCCCTGTAAACGGACATTTAACGAGTCACAGCGACCTCCTGCCAACTGACTGACGAGATTCCCCATAGTTTCCGCTAATTGCAGGTAAGGGCGCAGTTTTTCCATAACATCGGGAGTTAGTCCGGGGATATTAACGGCCGAACGCGCTGGCAAACCGAGGAGGACATCGCGAATTTGTTCGGCCACATCAACAGCTACACCCACCTGTGCTTCCGTAGTCGATGCACCTAGGTGGGGAGTGAGGATGACGTTAGACAATTCTCTTAATCTAGATTCGCCTAAAGGTTCCTGTTCAAATACATCCAAGGCTGCCCCAGCAATTCTACCAGATTCGAGGGCTTCAATTAAAGCCAACTCGTCGATAATGCCGCCTCTGGAACAGTTAATGATGCGGACCGTGGGTTTCATCTTAGCTATGGTTTCCTGACCGATGAGATGCTGGGTTTCGGCGGTTTTCGGGACGTGGAGGGTGATAAAATCGGACTCGGCAAAGAGTAGATCCAGATCCACCAGGGTGCAACCGAGTTGATCGGCGCGTTCTTTGGAAATAAAGGGATCGTAGGCGAGAATTTTCATGCCTAGGGATCTAGCTACTTTGGCGACGTGGGAGCCAATTTTACCTAAACCGACGACTCCTAGGTTTTTTTTATAAACTTCTGTGCCGATAAAGCGATTTCTTTCCCATTTATTCACTTTTACCGACTGATTGGCATCGGGAATATGACGGGAGAGGGATAACATCATGGCCAAGGCGTGTTCGGCAGCGGCGATCGTGTTACCTTCGGGAGAGTTAACGACAATAATCCCCTGACGAGTGGCCGCAGGAACATCGATATTATCGACTCCTACCCCCGCGCGGCCGATAATTTGCAGTTTGCTGCCCGCTTCGACGATTTCTTTGGTGACGCGGGTACTGGAACGGAGCATCAGCGCGTCGTATTCGGGGATAATTTGAATGATTTCCTCGGCGGATAGTCCTGTTTTCACGTCCACTTGGGCAACCTGTGACAGAATTTCTACTCCTACCGGATCGATCGAATCGGATACCAGAACTTTGGCCATAATCTTTATAACGTGCTTTTTTCAGTCTACGGGCAAATGCTAGACCAATATTGGTATCTAGCCGCAATAGCCCATTTTAGAAGCAAAGGGTGCAGTCTATGGCAAAATTAGCGAAAAGATTTTAGGTTGTCATTCTTAATTGTCGTCCATAGGGTTGATGTCAGCCTCTTGCCGTTGTCACTGAGATATGGCTAATACTAAATCCAGTTATTAAAAACTGATTATTTATTCTCCGTTTTGCCTTTTGCATGAGTAGAAAACGGGGGCTCTTCGGTTTGTGTTATGCAATGGACGGGGTTTATAAGGAATGAAATCTTTATAGAGACAGACATTGCCGCAATTTTTGTCAATTGTTTGCGATCTGGAGCGAACTAATCAATTAAAAGAACCAAAACGGGTTTCTCCGAGAAACCCGTTTTCTGTACGTTACTCAGAGTTTTTCGCTTCTTTTTCTAAGGCTTTTTCTAGGGATGCCATTGCTTCTGTTTGAAAATTTCTAAGTAGCTGGTTATAATTAAATTAAGAATGGATTTTAGGTTCGATCCCCCCTGCCCCCCTTGATAAGGGGGGTGCTGATCTCCCCTTATCAAGGGGGGTTTCTGATAATTTTTAAGCCCTACCTACTTATCATGTTCACATAGTAGATAAAAAGCCAAAAACCTCCGTTAAATATAACGGAGGCTGGTTAATTAATTAACAATTTTTTGCTACAATTTCGCCCCACATTCAGGACAGAATTTATTATTCCAACTGTTAACTGCACCGCAACTGGGACAATCGAGCATTTCACAATCCTTGGCGACAATTTTCGGTAAACCAATCATACGCGCATTACTTTGACCGGGGGCAACCATGGGATAACAATTTTCGTCTCTAGCAACGATCGCATTGACCAAAACTGGACCATCATGGGCCAACATTTCGGCGATTTTTGCGGCTAATTCCTCTCGATGGCGAATAGTAATCCCTTTAATGCCGTAAGCTTGGGCTAACAGTTCTAAATCTGGCATTCCCACTTCCATATTGGAATTAGAATAACGTTCCCCATAGAAAGCTTCTTGCCATTGACGTACCATACCCTGCCAACCATTATTAATAACAATTGTCTTGGCATGAATATTAAATTGGGTTAGAGTCCCTAATTCCTGTAGATTCATTTGGAAACTGGCATCACCACTAATACAGATGACCTCCTCATCGGCAATGGCCACCTTGGCCCCCATCGCAGCTGGTAAACCGAAACCCATTGTCCCCAATCCCGCGCTAGAAATCCAACGTCGGGGACCATTTTTGAGGAATTGGGCCGCCCACATCTGATGCTGGCCCACATCGGTGGTGTAGTAGGCGTGGGGTGCTTGACGGCCCACCTCAACGATTACTTCTTGGGGGGAAAGTTTGCCTTCTGGTCGAGGTACTTGCAGGGGATAATCTTGCCGCCAGCGCTCGATCTTGGCTAACCAAGCTTGGCTGCGATCGGGATTAGTAGGATAATCAAATTCTCTGGCTTTGTGGAGTATTTGTTCTAAAACTACCCGCACATCCCCGACAATCGGCACATCAGGGGCGCGATTTTTGCCCACTTCGGCGGGGTCGATGTCCACATGGATTACCTTAGCTTTCGAGGCGAATTCGTCCAATTTCCCCGTTACTCGGTCATCAAAACGAGCGCCGACTGCAATTAATAAATCACACTCGGTCACGGCAAAATTAGCGTAGGCAGTGCCGTGCATTCCTAACATTCCCACCGAGAGGGGATGATGTTCATCAAAAGCACCGATCCCCATTAACGTGGTGGTGACGGGTAACTGAAAACGCTCGGCAAACTCGGCGATTTGGGCGTGGGCATTAGCTGCGATCGCACCTCCGCCAACGTACAGTAAAGGTTTTTCGGCGGTTTCCAAGAGGTGTAAAGCGGCCTCGATTTGACGGCGATTGCCCTTAACCGTGGGACGATAACCGGTTAGTTTCACATCTCCCGGTTCGACGGGGATATAATCACATAGTTCTAAACCGACATCTTTGGGAATATCGACTAAAACCGGTCCCGGTCGTCCTGTACTGGCGATATGGAAGGCTTCTGCGACAATTCTCGCTACTTCGCTGGCATTTCTAGCCACATAGGAATGTTTAACAATCGGGAGAGTAATGCCATAAATATCGGTTTCTTGGAAAGCATCGGAACCGATGGCTGCCCGACTCACCTGACCGGTGATAATTACCATCGGGATGGAGTCCATGTGTGCGTTAGCGATGCCTGTTACCAAATTGGTCGCCCCGGGGCCGGAAGTACCGAAACAGACTCCCACTTTGCCGGTGGCCCTAGCGTAGGCATCGGCAGCATGGGCGGCCGCTTGTTCGTGGCGCACTAAGATATGTTGTAATTCTCCCCGTTCTTCAAAGCGGTAGAGTTCGTCATAGATGGGCAGAATCGCACCGCCGGGATAACCGAAGATGTGCTTAACACCATGACGTTTGAGACTGTCCATCAAGGCATAAGCACCAGAACAACGCTGGGAAACCGTTGTTAAAGAGTCATTGGGCTTGGGAAGTGATGAAACCACAGGGCAAACCGTCCAATTTCTAACTAGAGGGATAATTGCGATTCTGTTGCCTAGGATGCAACTTGAAAAATAGCAAAATTGATAACCTTATACATTTAGTGTATTCTATCTGACCTTTTTGGCCGCAGTTTTTTTTCTTTTTGCATCTTACCTATGCAATATCTGGGGTGTGGGTTTTGGCCGTGAGCTTAGACTTCGACCTCCCGTCTCCTGTCCTGATGATTTGGGATTAAAACTGAAAAAAGTGCATTAATTGGGAGATTTCCTGAGCGTCTAGGGATAAACGCCCTTTAAAATCCACAATATTCTTAAATAATCCCTGTTCTTCTCTATTTTTAATAATGGCAGCTGCTAAATTATCGCTGATCAGGGGTAGGGTGATTAACTGCTCGATCGAGGCGGTGTTAGGATTGATTTTAGGGGGTGCGAGGTGACTTTCCAGGCTATAGTAGGCAAATTCTAGAATCGGTTCCCAAGCTTTCAATCTAGCCACAGGAAAACTCAAAGCAGCCGCTAGATCTTCCAGACAAAGCAATTCTACCCCCATACCCAACAATTCCACCAACATCCGCGCTTGATGGATGGATATCCCCGGCAATCGCAGCCAATCATCCACACCCGCTTGACTGACATTAATTTTAATGCCCAATTGTGCCGCCATAGCGATCTCATCGAGGGAACGAAAGCGATAATAGGGATCATTGCTAATTTTGGCTTTTAAAGGGTTAAAAGTGCGTCCTAACCAGTTTTGCGGTGTCATTATAGTAATTGTCGCCGTTTTTCTTCAAATTCGTACTCAGAAATCAATCCTTCTTGCCGGAGGCGCTCTAATTCCCTTAAAGCTGCCCCGATCGCCTCTACTTGTTTAGGCTCTAAACTGGGGACAGTGGCAGCAGCGGTGGCAGTGGGAAAATAGTTAGCCAACAATTGGTTATCTTGGATTAAATACCACACCGCATCGATCGCGCAAGCCACCCGGGGAATCGGAGTTTGCCAAAGGAGAAGATAAATAATTCCCCAGAGAGGTTGACCGAGATAGAATTTATGAATACCGGCGATAGGAAAGGGTAAAGCGAGAATACTACCGATAAAAGCCAAAAAAATCGCTAATTTACGGCTTTTGGGCTTACTTAATAATTTTTCCACCAGAAGCATGAGACCTGTTCGAGATTGATTTTAGCCTGATCTGAACCTTCTATCCTAAAATACTCTTTGGTTCTAAGTAGGGAGACACAATTATTTGTAGGATGGGTTAGCGGTAGCGTAACCCATGCAGGCTACGTTCATCTTATATTTAATTCCACTCAGCCACTTAACATAGGGATAAGCAATGACTAGCAGAATCAAGGAAATCTTTCAAACAGGACAACCGGATCAATCCGTCACCGTGCAGGGTTGGGTGAGAACAAAACGAGAATTAAAAGAATTTACTTTCCTGGAAGTTAATGATGGCTCATCCCTGGCCAACTTACAAGTTATCCTCGAATCGACTTTACCCGATTATGAAAATGTACTAAAGACAATTAGTACAGGAACGGCGATCGCTGTTTCGGGAAATTTGGTTCCTTCCCCGGGTAAAGGGCAAAATATCGAGTTAAAAGCGGCCGAAATCACCCTTTATGGTGACTGTCCTGCGGATTACCCCCTACAAAAGAAACGTCATTCCTTTGAATTTCTGAGAACTATTGCCCATCTGCGAGCAAGAACCAACACCCTAGGAGCAGTAATGCGGGTTAGAAACGCTTGTGCTACCGCTATTCACAGTTTTTTCCAAGAAAAGGGCTTTATTTGGGTACATACTCCCATTATTACCGCTAACGACTGCGAAGGTGCGGGAGAATTATTTACTGTCACCAGTTTAGACTTAAAAAAACCCGCCAATTTTGCCGAGGATTTCTTTGGTAAACGGGCCTATTTAACCGTCAGTGGACAATTACAAGCGGAAGTAATGGCCATGGCTTTATCTAATGTTTACACTTTTAGCCCGACTTTTCGCGCCGAAAATTCTAATACTTCCCGTCATCTGGCCGAGTTTTGGATGGTGGAACCAGAAATGGCTTTTTGTGACTTGGAAGGAGATCAGGATTTAGCGGAAGCTTTTCTCAAATATATCTTTAAATTCGTTTTAGAAAATTGTCCCGAAGATTTGCAGTTTTTTAACGAACGTATCGATAAAACGGTGTTAAGTACGGCCGAAAATATCGTTAATAGTGAGTTTGGCCGGATTACCTACAGCGAAGCGATCGAGTTATTAGAAAAAGCCGATCGTCAGTTCGAGTTTCCGGTAGAATGGGGCGTAGATCTACAGTCAGAACACGAACGTTATCTAGCGGAGGAACTATTTAAAAAACCCGTGATTGTCACCAATTATCCCAAGACAATCAAAGCTTTTTATATGCGTCTAGATGACAATAATAAAACTGTTTCCGCTATGGATATTTTAGCACCCAAAATTGGCGAAATTATCGGCGGTTCCCAACGGGAAGAACGATTAGATGTATTAATCCAAAGAATGCAGGAACAGGGTATGAATCCCGATGATTTGTGGTGGTATTTAGATCTGCGTCGCTACGGTTCCGTTCCCCACGCTGGTTTTGGTTTAGGATTCGAGCGTCTGGTACAATTCATGACGGGAATGACCAATATTCGCGATGTGATTCCTTTCCCCCGTACCCCTTTAAGTGCCGACTTTTAGGTTGATGTCTAGAACCCACGGGAGAAAGCTTGTAATCCTCAAGCTTTCAGCACTAATTTGCTTGGTCTTTGGAAACTTGTACAACTTCATTGTACAAGTCCAAGCTCTTGAACTCCCCAAAAACCCCAAAATCTCAAGGGAGGAGAATGTAAAGATTTATTAAATTGTAGCTTAAAGTACAGTTACGGGGGATAGTGTGTGTTGTTGTATGGAGAATCGGTTATTATTACCTTGATTGAATCTGCTCAAAATACTCCCTCAAATGATGATTCATCATGGGATAGTGAAGATTGGGAGCAATTTGACCAACTCATTGCCAATTGTCTTGTAGATTCAGGAATTGAAGATTGAGCATCAGCAACACGACCACTATACTTATCGAACACCGAAACGAGAATCCTATCCATGATTGGCAATGAAATTTGAAGTTGTTACCCCTTTGGGATTTACAGTTAGAACTTCAGAAGGTTATTGGCAGAGGCTAATGGGCAAACATCCTGACCTTGAGAAGTTGGAGGAATTAGTTACCCTTACCCTAGCTTTACCGGATGAAATTCGACGCAGTAGCCACGATGCTGGGGTGCTGCTATTTTATCGCCAGCGACAGCAAAAACGTTGGGTTGTGGCAGTGGCTCGGCGTTTAAATGGAGATGGGTTCTTGATTACTGCCTACCAAACCGATGGGATTAAAGAAGGGGAAATGCTATGGCTCAAGTAAAAGTTTTCTATGAACCGGAAACGGAATTACTGACTGTCTTCTGGCAGCAACCCAGAAAGGAGCAGATTTGTACTGAACTGGGGGATGGGGTGATTCTGATTAAGGATTCGACGAGTGGTGAGCCGATTGGCTTGGAAATTCTCTCCTATCGCCCTGGGGACAATCGCTTTGACGCGGTGAGCGTTGAACTGGGGCAGTTGAGTCCCGTCCGTTGATATTGGTCGTTATTCTGGTTGTCCTCTAACTTCCGAAATCATCTGGGCGTTGAGGATGGGTTTCATGGTGGATAGCTCGTCAGGGAGAGGAATGTAAAGATTTATTAAATTGTAGCTTAGGCTACAGTCTTAGAGTAGAAAATGTGTACTGTTGTTCTCCTTCTGTCTTGGGTTGGGCTATCCCTTAACCCAAGCTGCGAGGGGGAACGTACTACGTTCCTTGTCCCCTTTCTCCTGTAAAGTTTCTTGATGGGTTTGTCTGAGTTTAGCCTGATTGATAATGATAGCGAGCTTGTAAAAAATAAACCTTATTTCCTGTGACTTTATAAACCAAACGATGCTCTAAGTCGATCCGTCGTGACCAAGTATCGGCAGCAATATACTTAAGAGGTTCGGGTTTACCCAATCCTGTAAACGGATCGCCATCCAAAATATCTGCCACTAAGTCTAAAATTTTATCGCCTTTTTTCGGTTCGTTCCGATACCACCAAGCTAAATCTGCTTTGAAATCAGGACTAAAAACGGGCAAATAACCATGAATAAGATTGTTTTTAGGTTTATCTGGCTTATTTTCTCTTTCAGGACTCAATTCCTAACTTCTCTTTCAATTCAGCTAATGTTTGAGGAGTTGCATCTTCTGTCTGGGTCCATGCTAAAGAGCGAAATAAGCGTTGGGCATTTTCTGGCGATCGCAATAAATAAACACACTCTAATAAACTGGAAAGCTCATCTTCAGCAATTAAGGCGACATTTTTCTGATTGCGACGCTTAATGACGATAATTTGAGATTCGTCACACACCTGATCTAAGAGACTGGCTAAATTCATTCTCGCCTGAGAGTAGGTGGTTTCTTTGCTTAACATGATTTTTAGGGGAGACTTGTACAACCTTATTGTACAAGTCCAAGCTCTTGAACTCCCCAAAAACCCCAAAATCTGAAGGAAGAGGAATATCTGAACTTCTCCCATACATATATACCATAATAGCCGAAAACCCTTATCTATCAATGGATACACCCCTTAACTTTTCTTCATGTACCCATGTAATTTGTAACATTTCTTGATCGACAAGAATTCTCTCTATTTGCTAAAATGATAGCCATGTATATAGAAAAAGTTCCTAACCGTAATTCCCCCCCCGCTGTTCTTCTTCGGGAGTCCTACCGAGAAGGAGATCAAGTC
>SFBI01000192.1 GCA_007095845.1 Microcystis aeruginosa Ma_MB_S_20031200_S102
CAATTCTCATTTTGAAACGATTTTGCGTTGTTTCAGCGATCTAGAGATTCGTTAAGAATTATTAACCCCTCTGGGTGCAAGGGTTTTAATGTCATGAAACCTTAAAATGAGAATTGCTGACATCAAAGGACAAAGAGCGATATCGCTTGTCCTATCTACCTTCTAGCTCGCTTGTCCCCCTCTCAGCCGTCAGACTCGTTGGGATTCGTCTCAAAAAGCAGGTTTCTGTGAAGCAAGAATCTCCCATCACACAGCTTGGCATTGTGATGGCGAGAGTGTCACAATTGTGTTCAATTACTCGTCATCCCAGTCATGCCTTCCAGCGGTCAAGTGAAATCGATTTTTTTTATTATCCTCTTTCTCCTCAGTATTCTAGGGGGTATTCTACTGGCTTCGCTACTTCAACAACCAGCGATCGCCCAATCTCCCTCCTCGGATACATTGCTGAATCGTTATCAAATTGGAGAGCAAACCTATCTAGAAAATTGTGCCACTTGCCATATTGCCATTCCTCCCAGCATCCTACCGAGTCAAACTTGGAAAAAAATCCTAGAAAATCCTAATTCTCACTATGGCATCCGTTTAAAACCAATTGTTGGCATTACTCAGCGTCTTATCTGGGATTATCTCAGTTATTCTTCCCGCCCTCTTAGCGAGACTACTTTCGTTCCCCTCTTAATTGAACAGTCCAGCTATGTAAAGGTTTTGCACCCTAGGGTCAATTTACCCACTCCTCTCGGTCACACCACCTGTGTCACCTGTCATCCCAACGCTTCCCGCTACGATTATCAGACCCTTACCCCCATCTGGGATAATGCAACCTAATCAGGAGTCAGTCCCGATGCTAAAGTTGGCACTGCCAAGCATGAAAATATGATAGGCTCCAATTAAGGTTAAGACAAAAAAGTTGTTTTCTCAATAGAGATTTTTTCAAGTCAGGCTCTGAGTAACTGATGGCTGATGACTGATATGATTGGTGTGACTGTTTTCAGATAGGAACATGAATAGCCGATTGTCAGGAGATAACAGCCAATTAGATAGCCAACTGCATTCCCTTGTAACTACGGTGACAGCGATCGCTCAAGAACAGCAGGGAGATTGTAACGGTTTGTTAATGTTGCTGCGAACTTTAGAAAATTTACATCGGCAAATTCGCGAGCAGATGTTCGAGCCATCTTTACCCAATACCCGTAAGGACTTATATGGATTACTCCGGGATATCGAGGAAACCGGAGGATGGCCTTATATAGAAAGGATGAAGTTACAAATGTTAATAGAAAAATTATTAGCCAGTGAAGTCGGCACCCTCGATCTGGCAGCCAAAACCAATGATCGAGAAATCTGAAAAGGTTTTCGGGTTTTAGGGTGTTGGGGTTTTAGTTGAAATTCCCCATTTCCCCGTTGCCTATCGCCAACGGGTACGGAGCGGGTTAAAGTATTGGAAAAATGGATATTTAGGGGTAAATCATGACCACCGTGAACCCGATTAAATTTGGAACCGATGGCTGGCGCGGGATTATCGCCGCCGACTTTACTTTCGATCGAGTCGCTCGGCTCGCTCCCTTAGCAGCTCAGGTTTTAGCGGATAATTATGGTCAGATCACAGGCTCCCGGACGATAATCGTCGGCTATGATCGGCGGTTTATGGCGGAGGATTTTGCTCAAACTGCGGCGGAATCGCTGCAAAAAGCTGGTTTTGATGTGCTTCTCTCCCAATCCTACGCTCCCACTCCCGCTTTTAGTTGGGTAGCTCGCTCAGAAAATGCTCTCGGTGCGATCGTGTTAACCGCCAGTCATAACCCGGCTAAATATCTCGGTTTGAAGGTAAAAGGTTATTTTGGTGGTTCTGTCTCGCCGGAAATTACCCAACAAATTGAAGCTTTATTGTCTAATCCACCGCAATTTAACGCAAAAGTAGGAAAATTAAGCACTTTTGAGCCTTGGTCAAGTTATTGTCAGGGTTTACGCCAAAAAGTTAATATTGCCGCTATTGCCAACGCGATCGAATCGGGACAACTAAAAGTTTATTCCGATGTCATGCACGGTGCGGCGGCTACCGGTTTAGAGCGTCTTTTGGGGGTGGGGATCACGGAATTACGCGGCAATCGCGATCCTTTGTTCGGTGGCGGCTCTCCGGAACCTTTACCGAGAAATTTGACGGAAATCATCGATAAACTGGCTCACAGCGCAAATTTAGCCCCTTTGCGAGTAGGTTTGGTCTTCGATGGGGATAGCGATCGAGTGGCGGCGATCGATGGTGAGGGGAATTTTTTAAGCACCCAAAATCTCATCCCGATTTTAATCGAGCATTTAGCCGGCAAAAAGGGAATGACAGGGGAAATCGTTAAAACGGTGAGCGGTTCCGATTTAATCCCCAAATTAGCCAGTTTATACGGTTTATCTGTTTTTGAAACCCCGATCGGTTATAAGTATATCGCCGATCGAATGTTGACCACTCCTGTGTTGATTGGTGGGGAAGAATCCGGAGGTGTCGGTTATGGTACTCACATTCCCGAACGGGATGCTTTATTATCAGCTTTATACGTTTTGGAAGCGGTGGTAGAATCGGGCCAAGATTTAAGCAATCTTTACGCGCAATTACAGGATAAAACTGGTTTTTATTCTCAGTATGATCGTATTGATTTACCCCTAGCTAATATGGAAGCTCGCGATCAGTTAATTACTGCGTTGGAGAAGGAACCCTTAAGGGAAATTGCCGGTAAACAAGTCACTGATTGTAATACTATGGACGGTTATAAATTCCGTTTAGAAGATGGCAGTTGGTTGTTAATTCGCTTTAGTGGCACAGAACCAGTTTTGCGTCTCTACTGTGAATCTTCAACCCTCGATCGAGTTCATGAAATTCTCACCTGGGCAAAATCTTGGGCTACCTAATAGAAAACGGGTTTCTTCAAGAAACCCGTTTTCTGGAAAAAGTTTTTGCAAAGCTTGCAAGAGATTCATCAAACTTACTCATTAAGCTCGACCCAGAAGTGGTATGACAGAATTAGTCTAAACTCCAGTTAAAAGAAGCCGACCAGCGCAGTAACAGCAACCCACAGCCAAGCTCTCATCCATGCCTCTTAGATTACCAGATTTCGTCCCCCCCCTGAACGGTTACAAATAAAATCATCAAATTCTAACTGCGCCACCGTAAAATTTGTGCTTTAATGGGGTTGATAAAATCCCGTTTTTCTGCTTGAGATTTTTCGTATTCTTGTTTGAGGCGATAATACCATTTAGCCTGGGTATCGGCATCATCAATTAACATCAAAGCTGGATGATAACTAAGTCCTTCCTGTTGTTTAATTACCACATCGCGATCCTGTTTGAGGAATTGTAGAGTTAAATAGCGCAAAAGAGGGGTTAAAAATGCCAACCAAGGAATCGTATAGTATAAACTTTGATGGACTTCGCAGTGATTTTCATCGATGGGAGTAATTGCCGTAAAAGCACAGGCCAAATAGCGATCGCCTCGTAGTATTTCTGTACGCACCGAGGGCAATTCAAAAACGATTTCAATCGATACCTTATTACCCAAAATTTTATAGGGTTTCGCACTGACGGGCATATCATAGGGAGCAAGACGAAAACCGAGGGGAACAGGTTCGTATTGTTTTTCCTTGACCCGAAATTTGCGTGGACCGCTGCGCCACCACCAAGAAGTATGAACGTAGGGACCGTGGGCCGGATCCATCAATCCCACCACTGCATGGTCAATATTGCAGTCAAAAGTGATAGTTTCGGCTATTTTGGGGGTAAGTTTGCCAAAATCGGCAATAGTCGGCACAGGAGGCAGATTTTCTTGATTAATTTCTCTTTTTGAGTCTGCCGGAATAAACACCCAGATATGACCTTGTATTTCACGACAGGGATAACTGGTGACACAAATTCTGCTAATATCAAGGCGATCGTGTTCCGTTAATGAGGGGATCTCAGAACAAACGCCATCGCTAGTGTTAAATTTCCAGCCATGATAGCAACAGTACACCCCATCCCCTTCAATCCAGCCATGGTGCAGCGGAATGCCACGATGGGGGCAAATATCCCGCAATGCGAACACTTCTCCATCCTCTCTCCTCCCGACAACAATCGGTTCACCTAGCATTTTTTTGGCCATTAGCTGACCGGGTTTAAGTTTATTTGCTGGTGTGGCCACATACCAAAAGTCGCGCAGTAAGCTAGTCATAGGGTTTGTCTGGAGAGCTTCGATCGTTCATCCTATCATCAGAGATGAAGGTTATGACCAAGACTAGGGCAGATAATTTATGGACGTAACTGGATTCGAACCAGTGACCCCATCGATGTCAACGATGTACTCTAACCAACTGAGCTATACGTCCGCACGGATCGCTATTATAACACGATTGCTCCTAATTAGGCAAGCCCCTAGGCAGTAAATTGATAGCCAATTAACTTATAAATTAACTTGGCAGTGGTAAATTCCGAGACCACCGAATCACTAATCGGGGCCAATTCCATCACATCACAGCCAATCACTTGATGAGTTTGGAAAAGACGACGGAGAAAGCCTAGGGTTTGATGCCAACTTAACCCCCCCGGTTCAGGTGTTCCCACCCCCGGAATTAAAGCGGGATCGATACCATCCACGTCTATGGTTAAAAATACCTTCTCGGTGGTAATTTTGGCGATCGCTTTTTCGATCCAATCGGGATCCCTAGCGATATCTCGATCCCAAATCACGGGAATCTGCTGTTTAGCGATTAATTCCGCTTCTTCTCGACAAATAGCCCGAATTCCCACGGGTAAGGTCGGTAAACCCATTTCTAACACCCGACGCATCACACAGGCGTGGTTATGGTGGGAGCCTTCGTACTCAAAACGCATATCGCCATGGGCATCAATTTGAACCACCGTAAAGGGTTCCGATAAAGCCTGTCGATAAGCTTGTACTACTCCCGTGGTGATAGCGTGTTCACCCCCGATGGCGACGACAAATTTATCATCGGCAATTAAACGAGAAACTGTAGCTGTGGTGACGGCTAACATCTCCTCGGCGGACAATTGCGGTTGCTGACGGGTATCGGCGATCGCAGCATGGGTATAGATGCCCACTTCTAAACAGGTTTCCCTCTTAAGTTCCTCGTCATAAGCTTCCAATTGTTGGGAAGCGGTAATCACCGCCGCCGGTCCAGTTTCACAACCCTTGCGATAGGTGGTGGTGGCCTCGTAGGGAATCGGCAGGATCACGGCCTTAGCTGTGGCGTAAGATGCGATCGCTTCACTCCCTAAAAACTGTTCGCTACCAGTGGCGCAAGACAATAACATGGGCAAGTCACAGAAAATTTTAGTCCAATCTTCTATTATAAATATTTTGACTATTTTTGTCTATCTCAACTGACTCCAAACATATCTACTGCAATAGCCGAAAACCCTGATCCATCAATGGATACATCCCTCGATTTCTCGCTCAAGATTGGTTTGCTGCGGGCGATAATCTGGAAATATAGCCATCAGTTAGGCTGCTTCATACTGCTGTAACAAAAAACAATTATCCCCCGATAGCGATCGCTAAAGGTCGAATAATTATCAATTTTTGTCAAGGGGTGCGGTCAGATATAGGAATCATCGCTAGAATGAGCCTAATTGTCAGGAATTCAGTTAAACAAGGTTTTTGGCAAGATGCTAATCTGGCTAACACGCTTTTGGGCGTAATATAGGGAAAAGTTCGGGCGATCGCGCCTAAATGGGGTGATAGTCCGAAAGTTTCCAAATATCGTTACTTTCAGTGGTGTTATACGGAAAGTTTCCGTATAATCGATAGTTATGCAGAATTTTTCTGCATAATATGACGTATAGGGTGATTAGACAGAGATTTGACATTCTGGCTATATCGCTTATACTGACATTAGACAGAAGTTTTCCGTTACATAGTTAGACTGATTGATACAAGGAATTGGTAAAGTAGAGTCACTATTGGCTTTGATTTGGTGTACTCTTGCATATCAGTGCCATAATAAGTACCTAAGCAAAATTAATTACACATATCTAACCCCCTCTTGCCTTTTGCCTCTTGCCTTTTGCCTATCTTTACTAGGAAATTAATTTTGCACGACTACTTAGTATATCATTGCCGTAATAGCATTATTTGGTCTTAATGATGAGACTACTGGTGAAATGATGTCGTCTGAAAAATTTGATTCTGGTGGTAAATCTCTTGGCAACTTTCAAGCCAATTCAAATCTTCTGGCAGCAAACGCTAAAACTGATAGGATTGATGAGAAATGGTATGGAACTAACGAGCAATGGTGGAATTGGTATATTTCATTAGCTGACAGTAGCAAAGAGTCTTTGAACGAAGAAACATTCATTCCCATGAATGAACAAGTTGCTCCTCAAATTCCCTCAATTAAGGAACTACAACAAGAACTTACAGAGCCTTATCTTATTTCAGAGGAGCAAATTCAACAATTTCAAACTGATAGTTATATCAGAATCAAAAACGTTCTCAGTCCAGGCTCACTCTATCTTCTACGACAAGAATTGAAACAGCTATTCTATCATCATCACAAATTAGATCCAAATCGGAAGTTTAGCAGCATGGAACTAATGTGGAAAGAAAGTGATATAGTTAAAGAGTTTGTCTTAAGCAAACGATTAGGTAAGTTAGCCGCAAATCTATTACAGGTATCGAGCGTTCGGGTTTATCATGACGACTTTTTATGCAAAGAACCAGGATGTGGTCGTACACCTTGGCATTATGATGGCTTTCATTACCCAATTGCTAGTAAAAATATTGGTACTTTTTGGATTCCTTTACAGTCAACGCCAAAAGCGATGGGACCACTAGAATTCGCCAAAGGAATGGAAGTCCATAAGCTGGTTAAAGAAATACCATTTGATAAATTTTCTCAAAGTCATGATCACGCGATTGGAGAAATGCTTCAATCGCGTGACATTCAAGTTAATAGAGAACCGTTTCTACTTGGAGAAGTTAGTTTTCAGCATTGTTTAAATGTTCATGGCGCGGGTGCTAACCATACTAAGGAGCAACGAATAGCCTTTGGTATCAGTTATTTTGAAAATGGATCTCGCGTTATTAGCTCTCCAATGTTGATTTCTGGTGACTGGCAAAAGTTTATGCCTGGAATACAGCCTTTGGAAGTTATTTCCAGTCCCTACAATCCCATTGTTGTATAGAGAACAGCCTTCGCGCCAATTTACACAAATACACACAAGCTATTCCTCAAAAACAAGATTTAATTGCTTTAGCTATCGCTGTAGGGTACGTTCCCTAATGTGGCTCCTACCGCTCCACTGATCGATCGAAAAAGAACCCACTAACGTCGGTTAAATTGCTTTTTTGTATAACTCATTCCCCCTTAATTTTAGACCAGTTGAGGGGGATTTTTATGCTCTTACTTCTCCCTCTTGTATTTTTAACTGAATATTTGCTATAATAAACGAAGGGTAAGCATCAATCATCCTGATTAGATTTCTGATGAGTCCAACTGTTTTCCGAGAAGATGGCTATCGCTTCTTTTTTTTTCCCGCGAAGAAACAAGAATGCACGTTCATGTTCATTGTGCAGAAGGAGAAGCTAAGTTTTGGCTGGAACCACAAATTGAATTAGCTCGTAATTATAACCTATCTCGAAAACAACTTCAAGCGATAGAAACTATTATTGAGGAACGACAAAATGAACTTAGAAATGCTTGGACAAAACACTTCTCAAGCTGAAGTAACTCATATTTCTTCCCATGGAATATGGATTCTGGCAAACAACGAAGAAATGTTTATTTCTTATCAAGATTTTCCTTGGTTTCAAGATGTACCTATTAGACAAATTTTAAATATACAAGAGCCTTTTCCTAATCATTTTTATTGGCCAGATTTAGATGTAGATTTAAGCAAAGAAATTATTAAAAATCCTGAGAGATTTCCTTTAAAAGCTAAAGCCTAGTGCGATGCCAAAGGCACTGCGTAGCAAATCGCCGCTCTGGTAGGGTGCGTTCCCTAATGCAACTTCTACCGCTCCACCGATCGATTTTTGGGGAACGCACCATGCACATTGATTGAAGCTGTAAGAACGATTTCTGCAAAGGCTGTGAAATTGAAGGCTCTTGTGCAGGTCAGTGTCAAGTCACTTTGGAGTCTTCCAGAAATGACAGTCAATTAGTTGGAAAAATGTGCGAGTTAATAATTGCAACTACACAGAATTTGGTTCACGAATATCTAGAAAGCAGGTGAAATTCTGTGTTTATGACTAAGAACTAGCTGCCCAAAGCAAAGATACTTCATATTGATTAAATGTTGAATCCGCACTCACAAGTGTCATATCTTCTACCTGAGCTTGTGCAATCAGCATTCGGTCAAAAGGATCACGATGATGTAAAGGCAATGCAGCCGCCCGCAAAGCATGAGAAGCATTGATCTCTAACGATCTAGCTCCTAGTCGGGTTATTCGAGTAGAGACATAATCATCTATTTGTCCTGGCAGTGGTAATTTACCGATTGAGACTTTAATTCCCATCTCCCAAACACTGGCAACAGAAAACCACACTTCATTGCTTTCGTTGGCAATTTGTTCAATTACATTCTCACTTATAGTTATTTCAAATAAGAACGAGACACTAGGCGACACAATAAGTACGAATAATTTCATCAAGGGTTGTCCCCACAGGAGCATACATTCTTGCCCTCTTTAATGCACTAAAATCA
>SFBI01000193.1 GCA_007095845.1 Microcystis aeruginosa Ma_MB_S_20031200_S102
ACTTAAACTAATAAAACGGAGAGCCTATGGCTTTAGAAACTTTCGGAATTTTTGGGTTAGAAGTATGTTATCTTGGCATCTTGTCTGTTGATTTAGCATAAAGGGTAACGAAGAGCCATCAAGACTAATTTGTTGCTTAACCTGAAAATTACCTGTGAGAAGACGAGATAATAAATCAATGTTGTTCCCTGTTCCCTGTTCCCTGATCACTGTTTACTGATAACTGAATATGACAACCGTGGGGGAATTGGGCGAAAATTTGGTAGCGGACTGGTTGCAATTACAGCAATGGCATATCCTCCAGCGTCGTTGGCGTAGTCCTAGCGGTGAAATCGATTTAATCGTCTTGTCTAAATCTCAGGCGATTCTCGCTTTTGTTGAGGTAAAAACCCGCAGTGCTGGCAATTGGGATTTAGGGGGCAAATTAGCGATCGATGACCGTAAACAGGAGAAAATTTATCAAGCTGCCCAGATATTTCTCTCTTTTCATCCCACGTGGTCGGATTTGGCCTGTCGCTTCGATGTGGCTTTGGTTAGTTGTCAAAAAAGCTCTCTATCAGCTTTACCTGAGTTTTCCCTTGATTATCCCTGTCAGCTACGGAGAGGTTATCAATTGCAGTTACAGGAATATCTCGTAGCAGTTTTCTAAAAACACAATATGCCCGCCTAGGGAGGCGGGCTTTATCTTGTACAAACGATATGGACTCCTAAAAAATTAACGGACTCAATACAATAGAGGTTTACAGAACTCACAACAGTCTATTTATCAACTATCAAAATCTCTCAGTTTACCGACTCAGGTGCTGATTACGGCCCACTCCATCTATCCTATCTTGAGCGACAGAGGCGAAACCATACTTTACTTTACAAACTTCGAGAATCTGCGTCCGATTTAGCTGTTGTGTCGATCCAGAGCAGGTGGCACAGGCTCTAGGTCTTTTTGTCCAGAAGGAAGTTGAGTCGCTTCCTTTGTGCCTTATGTTCTTAAGATAACACGTTTGTCAGGACTAGATCGACCCTGTAATTAAAGTTTACACTTATTGATTTTTAGCAAAAATTACTGTTACAAAACTATAAATAAGTGGAGGTTGGGGGGGTAGATACTCTTCTGATACCAGGCACGGCCACTGTTTGAGATATTTTTTAGTTTAGCCTTGTCTTCTTTGACGATGCTCTGCTCAACTTTGTCAAACACCTATAATTGTAAGCTCATCTAAATGTTAAGTTAAGTATCGAAGAGCAGCCGTTTTATCACCCAGTAGTAATATAATCACTAAGTTATCAATTTTGATCCTTGAGTATGACTGCATTGACCACAACTCCCACTCTTGCCAATTTGCCCGCCAGTGACAGCCGTAGCCGCGTCAGTGAATTTATGAAATCCCTACAGGATGAAATTTGTCGGGGATTAGAAGAAGTGGATGGACAAGCAAAATTTATCGAAGATAGTTGGCAACGGCCTGAAGGTGGTGGCGGACGTTCGCGAGTTTTGCGGGAAGGGGCAATTTTTGAACAAGCAGGGGTGAATTTTTCGGAAGTTTGGGGGAAAGAATTACCTCCTAGCATTGCCAAACAACGGCCCGAGGCTGCTGGTCATCAATTTTATGCCACGGGAACCTCGATGGTTTTACATCCTCGCAATCCTTATATTCCCACGGTTCACCTCAATTATCGCTATTTTGAAGCCGGTCCAGTTTGGTGGTTTGGCGGTGGTGCCGATTTAACTCCCTACTATGCTTTTGAAGAAGATGCTAGTCATTTTCATCGCACTTTTAAACAGGTTTGCGACCAACATCATCCCGAATATTATCCCGTTTTTAAACGCTGGTGTGATGAATATTTTTATCTCAATCATCGTCAGGAAGCCAGAGGCATCGGTGGGATTTTCTTTGATTACCAAGACGGTTTAGACCCTCTCTATCGGGGTCCTTTTGCCGAAAGTGATGCCGCTATCTATTCAGAAAAATTATCTCCCCAACAACCCCGCAACTGGGAAGAAATTTTTAGTTTCATTAATGACTGTGGCCGAGCTTTTCTACCCGCTTATGTTCCCATTGTCCAGAAACGGCGCTCGACGGAATACGGTGACAGAGAACGTCAGTTTCAACTCTATCGTCGCGGTCGTTATGTAGAATTTAATTTAGTTTATGATCGTGGCACAATTTTTGGGTTGCAAACTAACGGCCGTACCGAGTCGATTTTGATGTCTTTACCTCCTTTAGTCCGTTGGGAATACTGTTATCAACCTGCACCAAATACCCCAGAAGCAAAACTCTATGATGTCTTCCTAAAACCCCAAGATTGGGTTAATTGGCAAGGTTAAATCAGTTATCAGTTACCAGTTACCAGTTATCAGTTACCAGTTACCAGTTACCAGTTACCAGTTACCAGTTACCAGTTACCAGATTTGAGTTTTAAGTGAGCATTATGTATTAAGTGAGCGGTATTAAATAGCAGTTTCCTACTATCTTTTTACTGTTTACTGTTTACTGTTTACTGTTTACTGTTTACTGAAAATACTCCCCAATTCATAATTCATAATTCATAATTCATAATTCCCTCTCCTTTTCTGGTTATCTGTCATTTGTCAAGTAAATAAATCTAAAAATTTTGGCTAATTTTTGGACACCTCTCCATACTCGTCTGGAAACTACGGTGAAAAAGGGACAATTACTACCTAAAAATGCGTCTCTGTTAGTGGCATTGTCGGCAGGTCAGGATTCCCTCTGTTTAGGTCAATTATTGCTGGATTTGCGCTCTCGTTGGGGTTGGCAACTAGCGATCGCTCATTGTGATCACCGTTGGTCCTACGACCAAGGATTAGTGGCTCATGTGCAGAAAATCGCCGCAATTTGGCAATTACCCGTTTATATTGCCACCGCACCCCCCATGGCGGAAACGGAAGCCAAAGCAAGACAATGGCGTTATCAAGCTTTACAAACAATCGCCCAAGAACAGGGTTTTAATTATCTTCTCACGGCACACACGAGGAGCGATCGAGCGGAAACTTTTCTTTATAATCTCATGCGCGGGGCCGGTAGTGATGGACTTTCTGCCTTAACTTGGTTGACAAGTTTAACCCCGGATATTTTCTTAGTCCGTCCCCTCTTAAATGTTACTCGCGGGGAAACTTTCGCTTTTTGTCAAGGTCGAGAATTACCGATCTGGTATGATCAAGCTAATGAGAATTTACGCTATGCTCGCAATCGCATCCGTCGGGAATTATTACCCTACCTGCAAACTAATTTAAATCCCAAAATCGAAAAACATCTCGCCCAAACTGCTGAAATTTTGGAGGCAGAAAGCGATTATTTAGATAGTATTGCCCGGGATATTTTTCGTCAGGTTATTGATCTAGATCAAAAAAGACTCGATCGCTCCTCTTTACAAATTTTACCTCTAGCGATACAAAGACGAGTGATTCGTTTATTTTTAGCTCAATATTTACCCTCATCGCCTAATTTTGCCGAAGTTGAGTCAGTGGTTAATCTCATTACTGGTGTTAATCGCGATGCCACTTCTTCCTTAACTGGCAAAATTCGGGTAGAAGTACAACAAAATTGGCTATATATCAGTTATCAGTGATCAGTTATCAGATTACAGTTTTAAGTGGACAGTGTTAGGTGAAAACTTTCTTTTCACTGATTAAGTGGGTGGGTGGAATTAAATATAAGATGAACGTAGGTTGGGTTGAAGCATGAAACCCAACGCCCTTCGTTACTTTCTTTTCACTGATTACTGCTTACTGTTTACTGTTCACTGAAAAAACCCATCTCCCCATTCTAGTTATCTCTAGCTAACTTTTACAGCAATTGGTTTAAGAAGAAACTAAAATAGTAATACAATTAAACTAGAAATAAAATTGGCGGGGCATAATGAGCGAAACTAAAGTAATTAATCGAGAAAACTTACTGGTAAATCTCCGGCAACAACTGCGTGCGGGACAACAGGAATTAGCCGATTGGCAAGGGGGAAAAATGGCCATTTCTGCGGTGCCGGGAGCGGGGAAATCCCACAGTTTAGCCGTAGCTGCCGCCATGGTTATTGCTCGTGAGCAACTGCACGCTAAAAAACAGTTAATTATTGTCACCTACACCCGCTCGGCTGCCGCTAGTATTAAAGCTAAAATTAAACAACGCTTGCAAGATTTACAGCTTTCTGCTCAAGGTTTTAGCGTTCAAACTCTGCATGGACTGGCCCTACAATTAGCCCGTCGTTACCCGGAATTATCGGCATTAGACCTCGAATCTTCTACCTTAGTTATTCCGACTCCTAGCCACAGAATTATTAGAAACTCGGTGGAAAAATGGCTAATTGCCGATCCAATTCGTTATCAAAAGTTATTAGAAGGAGTGGAATTTGATGGGGAAGAAACTGAAAGATTACGCCGTCAATCGGTGCTGAGAACCGAAATTTTACCTAGTCTTGCTTATGCAGCCATTCATGAGCTAAAAAGTTCGGGATTATCACCGCAGCAAGTCTGGGAATTAAGCCACTATACCGACGATAATTATCAAATTCTCGCTATGGCTAGTGGTTTATACCAACAGTATGAAATCCTGATGCGTCAGAAAAACTATATAGATTATGATGACATGATTTTAGGAGCCTTGCGAGTATTAGAGGAAGAAAAAATTCGCCGACAATGGCAAAAATTTGTCTTTGGAGTCTTTGAAGATGAGGCACAGGATTCTAGTCCTCTCCAAGAAAAACTAATTACTATTTTAGCAAAAAATAATGACGGGGGAATACCTAATTTAATTCGCGTCGGCGATCCCAATCAAGCGATTAATTCTACCTTTACCCCCGCCGATCCTGTTTACTTTAATTGGTTTTGTGAAAGTTGTCAAAACGAAGGCAATTTATCGACTATGAACCAAGCAGGTCGTAGCAATACTAAAATTATTGAAGCTGCTAATTTAGTATTACAATGGGTCGATCGAGATTGGAAACAGGGAAAAGATAATCATAAAGTTACCGAGGCTCCTTTTCGGGTTCAAGCGATTCTTCCCGTCGGTGCTGAAGATCCCCAACCTAATCCAGTTAAGGAGGGAAAAGGATTAGAAATTTATCAACCCGATGACATTTATCAAACAGTAGAATTAATCGAAAAACGTCTAGTCAAATTACTCCAAGAAAACCCTCAACATAATGCCGCTATCCTCGTTAGAGAAAATCGACAAGGACACTTTTTTGCTCAAAAATTTGCCCATTTTTATAAAAGTTATCAAATCAGAATTTTTGAAGCTAACGAGATCGATCGCTTTTCTCAAATTCCCGCCGAAATGCTGAAACTATTGGCTTTTGTCGAACGTCCCCACTCTCCCGATTATCTGAAAGCAGCCTTAGAAGTGTTACAATTGAGGGGTTTAATTACTGCTCAAGATTTAAATCCTTTAGTTACCTATCCCGAACAATTTCTTTATCCTACTCCCCTCGATCCTGAACTGAAATCTAACGAAAAAATCGCCCGTCGTTATTGTTGCAGTTTACTAAAAGCTAGATTAGAATTACCTCATTATCAACTCCTATCTTTTTTCGCTATGACTCTCCAATATTCGGGGTCAGAATTAGCCACATTGCAAAAATTAACCGCTCGTATTTATCAGGAAACTGCTGGTAATAGTTCTCTAAAAAATACAATTAATACTCTTAATGAAATTATCGCCTCTGAGCGCTTTGAAGGAGTGGAAGAAGATAACGACGATTGTTATACTCGTCCCGGACAACTGACGATTATTACTATGCACAAAGCCAAGGGTTTAGACTGGGATTATGTTTTTATTCCCTTTCTTCACGAAGATATTATCCCGGGCAAACCTTGGGTTCCCAATGGTGCGAAATTTTTGGGAGATTTTAGCCTTGCAGAAGTGGCACGAGCGCAAATTCGAGCAGCGGTCCATCAACGCTATTTAAACCCCGACAGCATACCAATTATTCCCCCACCTTTAAGCGCTTGGTTAGAAGCTGGACAACTTAAAAAAGCTGAAGAATACCGACTTTTGTATGTAGCGATGACGCGAGCAAAAAGACTTTTATGGATGTCGAGTGAAAAAAAAGCTCCCTTCCGTTGGAACACTTTTCGCGGAGATGAAAGTAGTCAATTACAGGATAAAAATCCCTGTCCTGTCTTTCCTGTTTTAATCAATGCTTTCCCCGATTCTTTCTGTGTTTAACTGTTGCTGCATCATTCTCGGATAAAGAATTAGGAAGACAAACCACCAAAGGAATATAGGAATAGATAGGAGTAGGGTTAACCAGAGACGCTGAGTTAAAAACCAACACCCAGCAATCAGGGTAATTCCTGTCAACAAAATCGACCAAGGTTGACACCAACGGGGTTTGTGATCCCAAACGTTATCGGATTTCGAGTTAGACATTGGTTAAGGTTCGGTAATTTACTAACTTGATTTTATAGCGATCGAGCTTAAAAAACGCTTGGGAAGACCGAAAGAGTCAAAAATTACTCGATTTACTTATTTAAAAATAAGTCCCTGCAATCATAGCCGCTAATAAAATAAAACCGACCCAAACATTTTGACCGAACATTTGACCATAAACTGGTTTAGGTAAATCCGATTGACGTAACAGCCGGTATTGACGCAACCATGCGATCGCCGCTATAGCCAACCCTAGCCAAAAAGAGGCTGATAACTGCATTTTTTGCCCCTCCCAAGCCAATAAACCCACTGTTAGGGCAAAAAAGACCCCCACGGCTTCCGGAGCGTATTTGCCGAAAAATATGGCACTAGAGTTAATACCAACCTTGAGATCATCCTCTCGATCGGACAGAGCATAAATTGTATCAAATGCCAATGTCCAAAAAATCACCGCTCCCCATAATATAAATGTATTACTATCTAACGACCCGGTGACGGCACTCCAACAGATTAAAACCGCAAAACCCCAAGCGAGAGAAAGAACCAATTGGGGTACAGGAAAAAAACGCTTGGCGAGAGGATAGCAGATAATCAAGGGAACGGCGGCTAAACATAGACAAAAACTCAGAAAATTCAGATATAAAGCTAAAATTGCGGCGCAAAAGAAAGCAATCAGAGCGATAATCAAACCAACCTTGATCGATAAAGCTCTGGCCGCTAAAGGACGGTTACGAGTGCGATCGACTTGTGGATCGATATCCCGATCCCAAAGATCGTTAACCACACAGCCGGCGGCGCTAGTGGCCAAAGTTCCCAAAATGATCACCCCGATCAAGGGTAGCGGTGGCACCCCGTCTGCCGCCAAAAATACCGCCCATAAAGCGGGAACCATCAAAATTAACCTACCGGCGGGTTTATCCCAGCGCAAGAGGCGAATAATCGTCATCCAAGTGGGTTCTAGATCGGGTTGGGATATAGTCATAATTTCTCGTAAAAAGTAGAAACTAGGAGTTAAGGGGAATTATGAATTATAAATTATGAATTATGAAGTGGGAAGTGGGGTGTGGGGTGTGGGGTGTGGGGTGTGGGGTGTGGGGTGTGGGGAGAAAATTAATGAATTTTGGCCAGTAGCTGCCTTTTGCCTTTTGCCTTTTGCCTTTTGCCTTTTGACTTTTGCCTTTCCTAACCAAGAAGTTAATTTTGCACGACTACTTACTTAACGTGATTACCAGCCCCAACTATTGGGAACGCCTTTAAACGGACCAACTACATCGGAGGTTATCCATCCCCCGTAAAAGTTGCCCGGTTGCGGTTGTACTAATTCCCCGTCGGCATAACAAGCACTCATTTTGGCAGGATAAAAAGCCAGATAATTCTTAATTGCCTGAAACTCTGGTGTCGGGTCCGGATAATACCAAGCGACGTTAATTGCCTGTTGATCCCCAACGGTGATATTGTAATATCCCGTTAAACCTTTCCACTCACAAAAAGACTTTTCTGCTGTAGCTTGCAGGTATTCCATTTTAATATCTTGGGGCGGTAGATAATAAACTGGAGGATGACTGGTTTCTAGAACTCGATAACTGCTTTTAGTCTCGGCAATTGTCACACCATTAAAGATGATTTTTAGGTGTTTAGGCGATAATTCTAGGCGCGGGGGACGAGGATAATCCCAGACGGATTCCTGTCCTGCTTTTGCTGGTATCGGTTGGGGACGAAACATAATTTTTCTTATATTATTCTCCGAGTCAGTATTCAGTATTCAGTTTACTGATCACCGTTTAGTGTTTACTGATCACTGAAAAGAGTTTTCTCAGGGTTTCCACTCGTTCTCGATTGACATTTAAATCCGATTCTCCTAACCGGGAGGCCGAGCGAACATCGATCGCATTTTTGCTAGGATTAAGAGAAAATTCCAGATCATCGACAAATCCCATCCATTGACTGCTAAATTCGGCGTAGAGATAGTTACTATCTTGGTTAATAATTTTAGTTCTCGGTTGGGAAGCGATAATTTTAGCTAATTGCTCGATCGCTTTTTCCCCGCTACCCTGATAACTAAAGGGTTCGATCGCATGAGCCGGATCCTGACTCTGACTACTAACACAATTAGGAGTGACCGGACAAGGGGCCAGCTTACCTTCCCTGACTCCCAAATAATCGGGACGAGTACCAGCGAATAAACTGACGCTATCGGGAGCAATTAACCTAATTCCTAGCCAGATGAGCAGTATTCCCAGGAAAATAAACGGGGTTAGCCGGAAAGATTTTTTCACCGTGTCAGAAGTTTCAGTCATGCTAGTCTTACAGAATCACTTCAATTAACTTAACATTGATAGGTGTGACAATATCAGGAGATAGAATAAGATGTTTCTCGATGAATTACAACCCGTTGTTAAAGAACTGATTCAACAACCGATCGCTTTTTTCGGTGGTTTTGCCTCTGGATTACTCCACTTGAAACTTTCGGACGATCCCCTCAAAACATGGTTAGAAGAGCAGGGATTAGTCAGTTTTAACGACAATAATCAGGATAACGGCAACAGTCCCCAGTCGATCTCGATCGATTAGGGATCGGGGGTTAGCTGTTGGGGGTGAGGGTATTCTCCCATCCCCAAAACCCCCCGCTTACCACCCCATCAGCTTAACTTGTTGCTGAAAGTAGATAAATTTCCTCAGCTACTCGTTTTAAGCGTCTTAATTGCGCTTCCATATCCTTTTTAGTCCATTTAGCGGCGAATTGCTGAAATCCCCACCCCACAATCGGATTAGGAATCGCAAACTCAAAACGATTGATTAAACAAGTGCCGCTGTCATTGGGTTGACATTCCCAGCGATCGCATCCGCGGAAAAAGCCTTCAAATTGCCAGACAATTAACCCCGGTTCCCTCTCAATCACCGTACTTTTCAGCGTCGGCTGAATTAGGGGAATTTGAATCAAAAAACGACTTCTCCCACCGATATCGGTCTTCCAATCGCCGATAGGTTCACAAACTAACACCGGATTCAACCAACGACGCATTAACTCTAAATCCGTGATACAACGCTCCACCGTCGTCGCACTAGCTTTAATCTGAATTGATTGTTCAAATACTTGACAAGATGACATTTATCTGCTTATAAATTGCTGGCTGAGAATTATCAGTGTTCGGACAAAAATAAAGTTAACTATTGTTTATTTATGTGCGACTACTGACAGCGTTTTTTATTTTAACTTAAGTAAAGATGTGATCAATGGACAGGATCGGGGTAAGCTAAGACCCATTTTAACCGCCTATCTTCATATCCTTAGATTAGCTGAATCTGTCCCAATCCCTTTATTGTTGGCTGTTGCAAAAGTGCCTCATCTCAACCCGCAATTCCATGTGTGGGCAGCTTCTCTGACAATTTTTAACACCTACCTGCTTAACCGCAGAGCAGATTACACCTTGATTGTCTTTAATCGGGATGACAGGATTCGAACCTGCGGCCCCTTCGTCCCGAACGAAGTGCGCTACCAAGCTGCGCTACATCCCGAAAATTTTCAGCTAAATCATCATAGCATATTTTGCCTTGAGTGGGTCGAGACTTGCTAGGATATTAGGGATATAGGCAAAAATTATCGGAGTAGTTCAGGCGTGACGGTCAAACCAGAGTGGTTACGGGTAAAAGCACCGCAATGGCAACGAGTCGGCAGTGTTAAGGAGGTTTTACGGGATTTAGGCTTAAATACCGTTTGTGAGGAGGCTTCCTGTCCTAATATCGGCGAATGTTTCCACGCGGGGACGGCTACCTTTTTAATTATGGGTCCTGCTTGCACTCGCGCCTGTCCTTACTGTGATATAGATTTTGAAAAAAAACCGCAACCTTTAGACTCCACGGAACCCCAACGACTAGCGGCAGCCGTGCAACGTCTTGACCTTAATCATGTAGTGATCACTTCTGTCAATCGCGATGATTTGGCTGATGGTGGCGCTAGTCAATTTGTCAGTTGTATCGAGGAAATCCGCCGTATTTCACCGAAAACCACCATCGAAGTCCTTATTCCCGATCTTTGTGGCAATTGGCAAGCTTTAGCTTTAATTCTTGCCGCTAAACCTGAAGTTTTAAACCACAATACCGAAACTGTCCCCCGTCTCTATCGTCGCGTGCGTCCCCAGGGTGATTACCAGCGTTCCCTAGAATTATTGCAGCGCGCTCGCGCTATTGTTCCCGCTACCTACACAAAATCGGGCATTATGGTGGGATTGGGGGAAACCGACGAGGAAGTGCGGCAAGTGATGGGCGATTTACGGGCCGTCGATTGTGATATTCTCACCATCGGGCAGTATCTGCAACCATCGTCAAAACATCTCGGTGTCCGGGAATTTATCACCCCTGAACAGTTCCACGCTTGGCGCGAATACGGGGAGTCGCTGGGATTTTTACAAATTGTTGCGAGTCCCTTGACAAGAAGCTCTTATCATGCTGAACAAGTCAGAGCCTTGATGAATTTGTACCCGCGAGAGTCTTGAGATGGGGCAGCAATTGCTGAAAAGCTCCTCCTCGGTGGCTAATTTTTCTTTTTAATTCGGGAGACATTTCCGCAAAAGTTAAAGCGTATTCGGGGACATAAAAAATCGGATCGTAACCAAAACCACCCTCACCCCTAGGACTGGTGAGAATTTCTCCTGTACAGATTCCTGTAGAAGTAAAGGCAATCTCACCATCGGGACTAGCGATCGCAATTACACAGACAAAACGGGCCGATCGATCCTGATTATCCCCTAATTCTCTGACTAGGCGATCGATTCTTTCTCGATCATTTTGACCATAGCGGGCCGAGTAGATTCCCGGGGCATTTCCTAACCCAGTTACTTCCAATCCCGAATCATCAGCGATCGACCATTCTCCCAATGTTAGGGCAATTTGAGCAGCTTTTAAATAAGCATTTTCGGCAAAAGTCGTCCCTGTTTCCTCTATCTCTAAATAATCAGGTTTTAACTGCAATTCTAGGTCGATATCGGTCAAGTATTCGCCTATCTCTGCTAATTTACCCGGATTGCTCGTGGCTAGAATTAATTTTTTCATAATCGCTACAATAATACATAAAACCCCAATTGTGAGGAAAGCCTATCGATACCATCTTCGGCAATACCCAGGGACTGAAAGCTAGTCAGATGAAACAGCTACAAAGGCTGTATCATGAACGCTTGCCTATCGACACTCTCACCACCCCAGAATTCGCCCAAAGACTCGCGGCCATTAGTACCGATATCCATCAACCCCTCTGCACCTATATCAACCGTCGCGGCCAGGTAATTCGAGTGGGAGTAGGAACCCCCCGACAAACGCAATTTTCTCTCTTGGAGTTACCCCGCTACGGTTCCGAACGTCTTTGCGGAATTCGTTGCATCGCCACGGAACTTAAGCAGGAACCGCCAAAAGAATCCAGTTTAACGGCCATGGCTTTGCAAAGATTAGACGCACTGGTGATCCTAACATTAACTGGTACAGGCATGATCCGTCGCGGTGGTGGGGCGACCGGTTATGTGGAGCAAGTCTATTTGGCGCATCTCACACCACAAAGTCAAACAAATGTCAATAGTAATATATACTGGTCTGTCTCCCCGCCCTTAAATCTAGAGGATTTAAGCAAACAGGACTTTTTAGAGTTAGTGGAAGGACTAGAGGCGGAGTTTCAGCGAGAATTTACCGCTATAACCGTTGATACAGCCGAAGATCGGGTGCTATTGGTTGGTTTAATGACCGACAACATGAGCGATCGCCAGTTTGAGGACGGTTTAAGCGAATTAGAACGTTTAGTTGATACCGCCGGTGGCAAAGTTTTGCAAGTCACCCGACAAAAACGGGATCATCCCCATCCTCAAACAGTGATCGGTTCGGGAAAAGTGGCAGAAATCGCCTTACAGGTGCAAACTTCGGGGGCTAATTTAGTCGTGTTCAATCGCGACCTTTCTCCCGCCCAAATTCGCAATCTAGAGAACCAAATCGGGGTGAGAGTGGTTGATCGCACCGAGGTGATCCTGGATATTTTCGCCCAACGGGCCCAATCCCAAGCGGGTAAACTACAGGTAGAATTAGCCCAATTAGAATACACTTTACCCCGTCTCACCGGGCGCGGATTAGCCATGTCGAGATTAGGGGGAGGAATTGGCACTCGCGGACCGGGGGAGACAAAATTAGAAACAGAACGTCGAACTATTCAACGTCGTTTATCCCGTCTCCAAGATGAGGTGGATCAACTGCAAGCTCATCGTTCCCGTTTACGCAAACAACGGCAAAAACAAGAGGTGGCCAGCGTGGCGATCGTTGGTTACACCAATGCGGGAAAATCTACTTTAATTAATGCTCTCACCGCTGCCGAAGTTTATACCGCCGATCAACTGTTTGCTACCCTTGATCCCACCACTCGACGCTTAACTATTACCGATCCCCTCACCCAAGTCTCTCACCCCCTCTTACTAACCGATACGGTGGGTTTTATCCATGAATTACCCCCCTCGCTGGTGGATGCTTTTCGGGCAACTTTAGAGGAAGTAACGGAAGCAGACGCATTACTACATCTGGTGGATCTCTCCCATCCAGCTTGGGAAAGTCAGATTGCCTCGGTATTAAAAATCCTCTCCCAGATGCCGATTCAAACCGGTCCGATGTTAATGGTGTTTAATAAGTTGGATCGGGTAAAAAGCGAGGATTTGGAAATAGCTAAGGACAAATATCCCCACGCTGTTTTTATCTCAGCTATTCGCCGGATCGGATTGGAAACTTTAAAACAAAAGTTAATCGATTTAATCACCTAACTAGAGCAGTAAGGAGTCCCACAGAAATAATTTGAAGATTTAATCCTAAAAAATGATATGATAGAGATAGACACGGCGTTTATCAAGCCTGTGTGGTACAGTTAAACCTTTGCTGATTAAGCTTTTCAACATTGATAATGTACCTCTCGCAAACAGGAACCGCTATAGACTAAGCTGTACACTTCATACTTTTTCCGTCTAGGGAAGAGTATTGATCTATCTTGTCTGAGACCCTTGATTTTACCTATATGTTGTACAATGTCTCCCTTTTTCTTGGCTCCATCAGAGATTGTGATGGAGACCTATTTGATTTATTTGCCCAGTCAAGAAATCCTAACTCTCATTTATTAATCCGAGAAACTCATAACCGAAAATTGAACCATCTCGAAGAGAGGCCAATAATTGCTTCTCTTGCGGGTTTTTCAGGTGAAAAAGACGACTTTTAGGCTTCGGCCGTGAGCTAAGTAGTTCGACAAGCTCACTAACACAAACGCTAAGGCTTCGACGGTGAACCTGGCGTTAAAATAATTTATTTGAAACTGCGAAGGTTACATGACATCAGCAAAACTTGGAAGCTATCTCATCCAATTAGTTGACCTATAGAACTCCCTTGAACCCTCTTGCACAATTTTCTTTTTTTGTCAAGTTTTATGTTAAGAAAGATGTGACTAAATGGATAGCTTAATAAGGGGGAATGTGACAATTTTCAACACCTACCTACTTAATTACTTAAAATTTATGAAAAGATCAAAGCTAGATATAGCCAAACGTCTAAATCGATCCCGAAAAAGGAAACATAATAAATTCCTGACTTCTTCCTTATATTTAACAGTTATACTGGGTTTATGTTATTTAGTTTATCTCAATCTTCCTTGGTCTTTCCATCTTTTCATGCGTTGGGTGACTAAAGGAGGTGATTTAGACAAAATTCCTGCTAAGTTTTATTCAGAACTTAATCAATTGTGTTTGACGGCAGATAGTAGGGGGGAAGTAAGAACGAGAAACTATACAGAACATACAGAAATCGCCGAATCCTTGGGTACATTCCAATGTACTTTAGTTAATGGTGGTCAAGAATGGTTAATAGAAGATTATAAATCTTTTAGTTCCGCCGATGAAGCGATTTTAGGCACTCAGTTAGCGGTTTTGATCGCCGAGATTTTGGGAACTGATTATAGTTAAGTAGTCGTGCAAAATTAATTTCCTAGTAAAGATAGGCAAAAGGCAAGAGGCAAAAGGCAAGAGGGGGTTAGATATGTGTAATTAATTTTGCTTAGGTACTTATAGAATTCGCGCTTACATTCCCAGATACTAAGGAGCAGATGACTCCTGAAAAAAACGTCAACCTAAGGATGGGTGCAGAACCCATCCTTAGAAAAAAATTAGTTTTCCGATACGGGTTTCGGTCGGGAAGGCCTAGGAACGGGAGATTGTCCGGGGGTAAAAGGTCGTTTTTCTCCCTCCTCCGAAGGACGACGATTTTTATCAAAAGGCTTTTTAAAACCTCCCTTACCCATCGGTTTTTTCTTGCTGGCAAAACCTAGGTCTAAACCTTCCAAAATAGTTAAGGCATCCCCTTTTAGTTGTACCTGAAAATCCCAAAAACGACTGACCGGTTTACTAGGTAAAGTGCCGCGCAATTTTAGTTTAAAAAACTTGGGTTTGTCTGCTTCAGTTTTGGGCATTTGTCGGATTTTGATCACTACCGCTTGATTTTCCCGTTCGGTAAAGATGACTTCACCTCGAATCGAGAAATAACCCGGGGTAGAAGCGCGGAGAGTTTCTATCTCCTGATCATCCTCTTTTTTCAGGGTTTCTGGTTCCCAAACACCGACAATCTGAACATGAAGGGCATCATTTTCCTGACGGGTGCGCGGATAAACTACCCAGAGATGGGGTTTTTCCAGATCGAGATGATTTTTAACCAAACTGATTACCCGACCGAGAATCACAGAATCGATCAAAGTACCATCGGCAGTTAAAATATTGCCTTTGGTTAATTGTTCCTCCGATCGCTGATAATGGCCATAGACGAGACCGATCGCCCGATACTGCCGCAGATGACTGGGAGGGGGGATCGGTTGTTGACGTTTGACTTCTGCGGGGGTGGCTGACTCTACGGCTAAATCAGCTTCGGTATGGGGGGATTCAAGGGGGACTTCCTGAATTTCCACTTCAGGAGTCGGGGGGGTTTTCGGTGATTCGGTAAACCGATTCCCAGGACGATTCATATCACACTCCTAGCGGCGGAGACACATAGTAAATTGGTAATCAATCAAGTCAAAAGAGCGATCTGGGAGGTTACAATAACCTTCTAGAGCGACTCTACTGGCATCTAATATATTAAGAACCATGATCTTTTGACTGTCAACCTGGTCAAAACCCTTTTGAGTCTTGACCGTTTGCCCATTGTACTCAATAAAGAGCGGGGAATTCGATCGATCTCCTCATCAAATCTCCAGATTTCCATAACATTTTCCTGTTTGTTCCCTCGCACCCCAGTCTATGAAAACCTCTCTCTCTAACCGTCGTTGGCTGTCCATCGGTCTCGTCCTGATGTTATTGGCCTTGTTGTCCTTCTCGATCATGCCGCTATTGACTTCTATTCTCCAGAGTCAGCAATCTTCGGGCCAGAGTCATCTGTCCGCAGTGGAACAAGAGAAATTGGCCAGTCAAGCAATGGGTTATCAGATGGTTTTAGAGCGTGAACCCGATAATCAGACGGCTTTGCGGGGATTATTAGATATTCGCTTACAGCAGGGTGATTTAAAGCAAGCGATCGAACCTTTAGAAAAATTAGCGCAACTTAACCCCCAACAATCCGATTATTTACTACTTTTAGCAGAAGCAAAACAGCAAATAGAGGACTATGCAGGAGCTACAGGCAGTTATCGCACCCTTTTGGCCTCTTATCCCCAAGATCTACGGGCTTTAACTGGATTAACTAATTTATTTCTCAGCCAAAACCGTCCGATCGAGGCGATTAGTCTAGTCAAAGACACAATTGATCGCACTTTAAAAGCCGCTGCTGATCCCAATAATTCTGCTAGTTTAATCGATATTGTTTCCCTTCAGTTACTTTTAGGCAAAATCTATTTCGAGCAGCAAAATTATCCAGAAGCTTTAACAGCCTATAAACAAGCTCAACAAATGGATGTTAACGATTTCCGACCGATTTTAGCCACAGCGATCGTACTAAAAGAACAGGGCAAAAATCAAGAGGCTCAACCCCTCTTTCAAGATGCTCTCAGTCGCGCTCCTTTTGCCTACAGACAGGAGATTCAGACCCTAGCCGATGACAATAACAAAATTCAAGCCACAGCCCCTAATTAGGGTTTGCTGAATAATGGTAAAAACCTTGTAAAATAAGGCTTTTGACCTGTTAAAATCCGATGTTAGTGCCAAAAAATCGGATGGAGACCCTCAAAAACCTTGCATTATTCCTTGAGGCTATTGGGATTCTTTGATCGTAGGTTCTCAAGAGCGGTAAATTGAATAAAGAATTGTCCAGCTTTCCTTCACCCATGACTCTCCCCTCGGATTTTCCCCTAGAACCACCGGCTACCAATAAAGATCCCCATCGTGATTATCGCGGACTCGATCGCGGTAAACTCACCCCCATGTACCAGCATTATGTGGAGGTAAAAGAAACCTATCCCAATGCTCTTTTACTCTATCGTGTGGGCGATTTTTTCGAGTGTTTCTTTCAGGATGCGGTGATTATCTCCAGAGAATTAGAATTAGTTCTTACCAGCAAGGAAGGGGGTAAAGGGATTGGGAGAGTCGCCATGACCGGGGTTCCCCACCACGCCCTAGAGCGCTATAGTCGTTTATTGGTGGAAAAAGGCTATGCGGTGGCGATTTGTGACCAAGTAGAGGATTCAACGGAAGCAGCCGCCGAAAAACGGCTAGTAGAACGCGCTATCACCAAACTGCTCACCCCCGGAACCCTCACCGATGAGGGAATGTTGAACGCAAAAAAGAATAATTTTCTGGCTGCAGTGGTAATTACCGGAGAAAATTGGGGATTAGCATATTCAGATATCTCCACTGGAGAATTCTACACCACCCAGGCCAGCGATTTAACGGCTTTAAGCCTAGAATTAACCCGTTTACAGCCCTCAGAAATCCTTTTTCCCATCAATGCCCCCGATTTAAACCGTATTTTGCGCCCCGGGGAAAAATCCGACCATCTCCCCCCCTGTTTACCCGATAGTTTTTGTTATTCTCTCCGTCCCCAAACTATCTTTACTCTCACAGAAGCGAAAAATCGTCTCCTAATCACCTATAAAATGCGTTCCCTAGAGGGGATGGGCTGCGAACATTTACCCCTTGCTATTCGCGCCGCCGGAGGCCTATTAGAATACATTGAAGAGACCCAAAAAGCCAATCAAGTCCCCCTACAACCTTTAAAAACCTACTCTGTCTCGGAATTTTTGATTTTAGATGGGCAAACCCGTCGTAACCTTGAAATTACCCAAACGGTGCGCGATGGTAGCTTCTATGGTTCTCTATTATGGGCGATTGATCGCACTTGTACGGCCATGGGTAGTCGCGCTTTACGTCGTTGGTTACTGCAACCTCTCTTAGATTCTCGCGGTATTCGCGCCCGTCAAGATACTATCCAAGAGTTAAAGGATAATCCCTCCTTGCGCCAAGATATTCGGCAAAAATTAAGGGAAATCTACGATATAGAACGTTTAAGCGGTCGTGTTGGCGCAGGAACAGCTAATGCCCGCAATTTACTTTCCCTAGCGGCATCTTTAGTCAAATTGGCCGATTTAGCGGCTTTGGTTGCTGCGGGAAATTCGCCCTATTTGAAAGCTTTACAGCAAATTCCCGCCGATTTAGAAAAATTAGGCCAGCAGGTGATAGCACATCTGGTGGAATCTCCTCCGCTGCACCTCAAGGAAGGGGGGGTGATTCGCGAGGGAATTGATGCCCAATTGGATGCCCTGCGGCGCGACTATCAGGAAGTAATCGATTGGTTTAAAAATCTGGAGACGACAGAGAAAGAAAGAACGGGTATTAGTAATCTTAAGGTTAATTATAACAAAACTTTCGGTTATTATATCAGTTTACCCCGCAGTAAAGCTGATTTCGCCCCAAAAGATTATGTGCGTAAGCAAACTTTGGTCAATGAGGAACGTTATATCACCACCGAGTTAAAGGAGAAAGAAAATATAATTCTGACGGCAGTAGATGAATTAAATAAATTAGAATACGAGATTTTTAGCGATTTACGCCGTCAAGTAGCCGAATTTTCCCCAGAAATCCGGGAAGTGGCCACAAAAGTCGCCGCTTTGGATGTGTTGGCCGGATTGGCAGAAATCGCCGTTTATCAGGGATATTGTCGCCCAGAAATCGCCGATGGTCGTCTTATCGATATTAAAGATGGTCGTCATCCCGTGGTGGAACAATCCCTTGGGGCCGGCTTTTTTGTGCCGAATTCGATTAATTTGGGCAATCAGGAGGGTTTAGAATACCCCGACTTGATTATTCTCACCGGTCCCAATGCTAGTGGCAAAAGTTGTTATCTGCGACAGGTGGGATTAATTCAATTGTTGGCCCAAACCGGTAGTTTTGTCCCGGCAAAGTCGGCCAAAATCTCCATCTGCGATCGCATTTTCACTAGGGTGGGGGCTGTGGATGACCTCGCTACCGGCCAATCCACCTTTATGGTGGAAATGAACGAAACTGCCAATATTCTCAATCACGCCACGGAGAGATCATTAGTATTATTAGACGAAATTGGCCGGGGGACAGCCACCTTTGACGGTTTATCCATAGCTTGGTCTGTGGCCGAGTATTTAGCCACGGTACTGCAATCGCGGACGATTTTCGCCACTCACTACCACGAACTGAATGAATTAGCCTCAATTTTAGAGAATGTGGCCAATTATCAGGTAACAGTCAAAGAATTACCCCATGAGATAGTATTTTTGCACCAAGTACGACCGGGGGGTGCGGATAAATCCTATGGTATCGAAGCGGGGAGATTAGCCGGTTTACCAGCTTCTGTGATTGATCGTGCCATGCAGGTGATGGGTCAAATCGAAAAACATAGTAAAATTGCGATCGGTTTGCGTCAAGGAATTAAGAAAATTAAACCAGTTAAGTCGGATAATTCCCCCTCTCTGCAGCAGTTAGATATTTTTGATGACAGTAAGTAGGTATGTGTTAAAAATTATCAGACACCCCCCTTATCAAGGGGGGCAGGGGGGATCGAACCTAAAATTCATTTTTAATTTAATTATAACCAGCTACTTAAGTAGTCGTGGAAAACTCAACTTTGTGTCCTTTGTGTCTCTGTGGTTCACAAAAACAAAAAAGGCTTAATTTGGCAACAGTATTAAAACTGTAAAAACTTTTTAATTTGTGTCCAAAGATTGCTAAAAGACTCTTTCATTTCCTCCTTAATTTTCCAGCGTTTAAATGCTTCTTCGTAGGCAATTCCTTGATTTTGAAAAGTTTTCCAAGCCGAGAGAGAAAGAGGTAAACCCATCAGCAAAAAGATATAAATTGCCCAAGAAATTGTTCCCGCACTAATTAAATTAATCGTCAGAAAAAAACTATTAATAATCAGATAGCGAACGGTTTTATGTTTTAGCTCCTCGCGACGAAAGCGATCGAATTCTTGCCGCTTATAACTGACCATTTTTGACTCTTGCCAGTCCTTTTCCGCCGCTTCTAAGTCTTTAACTTCAATAGCTAAATCGTCAGCAATTTCTAACAACTGTTGACGGGTAATTTCTCCCTTATCCCCTTGACGGGAGATAGCCAAATAGAGAATTTCCTGCACATCCTCTTGACTGTAGGATTGGGGAGGGAAAAAATCAGAGTTTGGCATAGCAATAGAGAAAGAATAGGTTCCTTCTCTATTATGGGCGATCGATTTAGCGATTGACAGTTAGACGAGACAGGGAGTTTTTAACTGATTCATCCATGCTTCTAAATCCTGCAAAGAGCGATCGGCATATTGACCGTAACGTTCCCGTTTATTGCGGATTTTTCTGGTAAAATTCGGCAAAATGCCAAAATTTGGCGGCATCGGTTGAAAATGTTTCGGTTCGGCACTGCTGATAAACTCAAATAATGACCCCATCATCGTTGTGGTTGGCAATGTCACCGTTTCTAATCCTAAAGCTAAACGAGCGGCATTAGTTCCCGCTAACCATCCCCCAGCAGCCGCAGCCGTATAGCCTTCCGTGCCGATTAACTGTCCTGCCGCTAATAGCGTCGGTTGCGATTTAAACTGGAGACTGGAGGATAATAACTGGGGAGAATTGATAAAGGTGTTTTTGTGCATCACCCCCATGCGGACAAATTCGGCCTTTTCTAATCCCGGAATCAGACGGAAAACCCGTGTTTGTTCACCCCATTTTAAATTAGTTTGAAATCCCACCATATTCCACAATTGCCCCGCTTTATCTTCCATTCGCAACTGTATCACTGCGTAGGGACGTTGATCCGGATATCTGGGATCCGCTAATCCCACCGGTTTCAGGGGACCAAAACGCATGGTGTCCTCTCCCCGACAGGCTAATTCTTCGATTGGCAGACAAGCCTCGAAAAATTTGGCATTTTCTCGCTCAAAATCCTTTAATTCTGCCTGTTCTGCCTGTTTTAACTCTTGCCAGAAGTGCAGGTATTGTTCCCGATCCATGGGACAATTGAGATAGGCAGCCTCACCTTTATCGTAACGAGAGGCCAGAAAAGCGATCGATTGATCAATAGATTCCCCTAGAATAATCGGACTAGCGGCATCGAAAAAACTCAGATAGTCCAGGCCGGTGAAATTTTGCAGATCTGCGGCTAAAGCAGCACTGGTTAACGGTCCGGTGGTTAAAACGACGATACCATCCCGGGGAATTTCCGTGATCTCCTGACGTTTTAAGGTGACTAGAGGGTGGTTGGCCAAGATTTCCGTCAAATTTCGACTAAATACCCCTCGATCGACCGCTAAAGCCCCTCCTGCGGGGACACTATGCTGATCGGCCTGGGCAATAACTAGAGAATTTAAGCGTCGTAATTCTTCATGGAGTAACCCGGTGGCGCGATCCACCGCCATGGCACCAAAGGAGTTACTACAGACTAATTCAGCTAAAAATTGGCTATGATGGGCGGGACTAGAGCGAATTGGGCGCATTTCGTGCAGGATCACGGGAATACCTGCTTGGGCTATCTGCCACGCCGCCTCAGTCCCTGCTAATCCTCCACCAATTACATGAATAGGGCGATCGATCATAGTTGGGGGAAAATGGCTAGAGTAGGACTATTTTAGCGTTAGTTCCCAGTCACCAAAAAATAGGCTGGGTCTAGGGCGATCGCATGAAGATTTTGGCTGATCGCAAACTCAGGTTATAATTAAAGAAGGGATGGAATATTATATTTTATCTCGGCACCAGTTTTGCTTTCGAGAAGGTGGCAACACCGCCCCACTTTCTCACCATCTCCTTCCAGATGGGTTAGTTAGCGGTTTGACTTCTATGAACACCAATTATCTTGAAGAATACCAAAAATACCTAGCCGAATGGCAGAAAATGCTTCTGTCCGCTTGGGGTAATGGTGTTCCCACGACTACACCAGTGTTTGAGTTTCCAGAAACTTTGGTTAAATCCCTCGAATATCAACAAGAATGGGTGAAATCCTACCTAACAGCCCAAGAAACCGCCACCAAAGTTGCCCTCGATAGTCAGAAACAATTCTGGGATGGTTATTTTAGTTTTGCTCGTCAGTCCATGGCTGTAATCAATAAACCAGCCTAATTTAGATATAAATTGGCTAGATAGTTCAGTTAGTGACTTAACTTACCTTAAAAAATGAAATTCCTCAAATACGATCCCCTCTGGCCCTGTATTTGAGGCTTTTTTGGGTTTTATTCCCTTTAAGCAATCAGGGAATTTTGGGGTTTAGCAAAAATCATCCGTCCGGCCGAGGTTTGCAGTGCAGATGTCACCACTACCCGCAATTCTCCCCCTAGATAATCTTTTCCTTCTTCTACCACCACCATCGTGCCATCTTCTAGATAACCGATGCCTTGGGTGGGTTCTTTTCCTGCTTTGAGAATTTTTAGGTCCAAAGTATCCCCGGGCAAGTAGATCGGGCGTACTGCTTGAGCGAGATCGTTGACATTCAAGATGGTGACTTTTTGCAGATTGGCCACTTTGCTGAGATTGTAATCGTTAGTGAGCAAGGTGGCGTTAATTTCTTGGGCAAGATGGACTAATTTAGCATCTACGGTGCTAATATCCTCATAATCGGCCGGATGAATGACAATGCGATCGGGAAATTCTTCTTGCATCCGGTTTAAAATATCTAATCCTCGTCTTCCTCTAACTCGTTTTTGGTCGTTACTACCATCCGCTAACTGCTGCAATTCCTGAAGGATAAATTGGGGGATGAGTATCTGTCCCTCGATAAATCCCGTGTCTAACAATTGTTCGATACGACCATCGATAATACAACTGGTGTCAACAACTTTAGTGGCGGCCGCTTGCAGGGTTCCTTCTGCCACTAGAATTGATTCCATACTATTGGGGTTAATCAGACGCAGAAAAGTGCGACCGTGGGTATCTGCTAAACTAACCCCCAGATAGGAAAACATAATACTGCCTAAAATGGCGATTATAGGCTTGATAAACGAGAACTCTCCCGGAATCGGTAGGAAGAAAATCGGAGCTAGGATCAGATTAGCAATTAACAAACCGATAACTAGACCGACCGAACGGGTTAAAATAACTTCGATCGGAGTTTGTCGTACTTGGGTTTCTAGACGACGATAGGTAGTTTGGGCAACTAAACCAAGAGCTAAACCAATAATTGAGGCAAAACCCGCCGATAACCAGCGTAAAGCTTCAATATTGCTGATTTGCGACTGGACAGTAACCGGCAGCAAGTCCACACCACTATAACCAATACTGGCAATAGCGAAGACGAATAATAAAATTATGACAGCATCAAGCATGGGGATAATACCAGAGAGGATAGGGGGGGAATGATGGTAGAAAAATGATGGGTATGGATGCTTTTATCGAAAATTTGGGTTTAAAACCTCGTCGTAGAAAGACGGCTTTTCTTGATCCCTAATATAGCGCTTGAGAACTTCTAATGGCACACCTCCCAGGGAAGAAACAAAATAACTAAGCTGCCCGCGCATTTAAATTGCTTGTTGAGACGAGGCAAGACCCCCCAACCCCCTGCCCCCCCGATGTCGGGCTTCCGGGAAACCACTGATCAGGGGGAATGGGGGGAAGTTGCTAACGGGGAGAATTGCCTTAAGGCTGTTTGGTATTTCCCACAAGACTACAATATTTTCACCAGTTGAAATTGTTCGCCTTCGTCCAGTTGCCAAGCTTGTAAATCGATCGCTCGTCCTGAAACTACGGAGACAATTAAATAAGTATATCCTGACCAGGCTAATTGACGATCAATTTCCGAGGGAATGGCGGCATGATCGGGATGGGAATGATAGATACCAATAATATCTAGCTGGTTTTCCCGGGCTGATTTTTGAGCTTGTAAAAGCACTTCTGGAGCAATACTAAAGCGGTTTTTCTTGTTGCCGGACCAGTTATTTTCTGTGGGCTGCGTGGTAATCACTTGGGCTGCTGTTTCGGTAATTTTTCCTAAGAGTAACCCACAACATTCTTCGGGATAGGTGGATTCTGCGTGGGTGAAGAGCTGCTGGTAAATTTGGTCTGTAATCAGGAGCATGATGGAAAATTTTCCCAACCTATGTGTCTCAATGCCTCAAAATCAGCTATTTGCCCAGACTCCGAGGGACGAAGTTTTCCTTTTGGGGAGTCGTTCGTCAGTAGTGGATGCCAAATTAGATTATACTTTATATTTGTGGGCAACACGGTAGAGTTAATTTTAACAAAACTTTTTCAAATAAACCTGGAGGCGACTGAAGATGAGAAAAGTCATAGAATTAATTTTAAGAAAACTGTTTCAAAGAAAGCCAGAGGTGCCTGAATTGGTAGAGATTGTCCACAATCGGGAAATGTCAGCGGTGGGGATATTTGCCAAGAAAGCAGAATCGATCGATAGTGATAAGTTTAGCGGTCAAGAATTTCTCATGTTTGTCAAGATGAAGTACTGTCTAGCTAGAGGAATTGAGGAATACGCAGGACTAGATCAAAGTATTAAACTACTGCAAGGAGCGATCGAAGCCAAAAATAGTTATTTAACTCTTGACCAAACAGAATTTCGTTATCGTAGTTCTAAACAACAGGATTTTTATCAATATGTAGAATCTCTGCTTGCTTCTGACTACGAAGATAAGGCGGCTTTTCAAGCTAGAGTAGCAGAAAAGTTACTGTCAACGCTGCCCCAAGTGAAAACAGAGGAGGGAAAAATTGCCCTAAAAGCCTATCAATCTGAATTAGAACGTCTGGCAGATTACGAATTAGGATTAAAACTTTTATCCCTATTTAAAACCTACCAACTAGCGGACTATTCTGTCCTGAGAACTATTTCTGATATCCTGGAGACTTTTCGGGAAAAACAAACACTAGATTATTCCAGTCTGGTTGTTTTGGTAATTAGTAAGTACGAAGTTTTTGAGAAGCTGAAAAATATTATCGGTGTGGCTGATAATAAGAACAAACCAGAAACCTATGCTCGAATAATGCAATACATTGCCCTTACCTACAGACATGGCAAATCCTACGCTCAATTTGCTGAATTATTACAGGTAATGCGTAAATGGTATCTTCCCTATCGCGCCATTCTTGATATTCGGCAACGCTATCCCCGCAGCTCTTTTAAACTACCGAAGCAATTCTCGGAAGATATTCCGGGGGTGGCAATTTATGACAAATATCGTAAGTCCCTAACCGATGCTAAAACAGGATTCACCTATGTGGATTTTGGGGATGATGACTAAAGTCCACTTATGCTCCATAATTAAGCCATTAAAGCGACGCATTCCTTTGATTTCTCTGTTTTTTACCTGATTATCCCATCGACTCATCGTTGGCTAACTAGCTAATAATTCTTCTCCTGGAAGCGGAACTTTATCGCAAGCAATCTTAAAAATAGGATCATCACGCAAATAGTTACTGTCGTTGCTATCTTCATAGCCCGATGCTATTTGATAAACTCGTTGACTAATTAACTGATGTAGAGAATATTTTACTTTACCCGGCTCTCGATTATCCTCCAAACAATCTGCTAATCTTTCACAAATTTTCAGTTATACTTCTGCTTGTCTAACCGGAAGTACCTAGCTTCTAAAGGTTTTTTGGTAAAGAAGTTTAGCGAAAGTTGAGCAGAAAACTTAGTCATGATCAACGAAAATTTTAACTCTTACTGTCCCTAACATTATAGAGTTTTTTGTCCCCTTTTTTCTGCTTTTTTAACCATTGTTTTCTCTCATTTAGCCCAGTGACGGAGAGACAAAACAGACTGTTGTTGAGATCAAGTCGCTCTAACTTATATCTGGTAGTGGTTTCAGGGTTTTTACCCTACTCTCATGAATAATGCAGGCTAGAGATTAATGACACTATCTGTTAAAATCGGGTTAGGGATCGCTATAAAGCCAACTCTACGGAATCGCTCTACTCCAGATACAGTCAACGGTACAGGGGCTCGACGGCTCGACTGAGCTTCCCCGAACGTCCATTTTTAAGTGAAAAATGTACCCAGTAGTCTCTTTTCAATTTTTTCTTAGAAGCGACCTGTGGTAAGGGTTTTGTTAATTTTTTAGTATTTATGTATGGGGAAGTCCAGTTATGAGTTTTGCACGCGAGGCCAGTAGATCCATCCGTTCTACCCTAGTTCTCTGGGTAATTACCGCCCTGATCTATCCTTTCTCGATGATCGCCATCGGTCAAATTCTTTTTCCCTGGCAAGCGAACGGGAGTTTAATTACCAATAATCAAGGTCAAGTGGTGGGTTCGGCTCTAATTGGGCAACCTTTCACCAGCGATCGCTATTTTAATAGTCGTCCGAGTACCACCGCCTACAGTACGGCCGCTCCGAAAAACGATCCTAACAAGATCCTGCAAACCGGAATTTCGGGAGCGAGTAACCTAGCTCCCAGTAACCCTGTATTAATCGATCGCATTAAAGGAAAACCCGATTCCGATCCAGCAAAAGCTATAGAGGGGGAGATTCCCCGATTAGAGAAAGCGGCAATTAAACCCACTGCGGCTCTAGTATATACCTCCGGTTCCAGCCTCGATCCCCATATCACCCCAGAGGCCGCCAGAGCGCAGATCGAGCGGGTGGCGCGGGTGCGGGGATTACCGACGAATCAAGTGGATATCCTGATTATCAAAAACACCGACGATCGCTTTCTCGGTATCTTTGGCGAACCGGGGGTTAACGTGCTGAAACTGAATCTGGCTCTAGATGCGATCGCCAACACCCGATAGGCCTCTGATACTAAATCCTGTTTAAAAGGTATAGGAAAGTGGGAAGAGAGAGTTTGCTTTTAAAAACCCCAACTTAGTAGATTGGCTCTCTTGGATTTGGTGGGTAAAATGTACTCTAAGATACATTCCTCCTAGAGAGGGAGTGGAACGAACCACAAAGACACAAAGGACACAAAGATTGATCGATCATAATGTAAGTTA
>SFBI01000194.1 GCA_007095845.1 Microcystis aeruginosa Ma_MB_S_20031200_S102
AGACCAGAAGCGATCGGTTTATTAATATCGGGGCTAAATTCCCGATAAACCAGCACATTATAGCTAAAGCGGATAATTTCGGCATCTCGTTGCCAAATTGGTGCAAAACAGCTTTCTTTGCCGTCCTTGGACATAAAATATTGAAGTTGAGCCGCCATAAAATGTTGTTCCTCAAGGGTAAAATGACGCAATAAGTCATCAAACTTAACCAAAGTCGTTGCACCCCCACCCCAACGATCCGGAGTTTTACAGCGCAAACAGAGGTATTTAGGAGGGATAGCTTTATAAGACCATTCTGTATGAGGTAAAAGCCCAATTCCTAGGGATTGTGCGTCACTTTTTCCCATAGCGTCAGGATTTGCTTTGATAGGATAGATAATCTCTCCGTTAGTTTGAATAACGGGGGTTGCTTGGGTAACATCCTGTAAACCCTGCAACCAGCGATCGCCACAAGGGTTATCGAAGACAAAAAAACCGTTTTTTTTGAGGTGGTTTTTTAGGGTAGCAGTTGAGAACGTAAGCATTGAAAACATAAGATTTTCCCCACTTCAATAGGTTGATACTTGCTATGAAAAAATCTGGGGTATGTGCTAAGGCAAGAGGTCTAATTAAAAAAAATTGCATAATAAAAAGCTTATTGGCTAAGGCTTTCAGCTTTGGGGGAGGCTTTGGGGGAGTGGGGTACCCCAAACTTTTTTAGGAAAAAATTTGCGATTTTTGGCTGGGATGGTGTCGGATTTATCCTGTCAGCAAGTGATGGGAAAAAGAACGATAGCCTCTCAACCAGCCGAGTTGCTAGAATAGGATCGGCTTTGCTCAAATAGACAAGAACACGCCATGTCAGAAGCTATTACGATCGCCGATATTTACAAACTGTTTGAAAGAACCGAGGCTCAATTTGCCGAGTTCCAAAAAGAAGCAGAACGCCGCCATGTTGAAGCCGAGCGCCGCAATGCTGAAGCCGAGCGCCGCAATGTTGAAGCCGAACGCCGCAATGCCGAGGCTGAACAACGAAATGCCGAAGCCGATCGCCGCCGGGCTGAAGCCGATCGCACGATGGAAGAATTGAAAAAGCTGGTACAAGCCACCACCGAAGCCGTCAATAACTTAACTACCCCTTTGTGTCTTTTTATAGAAGAAATGGTAGAGCCGGCGGTTGTGCAGTTATTTCAAGAGCGGGGGATTGATGTCACCCAAACCATGAGTCGTTTAAAAAGTAAACGTCCCGGGGCAGCGATGGAAATTGATATTCTGGCGGTGAATGGCAGTGAGTTAGTGGCGGTGGAGTGTAAATCTCGACTCTCGAAGGATGATGTAGATGACTTTCTCGATCGATTACAGCGATTTAAGTTAGCCTTTCCCCAATTTCGAGACTTTCAGGTTTATGGCGCAGTAGCGGGGATTGAAATCGATCAGGGGATAGATAGTTATGCTTATCGGCGCGGTTTATTTGTGATTAAGCAATCAGGAGAAACGGTTAAAATCATCAACGATGCTCAATTTCGGCCCCTAGGTTTTGCCTGATTAGGTGTTTTTCATCATCAACATCTTGAAGGCTCTCCCCCTACTTATGGTGATCAGCAAACCTGATCGATCGGAGGGCGCAAGCCTTGCGCCCCTACATTATCAAATTTTGTCCACAATGTAGGGGCGAACTGCGTTCGCCCAAAAGGTACATTATCAAAGCGCAAGTCCCTTAGGTGTTTTTCATCATCTCAAAAAATAGACTAAAATAAGCTATCCCTAACCTCTACCGATCTAATCCCATGCCTAAGAAGAGTTATGGCGAAACTGTTGAAAAAAGGGTCAAACGCTTGTTTGAAGTCTTATTAGATCATGTGGCTCACTGTCAATGTGAGGATAATGATTGGGGAGTCAAGCTGGCTCTAGGGGAAGAGGGGAAACTTTTGCGGGTTGAGACGAATTTAGCGGCTTTAGTACGCTTGGCAGAGCAGAAAGGGGAAAAATTGACCAAAGATCAAGTTAGGGACGCGATTAGCCACTATTTGGCCGATTATCTAGGCATTCTTCGGGATGAGCGTTTCAAACAGCAGGGGTCGGAGGAATGGCGGTTCTCCCTAACTCTGTGGGCGAAATTCGGCGATAAGACAACAAATTTGACTAAATTTTCGGAAGAGTGGCATAAAAGGCGCTCTGAACCCTCTAAAAAAGCGGTAACTAAACCCGAAGCAACGGCTCAATCCTCCCCCCAACCCCTGACCACCTCTGGGTTAGTGGATACGCAACTCCCACCCGTGCGTAGATGGCAAGGACGACGGGAAGAATTGCAAGAACTCCAAACCGCGTTAGGGAATGACCATCTAAGGTTAATCGAGATTACCGCCGCCGGGGGTTATGGTAAAACTGCCCTGGCGAGAAAGTTTACAGATCAATTAACTGCTGATTGGCCGGTATTATGGGTTAATTTTAACCAGCCTTACCCTTTGGCACAGTTCGGACGGTGGTTATTAGAGGAGTTAAAACAAAATTATGATGAAAAATGGAATGATGGGCAATTAATAGACGCAATCAGCAAAGGGTTAACCGCTAAACCCTGTTTATTAGTGTTGAATAATTTGGAAACGGTACTAACTGCCCCAGTAAATTTGGTTTATCAGCAATTCTTGCAAAAATGGTTATACACAGAAAGCAGCAGTAAGCTATTAGTCACCAGCCGAGAACAGCCAAAATTCCCCGTCAATTTGCAAGATTATTATTATTCTTGGCCTTTAAAAGGGTTAAAAGAAGCGGATGCCATGCGTTATGTCACCGAAGATCACGGCTTAACGGGAAGCGATGAAGAATTAGCCCAATTTGTCGATAAAATGGGAGGCCATCCCCTCTTAATGGAACTGGTTTGTAGTTTGATGAAAGATAAGTTTGGGAAAGGGGTTTCTGTCACCGAATCGCAAAATTTAGGCTTAAATATGTTTGATGTGGAAGGTTATCACCGCGATACAGAAACCTGTGTCAGAGAAGTGATTACCGCCAGTTTAGGGCGATTAGCGGCACAATTAAGGGAGAGTTTAACGCGGTTATCGGTATTGCGGGAGAGTTTTGATTTAGGGTTAGCGCAGGGATTAACCCCAGAAATAACTGACCAAGATTTACGACATTTTGCTCGTTTGTCTTTATTACAAGAATTTCCCCCCGAACCCAAAGCGAGAAAACCGCGACGGTTTCAGTTTTTGCCCTTAATTTCAATGGTGGTGCAAAATCAAGCAAATGCTGAAATATTGCGATCTTCCCATCAATTAGCCTTAGATTATTTTATGGCTCATTTACCTGTCCCTCCCTGGGAATCTTTTGCCGATGTGACAGCCTATTTAGAGGCGTTTTACCATGCAGGAGCATTGGGAGAATGGCAGTTAGCATACAATATTTTGGATGAGGAAAGAGGCGGAGAAGGGAAAGATAGATCGATTAAAAGTTTTTTGTACTTCACAGGCTTAAGTCGAAAATCAATAGAATTGTATGAGATTTTAATTAATAATTGGATAGAGGATCAAAAACAAACACGAGAGTTCGGCATTGTGTTGTCTTTGTTGGCAATAAGTTATAAAAATTTAGGAGAATATTCAAAAGCAATTACTATTCATCAGCAACATTATGTCCTATCAGAAAAAAATAAAAATTGGGAAGGAGTTGCTGCTGCACTGGGTAATTTAGGGATTTGTTACTTTTCGCAAGGCGATTATCAGCAAGCCATCAAGTATCATGAGCAATGTCTAGCAATTCAAGATAAAATTGGCAATTATCTAGGTATGGCAGGGACCTTTGGTAATTTAGGTATTTGTTATAGTTCTATAGGAAAATTGAATAAAGCTATAGACAATCATAAAAGGCATTTTGAAATTTCACAAAAGATTGATGATCTTGGAGGAATGGCTTCCGCATTTTTGAATATAGGAAATTGTTACAGCTATTCTGGCAGATATTTACAGGCGATTCTCTATCATCAAGCAGGCTTAATCGTCAAGGAGATTCTTGGCGATCAACAGGGATTAGCACTTGCTTATAATAATCTTGCGTGTTGCTTCCGAAGCTTAGGTCAATATAAGGAGGCAATCTTTTATAATCAGAAATCTCTAAAAATAGGAGAAGAAATTGGTAACAAACAAAGGATATCAGAGTCACTTGGTAATATAGGTAATTGTTATGCCGACGTGGGAAAATATCAAGAAGCAATAGTTAAACATCAAGAATCTTTAGTCTTAAAAGAGGAAATGGGGGATCAAAGAGGAATTGCACTTGAATTAATTTCTCTTGGGGCTTGCTATGCTCATTTAGAACAACATGAAACAGCATTAGCATTCTTTGAGAAATCATTAGAGCTAAGTCAAAAAAATAATTATCAGAGAGGTATAGCAGTAAGCTTACATAACCTTGGAAAAACTTATTTTGAGCTTAAAAAATATATTCAAGCGAAAGACTATATTAATAAATCCTTAGCTATTGCTCAAGGAACTGTTTTACAGGAAATAGTAATGCGTTGTCATTTTGCTCTTGCAAATATTGCGTATCGGATAAGTGACATTCAAATCGCATATACCCATTGTCAACAAGCCCTAGCATTATCCCAAGAATTGGGGATTCCCTTGGTTAAAGAGTGTGAGGAATTGTTAGGGCAAATTCAGGCTACATTACAAGAGTATTAAGGTAAATCGTTATCTGAAAATCAATATTCAACCCAATAAAGCCATGCTGCAACTAAACCTAAACGAAGCCCAAAATCAACTTCCTGAACTTCTTAAAGCCGTATCAGAAGGTCAACAAGTTATTATCCAGAATAATGAAGGTCAAGACTTTCAAATCATTTCTCTTGCTCCCACTGTTAAACATCCCCAATATGGAAGTGCAAAAGGCATCGTTAAAATGCTTGACAATTTTGATGATCCCATCGAAGAATTTGAGAACTATATGCCATGAAAATTTTAATGGATACCCACGCCTTTTTATGGTTTATCGAAGGTGATAATAATCTTAGTGATGCTGCTGGTTCTCTTATAGAAAATAATCAATATCAAATTAGAAGGGGATTAGAAACCCAAGCAAAATGAGGAACAATTAATTATGAACATCAAAGATTATCCCTTTGCTCAAGACTTGATTACGGATAATCAAGGTCAGATACAGAAAGTTATCATTAATTTTGAAGATTATCAACAAATAATAGAAACCTATGAAGATACTGAACTCTATCGGGCCATGATAGACGTTAAAGATGAAACTCCCTTAACTTTGGAGGAAGCTTTAATTGAATTAGAAAAAGAATGAAAATTAACTATCTTCCTACTTTTATCAAGGATCTTAAAGATTTAAAAAGCACCTCCTCTTACTCAGTCATCAAAAACCTTGTCTTTACTGATATTTTAGCAGTTAAGCAGCTAAGGGAAATTAACAACCTTAAAAAATTAAAAGGAGAATATAATGCCTATCGTATCCGAATTGGTGACTATAGAATTGGTTTTTTTGTTGAAGAAGATACAATTACATTTGCTCCGGTTCTTCATCGTCGAAAGTTTTATCGTCACTTCCCCTAATATTTCGCCAGATTGAGAACCAGTTAAATAGAATAAACGGATAAACCATGCTAAAAGATATTATTGAAGTGAAACCCCTAAATAATTATCAACTTTATCTTAAATTTGAAGATAATCAAGAGGGGATTATTAATCTTGAAGAAATTATCGAGTTTGTTGGCATTTTTCAACCGCTCAAAGACTTAGATTTTTTTAAAACTGTCAAAATTAATCCTGATTGGGGAACAATTTATTGGGAAAATGGGGCTGATTTAGACCCCGATATTCTTTATTCTCTCATCACGAATCAATCTCTTAACGACTTAGAAAAAGATGACTTACAACTTATTTAAAGTACAGGAATTTTAAGCCATAAAAATGACCTACTTTCAAGATACGGATACTCTATACCTAGAGTTCAATAACAATCCCATCGTCGAGACTCAAGAAATCAATGAAAATACCTTAGTCGATCTTGATAAAAATGGGAAAATTTGTGCAATCACCTTGGAACAGGCCAGAAACTTAACGGGTCTGAATGCTTTTTCCCTAGAAACTATTGTCGCGCCTGAATTAGCTTCAAGTTTATAAGAGTTGTCATAATAAAATTATTCTATAAACCTTGACGTGATATAATATATATGACACCAATGGCAAGCATTGCACCCCTACAGTTGGACAAATTCGTTATTATCAATGACAACAACTTTAATCAATCACATTGAAATTACCCCAGAAACCTGTGGCGGTAAACCGCGCATCGCAGGTCATCGCATCAAAGTCCAAGATGTCGTTATTTGGCACGAACGTATGGGAATGTCACCCGATGAAATTGTTTATCATTATCCCAGCATTACTCTAGCTGATGTTTACGCGGCCCTTTCTTACTATCATGATCACCTTGAAGAAATTAGACAACAAATCACAGATGATGATACCTTTGCCAAGGAAATGCAAGCTAAAACACCTCCTCTAGTTCAAGAAAAACTAAGAAAAATTAATGGGCAATAAAATTAAATTTCACCTATATGAAAATGTAAGCTATAGTATTGCTCTTGGATTGCGCCATCGAGGCCTTGATGTTACTACCACTCCAGAAGAAAATTTATTGGGGGTATCTGATGAAATACAATTGCAATTTGCCTTAGCCAATGGTCGCGTAATTTTTACTCAAGATACTGATTTTTTAAGAATCAATCTGAAACCAAGAGAAAAAATCTGGTCAGTCAGAGTCGGCATTGGATAGCGAGCATTAGGGATTAAAAAGTCAGACGAAGAAAAGATAGTTTGGTTCTAGGTTGGGTCGCACTCCAAGTATGACAAGATTATAGCCCATCTTCCGCACTTCTTAACATTCAATTGATAATTTTTACTAATACATTGCTTACAACCCATTGCCAGTAAGAATTATAGCTACAATGATGGATTTTTATCAAGGTGAAGAATT
>SFBI01000195.1 GCA_007095845.1 Microcystis aeruginosa Ma_MB_S_20031200_S102
TAAGAGCTTTTTGTAAGTTTTTCTTTTCTTCTAAGTCTAGGAAATCTTTGGCTGGCATAAGTAGGATTTTTCTCAAGTTACTATTTCTATTTTAGGTGGTTTAAGTGCGTTTTAGCTTAGATGAGAGATTTGACAAGGTAGAAGACCGGCTAACCAAAGTAGAAATCGGACAGGCCGAACTCAAGGCCGAGTTAAAAGGCGATATTAAAGTATTAGACGAGAAAATCGAGGGGTTAACGGTACGGGTTGGTTATCAGGAGTTCACCAACCGGGGGATTCTGATAGCTTTAGTGGTCGCTGTCTTGGGAGGCGCTGCTAAACTTTTTGGTTTTTTCCCCAATCCCTAGAACTGGCCACCAGAAACGGCCTCCCCCACCTCCCCAAAAAAAATTTTTCCCAAGGGTGATAGGTTTTCTGAAACGGGTGGGTAAGTTGTTCATAGAGAACAAAAAAAATCTACTTAAGGATATACCCATGAACTCCACCTTCAAATTCAAACTCCTCCAAACTCTCAACAAAAAGAACGGGAACAAAGGTTTCACCCTCATCGAACTCCTAGTTGTCGTTATCATCATCGGCATACTCGCCGCCATTGCTCTCCCCAACCTCCTCGGTCAGGTGGCCAGAGGCAGACAAGCGGAAGCTCGTACCAACCTCGGTACTATTAACCGCGCCCAACAAGGTTTCCGCTTGGAAAATGCCACTTTTGCAGTATTCTCCACTGACGCGGCTGTCAACCGGTTGCCTGTAAATATAACAGGTACATACTACGATTATGGACAAGTTTCAGCTCCCGCTGCCGAGACAGCCGGAGTTACTGCGACCGCTCAAACCACACCAAATGACTACAGCAACGATATTCGCGACTACTCTGCTGCAGTAAATCAAAATACTGCGGGTGTTTTCAGTTCAATCATCTGTGAAGCAACTCACCCTACTGCTGCAGTAGCAGCAGCCACAACTGCCGCTACTTGCACTACTGGTAATCGGATCAACTAGATATTCTTCCCAGATTGCCTCAAAGCTTTCTGGCATAATAACCAACAATTGATACTCTAGCGGAAGGTGGCAGGGAAGTGTTTTCTCGGAAACCTTGCGCTCTTGATTGTTTAGGAAATTATGAATTATGAATTATGAATTATGAATTATGAATTAGGAATTAGGAATTAGGAATTATGAATTATGAATTATGAATTATGAATTATGAATTAAGGCGATGTGCAACTAAAAACGACAGAATCAGGGTTCCAGAGGATACTTTATCTCTGCTAATTTCTGAAAACCTTGTAAATCAAGACTAAAAATATAGTTGCACACGGGGCGAATTAGGAAGTGGGGAAGTGGGGAAGTGGGGAATTTCAAATAAAACCAATCTCCTGTCTCCTGATAACTGATAACTGATAACTGATAACTGATAACTGATAACTGAATTACCACTGCCTAACTATGAAACACCTTCTCTTTTCAGCAATCAAATCACGAGAAAAAAAAGCGATGGGTTTTACTCTAATAGAATTGTTAGTAGTGGTGATTTTATTGGGGGTTCTCGCTGCTATAAGTTTACCCACTATTTTCGGACAAATCGCCAAAGGTAGGCAAGCAGAAGCGCGCGCATCACTGGGATTAATCAATCGCGCCCAACAGGGTTATCGTTATGAAAAAGGGACTTTTGCTACTTTATCTGAACTAGCTCTGGAAGCTGCCACTATTTCCCTAACATTTTATGATATCAGCGAAGTAGGAACTCCCAATCCTTTTGGAGCCGCTTATCTAGCGGATGCTCGGGAGCCATTTGATGACGATATTAAAAATTATGCTGGAGCGGCTGGACAAACGGCAGCCGGGGCCTATACCAGTATTGTTTGTGAGGATAACACTCCCTTAGAAGATAATGTTTCTACCAGTAATTCCGCTGGTCTTCTTAACTGTGTTAATGGCGTTAGAATTAATTAAAATAAACCCAAAAATCTTTTATTTTTGTTGATAAGTAAATGGTTATAATTATGAAGGTCGTGATTTGTAGGTTAATTCACCGTAGGGTTAATTCATGAATTAACCCTACTTATTAAGGGGGGATAAAGGGAAGATCCCCCCGCCTATCGGCACCCCTCTTATCAAGGGTGGCAGGGGGGATCGAACCTAAAATCCATGTTTTAATTTAATTAAAACCAGCTACTTACGTTACTGATTATTGACTTTTGTTTGAAGATATGTTAGGCGTAAAAAAATCTCTCAATCTATCCTTACTTAAAACTCTTGGTTTAGTCGCCGTAATCGGTGGACTAATTATAGCTATTGTGGAAATGCAACAGGAAAAGGTGAAAACCTTGACTAAAGAAAAGTTATTAGAGAGAAATTATCGTCAAGAATCTAGTCGAGAAAATTCTCAGGTTCAGTTATTAAAAAATATACCTTCCTTTGGCTTCAATAATATGTTAGCCAATTGGTCAATGTTACAGTTTATACAATACTATGGTGATGGGGATGCTCGCAAGGAGACTGGTTACGGTTTAAGTCCCGATTTTATGGAAGTTGTCACCAAAAATGACCCCAAATTTGTCCGCGCATATTTGATGATGTCTGTCGCTTCTTCTGTCAATGCTGGTAAACCTGAAAAAACGGTTGAGATTATGAATAAAGGTTTATCAAAACTAACTCCTGATGTCACCGATGCCTATTTTATTTGGTTATATAAAGGAGTGGATGAACTATTATTTTTAGGTGATATTCCCGCGGCGAAAAAATCGAATCAAATGGCCGCCGATTGGGCAAAAATTGCCGGTAATGAATTTATCGAAAAATCCGCTAGGGGAACAGTAAAATTTTTAGAAACTAATCCCGATAGTCGCGCTCCCAGAGTCGGTGCTTGGATGTTAGTCTGGCTAAATAGTCAAGACGAAGAAACCCGCAGGTTAGCTAAGGAAAATATCGAAAAATTGGGCGGTAAATTGGTTGTGGTTAATAATCAAGTGATGGCAATTCCTCCCAAGGATTAGGGTTTGACCTATTTTTTATCCTGCCAAAACTTATGATTTAATAAACCATCAATATCATTGGAAAAAGGATAAACATCGGGAAAAATAGAGTCTAGATAATCCTCTTTCACCGCTTCTAAAGCTTCTCGATAACATTCTTCTAAAATCTCGATCATAAACCTTTGCAAACTAGGAGAATACTTAAATTCCTTCTTCAACTCCTTGCGAAAATTTCTAATTTCAATTTCCCATCCCCGATAACAATCGGGAAGAGCCACATAACAACGTTTTAATAAATGTTCTAATAAACGAGTTAAAAAATTATCGACTGCTTTGCGTTGACTTTTCCCCAAAGATTCCACCTCCTCGATCAAATTCTCTAAATCAACTTGAGATAAATCCCCAGATTTTAATTGCTTAACCGTTTTCTCTATCCACAAAGCAAAATCTTGATCATAAAGATTTTTTATTTTGGCTAAAGTCATAGTTTTTCTCCCTGTTAAACTTAAATTCATTTCTTGAAAATCGCGATAAATTCGGTTATTAAAGACTGATTATTTATTCGCCTTTTTGCATGAGTGCATGAGTAGAAAACGGGTTTCTCCGAGAAACCCGTTTTCTGTGCGTTACTTTAACTTTCCCAAAACTTATGGTTTAATAAACCATCAATATCCTTAGAAAAAGGACAAACATCGGGAAAAATAGCATCATATTCAATTCGCATATTTTCCAACGCTTCCTGATAACAATCATCACAAATATCGGTCAAAAAACTGCATAAACTAGGGGAATCTTTAAGGATATCTTTTAACTTCAATTGACAGCGTTTAATTGTTACTTCCCAACCTCGATAACAGTCAGACAAAAGAAGATAACGGCGTTTTAAACCGTGTTCAAATAATGTAATTAAACGGTTTTTTAGTTCCCTTTTATCTCGTCTTCCCAAAGATTCCACCTCCTCAATCAAATTCTCTAAATCAACCTGAGATAGATCCCCAGATTTTAATTGCTTAACCGTTTTCTCTATCCACAAAGCAAAATCTTGATCATAAAGATTTTTTATTTTGGCTAAAGTCATAGTTTTGACATCCTCTGTTGACTAATTACCTTTATTTTAACGAAACTTCGCCAATTCAGACTAAATCTGGTTATTAAAGACTGATTATTTATTCGCCTTTTTGCATGAGTGCATGAGTAGAAAACGGGTTTCTCCGAGAAACCCGTTTTCTGTGCGTTACTCAACGGATTGATGGGATGCCCCCAAAACCCAAAACTAACCAGCCACAAACCGCACCGATCGAGGGATAATATAACCTTGATATTGACAATGGCGACCGATGAAAATTTTAATTATGGGTGGAACCCGATTTATCGGTGTTTCTTTGACTAAAGTGTTAGTAGAACAGGGTCATGAGGTAGTATTATTCAATCGTGGCAATAAACCCGCTCCGGTTGCTGGAGTACGACAGATTCATGGCGATCGCACTGATCCAGGGCAACTAAAAGAAAAGCTTAAAAATGAGAGTTTTGAGGCAATTTTCGATAATAATGGCAGAGAATTAAGTGATACTCAGCCCCTCGTCGAGATTTTTAGAGACAGAATCGAGCATTTTGTCTATGTTAGCTCGGCGGGGGTTTATCTAAAATCCGACCAAATGCCCCATAAAGAAGGGGATAAACTAGATCCCAAAAGTCGCCACAAGGGAAAACACGAGACAGAAAACTATTTAAGCGAGATGGGTTTACCCTGGACTTCTATCCGTCCAGTTTATATCTACGGACCGGGCAACTATAATGACCTAGAAGCTTGGTTTTTTGACCGTTTGGTTCGTAATCGTCCTATTCCTGTACCTGGTCATGGGGAACATTTTACCCAATTTGGTCACGTTGTCGATCTGGCCCGAGCCATGGCCGCAGTATTGGGTAATTCTCAGGCTATTGGTCAAGTGTATAATATTTCAGGCGATCGCTATGTAACTTTTAACGGTTTAGCAAAAGCTTGCGCAGCAGCCATGGGAAAAAATGCCGAGGCAATCGAGATTGTTAACTATAACCCCAAAAAATTTGACTTCGGCAAAAAGAAACCTTTCCCCCTGCGGGTTCAACATTTCTACGCTGATATTAATAAAGCTACCCGGGAGTTAAACTGGCAACCTGAATATGATCTAGTCAGTGGTTTAACAGACTCCTTCCAGAATGATTATCTAGCTTCCGGTCGCGATCAGCAAGAAATAGACTTGGCGATCGATGACCAGATCTTGGCACAGCAATAAAATTAATTTTCTGGTGGAAGTGGGGAAGTGGGTAAGTGGGTAAGTGGGGGAATTTTAACTAAAACCCCAACACCCCAACACCCTAAAACCCTAACCCCTAAACTGATGCAGCCTTAAGTGGTTATTGGACATTCCACCAACCGAAGGCCGGACCGACAAAGCGAATAACCACCCAAACCCCGGCTAAAACTCCTATACCAATCCAAGCACCCCTAGTGGTTAGCTTGTAAGCTTGAGCTGCTTGACTTTTAGTAATCGGTAGCCAAGGCAGGATATTTTCTTCCTGTCCATACTTATCACCCAGGGCCGATTGACGACGTTTTGATTCACCCATACTACTGTCAATTATTAATACGACTTTCCATTAAGGTTTTTTTAGCTCCTTGATGACCTAAATTAAACTTATTATACCCTTTCATAGTAACAGGTGAGGATGTTGGGTTTCCTGAAAATCGATCGGTGCAGCGGTAGGAATTGCATTAGGGAACGCATTCTACTAGATCTGCACTTCGTAACAAAAATTTACAACCCCATCATAAGCGATCGCACTCCCGTCTGTCGCTGTGCCTAGACGTTTTTAGATTATTATCATTTACTTTAATCAATGTTTAAGGAACGAACTCTACCAGATTGGCGTACTGTTACAGAGCATCCAAAACCAAAACTTTTAAATCTGGGACAGCAGCTAAACGGGCATCATTGGTCAAGAAAAACATAGCACCTTCTCCCATAGCAGTGGCAATCTGGATTGCGTCTGGAGTTCGCAAGTTTTGTCTTGCTCTTAACTGGGCGGCAACTTCGGCAATCTCAACAGAAATAGGTACTGTAATTAAGTTTTCTTGATCAAGAAGAATATCACGATACTGGCAGGCAAGTTCTACATTACCTGAGCGTAATGGATGCACCAAAACTTCCGTCAGCGTCAACGTAGAGGTAACAACTTGAAACTCGCCTCGACTTAGCGCCCCAAAAAAGGCACGAACAAGCCCTAAATTTCAAGGGGTGACAGAGGGGCTACAAGCTAGATAGAGCGGGGGGTCTAGCCAAACGACCCCCTAAAGAAATAGAGTGGTTAGGACAACCACTCAAAATTTTAAAATGTTACCTTCAT
>SFBI01000196.1 GCA_007095845.1 Microcystis aeruginosa Ma_MB_S_20031200_S102
AACTCTTAGGAGACAATCATCCCCATGTGGCACAATCCCTCAACAATTTAGCAGCATTGTACTATTCCCAAGGCAGGTACACAGAAGCGGAACCTCTCTATCTAGAAGCATTAGATTTGAGAAAACAACTCTTAGGAGACAATCATCCCTATGTGGCAACTTCCCTCAACAATTTAGCACTATTGTACCGTTCCCAAGGCAGGTACACAGAAGCGGAACCTCTCTATCTAGAAGCATTAGATTTGAGAAAACAACTCTTAGGAGACAATCATCCCGATGTGGCACAATCCCTCAACAATTTAGCAGGATTGTACAAATCCCAAGGCAGGTACACAGAAGCGGAACCTCTCTATCTACAAGCGATTAATATTGCTACCCAAGTTTTAGGGGAAAATCATCCTAATACAATAATATTTCGGGAAAACTTACAAATAATGCGACAACAGCAACATCCATCGTCTTAACTGTGATTTATGGGATTATGGGATAGACTATAATTGATCATTGATAAAGACTTGCCAAATACAACACAATCATAGTATTCACTCAATCATTCAAATCACAACTTAGACTTATTATAGGAATCTTCCAGACCCTGTGCGACAAGCTTAACCTACAACATAATCCATCTTTGTGTCCTTTGTGCCTTTGTGGTTCCTTCCATTCCCTCGCCAGCAGGACTGTATCTTAGAATACATTTTACCCACCAAATCCAAGAGAGACAGTAACCCACCACCAATCATTGACTATGATTGAATTAATCACTGATAACTGATTACTGCTCACTGATAACTGATAAAGCTATGACACTCAAAGAACAACTAATTAAAGAAATCGAGCAGACACCTGACACCCTTTTGACTCAATTACTTGACTTTTTACTCTTTATCAAAGAACGACATACTGAAATAGAAATTACAGAAGAAGAGCAAGCTAACATAATCGCTTCTGAATCAGCTTATCAAGCAGGAGACTATCTAACCCTCGAAGAATATGAGGCAACCCAAGGGTGAACTACAGAGTTATTATTCCGAAACCAGTTCAAAAACAACTAAACAACTTACCCAAACAACAACGCGAACGCTTAATTACTGCCATTAGACTACTTACCGATACACCTCGTCCTAGCGGAGTCAAGAAACTCAAAGGATATGATGACACCTACCGAATTAGAATCGGGGATTATCGCATCATTTATAGAATTCAAGATAAGGAAATGCTTATTATCATATTGAGTAGTGTTCATCGAAAAGATGCTTATTGAACCTCTCAGTAGATGGGTGTAATTAAATATAAGATGAACGTAGCCCGTATAGTATAATTATGGAAGGACTATAATTGAATTAATCACTGATAACTGATAAATCTATGACACTCAAAGAACAACTTATTAAAGAAATTGAAACAACTCCCATTTCTCTGCTGCCGGAAATCCTGCATTTTGTCCAATCTATAAAAACAAAACATCCAGACATTGACTTTATGGAATTTGCTGGTATGGCAGCAGATATAGAAAATACTATGCAAGAGACTGTCGAAGAAGCAGAAGCTAATCGTCAACTCGATTTAAAACGGATCAATGACTTATGAAACAAGCATTACTTGATACCAATATCCTCTCTTATTTTTTACGAGGCAATCCCACAGTAATTGAACAATTCCGCATCTATCGACAACAATATACTTATGTATCATTTTCAATTTATCGGAATTATAGGGGGATGCTCTCTTAACTATGATTGGAATGATTGAATGATGAACTATGACTAGGGAGCTAGTTAAGAGTAGATTAGAGATGAAGATTGATTGAATAAACCAATCATAGTTAAGACCATTTGAAAAGAGGGTCTGTAGGCGCACGGATTTTCCATTATGAATATAGTATCCTGTCAAGTCGCCTTTGTCAAGAGAAAATTTAACAACATCCAGATTTAGTCCTAACCCATCACCTATCATTGACTATAATTTAATTAATCACTGATTACTGATTACTGATTACTGATCACTGATAATAACCCTTGAGCGCCAAAACGGACAACATCGGTACAAAATAACCCCGTTTCCTCCTGCACAGTTTCTATAGCTTTAACTGCCGCCTGCGGACTAAGATGAAAAGTATTTAAACTAATCCCCTTTATCTTCACTTCCCCGAAACTTCCCCCAGCGCTGGCAGTCATTTCGTAGAGTTTAATCACTTCTGTTAGGGGAGGGATGGGAATATCGGGTAAATCTTTGATATGAATTTGTCCAGCACGATGGACGAGAATTAACCCCGTTGGTTGACTGCCACGCATTAAGGGCAAGGTAGCGGTGGATCCAGGGTGTAATAGCGAGCCTTGACCCTCAATAAACAGAATATCGTTATTTTCTGCTGATTCTAACACCAAAGCCTCGATCGCACCAGCAGCATAATCGACGCGCACCGCATCCAAGGGTACACCTTTTCCCGCGATCATAATTCCCCCCTGTCCAGTGGCTAAAAATTGCGATTTTAGCCCTTTTTCTTGGGCAAATCGATGTAATTCGATGCTAGTGGACATTTTGCCCACACTCATATCCGTGCCTACCGTTAGAATACGCTGACAGGTTAAATTTTTCGCCCGCGCTTGCCCAATTTTTAAGTCTTGGGGTTCCAGACGGATATCCCAAATCCATTGATCCGGTTTAAGCTGAGAAAAAAGGGGTTTTAGGGGTGTATGGAGACCATTAACGAGGGATAACCCTGCTTTTACCGCCTCTTTGATTTCTTCTAGCCAATGGGGTGGTAAAATGCCTCCTGAGGGTGCGATACCAATTAACAGGGTATCGGGATGATAGGTTAGAGCTTCCCTAACATTAGCAACAATCGGCAAGGGGCGATCGATTCCGGCCACTTCTTTTAAGGCGCTGCCGGCGCTTTCTGCGTCAATAATCGCCACTACCTGCGCTTTCCCGTAACGCAGATAACTTAATCCGGTTTTGCCGCGAGTTCCCTTGATTCCTTCGTGGAGAAGAATCGCTACTTTCTTGTCAGGAGTCAAATAATTAGTCATCTTTTATCCGTAAACTAACACCCAAACCGGGGGAATTATTTGGTTGTAAACGTCCCCTTTCCAAGCTTAAACCCGTAAAGGGATCATCGTGTAAATTTAAATGACTATCTAGGTCAAGATAGTTGACAAGCGGGCCAAGATGTGCTAGGGCAGTATTGGCTAAACTGCTATCAGAGTAACATCCGAACATGATTTGCAGTCGGCAAGCTTGGGCAATATGAATCATTCTCTGCACTTCGGCTAATCCACCGGCTTTCATTAGTTTAATATTAATGCCGTGGACTCGATCGGCCAGTTTCGGGATATCTTGACTGGAAAAACAGCTTTCATCGACGAAGATAGGTAGGGGCGATTTTTGGTATAAATCGATTAAATCTCGTTCTTGTCCCGCGGATAGGGGTTGTTCCACATAAATAACGCCTTTTTCCTCTAACCATTGGCACATTTTCACCGCATCGCTCAATTTCCAACCACCATTAGCATCGACAGTTAGGGGCAAATGGGGGACAATTGCTTTAATAGCCAGAATTATAGCTCGATCGGCTTCTATACCGTCCGGTGAGCCTAATTTGACCTTTAATAAGCTAAAATCGCCGATTTCTAGCCAATCTAACACCCTCTTCCCCACATTTTCTGGAGAATTTAAACCGATAGTAACAGAAACCGGCGGAATTAAAGTGCGATCGAGTCCAAAAATTTGCCAGAGAGGTAAATTAGCTTTTTTGCCTAACCAGTCGTGCAGTGCCGTGTCAATAGCGGCACGAGTAGCCGAAGATATCTGATTTTGCCATAAAATTTTTTCAATTTCTTGGCGTTGACAGGGGTGAAAAGATTGTAAAATAGGAGCGATCGAGTTTAATTCTTGCAGGATTTTATCGGGTTTTTTCTCCTCGCTGGTAATATCTAAAGGGGATGCCTCGCCCCACCCTTCGATATTTTCCTCGCTAATTTGCAGCCAGATATTAGTATTTTCGCTGGTAGTGCCGCGACTAATCGTTAAAGGTACTCGTTTATGAATAGTAAAAGTTTGCCAGTTTAGCAGCATAATTCACCTGGGGATGATCGGGGAATAGGAACAGAAAAATTATCCACACTCACCCAAATCGGCTTTTCTGTCCACTCTCTCCGCAATCATACAACTTCCGGCGGTGTTTTTCGTCAAAGACAAAATATGATAGGCTAACCGAAGGTATAGGCAAGACGGCTGCGGGTTAGAAAATGGGATGAAAGAGGAGTGAGTTAACCAAAATCAATGATTAAGAAAAAGATTTCTTACTGGGTAAATGGAGGCATTGCCCTCATTGATCGCTATCTGATCAGCCAACTACTACCGCCATTTTTATTTAGTGTTGGTTTATTTGCCTCTTTGGGAGTAGCGATCAGCAATCTTTCCGATTTGGCTAATCAGGTAGTTGATGCTAATCTACCCCTTGCCTCGGCCCTAGAAATTCTCCTGTTAAAAGTGCCAGAGTTTGTCACTTATTCCCTGCCAGTTTCTCTTTTACTGGGCACTTTAATCACCTACGGACGTTTAAGTAGTGATAGCGAAACCGTTGCCCTGCAAAGCTGCGGAGTCACTCTTTACCGTCTTTTTATACCGACTTTTTGCCTGAGTTTAATAGTTACAGTGGTGACATTTTTATTAAACGAATATGTGGTTCCTAATGCTAATTATCGAGCCACAGAAATTTTAGTGCAGAAAATTAATAAAGAAGCAAACTTTTGGAAAAATAAAGACTTTTATTATCCCGATTATGAAATAAAAACCCTAGAAAACGGTACGATTAATCGTAATTTAAGAAGTTTATTTTATGCTGAACAATTTGACGGAGAAAAAATGAAAACTGTCACCGTTATCCGTTGGCTAAAACAAGAATTAAATCAAATTATTATCGCCGATTCGGCCCGTTGGAATGCCGTCGATAACGTCTGGGACTTTTTTAACGGCATTATCTATGAATTAACCCCCCCTAACGCCTCCTATAGCCAAGTTATCCCCTTTAAAACCGAAAAAATCGCTTTATCTCGCTCTGCTTTCGATTTTGCTCGTCAAAGCCGCGATCCCTACGAGATGAACATACCACAGGCGATCGAGTACGTGCAACTGCTCAAACTCAGTGGCGATGAGAAAAGAGTCAGGTTTTTTCAAGTGCGAATCCAGCAAAAAATCGCCTTTCCCTTTGTCTGCATCGTCTTTGCTACTATCGGCTGTGCCTTGGGTTCTCTACCGCAAAGAATTAGTCGGGGGACCAGTTTCGGTCTCAGTGTCGCCATTGTTTTCCTCTACTATCTTTTAAACTTCCTTGTCGGCAGCTTGGGACTAACCGCCACCCTTTCCCCCTTCCTAGCTGCTTGGCTGCCTAACTTTTTCGGTTTTGGTTTAGGTCTGTGGTTATTATGGCGACTTAACGGTTAGACTTTTTTGAAAATTTTCGTCAAGATAGAAGACGTAGAGTTATAGCAGGCCTCTTAGTCTATGTTTCCCTTTTTCTTCAACACTTGTGGCAGCACTTCCCGCCAAGAATGTCAAGAGCGTAAATTAACATTCCTCAAATGGATGCGCGATGACCTCGAAACCCGTCTAGCGGGATTAAATGCCGCTATCGAAACTATCGAGCGTCAAATGAGCCGGGAAGGTCAATAAACCCTGAAAATAGGCGAGTTTTCCCCTCGCCTTCTCCCCACAATTAGCTAAGAGAGATAACTTGACAGTTGTATTGGCCAAGAGGGATAATAGGAGTTTGTGTGAACTTTAGCTAGACTAAAATACCTTGGCTAACGTTATTGTAATCGGCGCTCAGTGGGGCGACGAAGGAAAAGGAAAAATCACGGATCTGCTGAGTCGATCGGCGGATGTGGTGGTACGTTCTCAAGGTGGCGTAAATGCGGGTCATACCGTCGTCGTCGATGATCAAACGTTCAAACTCCATCTAATTCCCTCTGGGATTCTCTACCCGGATACGGAATGTATAATCGGCTCAGGAACAGTCATAGATCCCTCGGTGTTACTCAAAGAGATGGCGCAATTACACGCCCTCAATGTTACTACCGACAATCTCTATATCTCGCAAACGGCTCATGTCACTATGCCCTATCACCGGCTGCTCGATCAAGCATCCGAGGAAAAACGGGGTAAATATAAAATCGGCACCACGGGAAGGGGTATCGGCCCCACCTATGCCGACAAATCCGAGCGCATCGGTATTCGAGTCATCGACTTGATCAATACCGAAAATCTGCAGCAAAAACTAGAATGGACGATCAATTATAAAAACGTCATTTTAGAAAAGTTATATAACTTACCGCCTTTAGATGCGAAGACGGTGATCGAGGAATATCTAGAATATGCCGAGAAACTGCGTCCCCATGTGGTCGATAGTTCCTTAAAAATCTACGAAGCAATCCGCAAGCGTAAGAATATTCTTTTTGAAGGGGCCCAAGGCACCTTACTCGACCTCGATCACGGAACCTATCCCTACGTTACCTCCTCCAATCCGATCGCTGGGGGTGCTTGTGTGGGTTCTGGCATCGGTCCGACGGTAATCGATCGAGTGATCGGTGTGGCCAAAGCTTACACCACTAGGGTAGGTGAAGGTCCATTTCCGACGGAATTAGAGGGGGAGATCGAGCAGTTATTATGCGATCGTGGGGCGGAATTCGGGACCACCACTGGCCGTCGTCGTCGCTGCGGTTGGTTTGATGCGGTGATCGGTCGTTACGCAGTGCGAATCAATGGGTTAGACTGTCTAGCGATCACCAAATTAGATGTTCTCGATACCCTAGAGGAAATCAAAGTCTGTGTTGCCTACGAATTGGACGGCCAAACCTGTCGCCATTTACCCAGTAGCGCCGGGGAATTCGCCCGTTGTCAACCGATTTACCGAACGATGCCGGGGTGGCAACAACCCACCAGCGATTGTCGGAGTCTGGAAGACCTGCCTAAACAGGCCCTCGATTATCTAAAATTCCTAGGGGCGATCATGGAAGTACCGATCGCTATTATCTCCCTAGGAGCTAGTCGCGACCAAACTATTATCGTTGAAGACCCCATTCACGGGCCAAAACGCGCTCTTTTAGACGAAAATGGCTCACCTTGGGATAATCACGAATTTTAAATCATTGCCAAAGAGGATTAGTCAACTATGCAAGTTAGCGTTGAATGTCAAAAAAGACCCGAAAATATTAACCCCAGGGCCCTACGTCGTCAGGGTTTGATCCCGGCGGTTCTCTACGGCCACAACGGCACGGAATCGGTTTCTCTGGTGGTGGGAGAAAAAGCGGCCTTAACCCTGCTTAAAAAGGCTTCGGTGAATAATACCCTGGTGGATGTGAATGTCCCGGAAATGTCCTGGACAGGAAAAGCTTTGATCCAAGAGGTACAATCTCATCCCTGGAAAAGAAATCTCTATCATCTCAGTTTCTTCTCGGTATCTGCCCACGGTAAGCTCGATATCGTCGTTCCCATTAAAGCCATGGGAGAAGCGATCGGAACTAAACAGGGTGGTTTAATCGAACAGTTCGTCAACGAAGTTAATGTCTCCTGTATTGCTGATAATATCCCAGAAGTGATCGAATTTGATGTGTCGGGCATCGGTGTGGGGCAATCCTTGCTCGTGGGTGATTTGAAAATGCCAGAAGGGGTAACTTTAAAAGACGATCCCCATACCACCGTTTTTGCCATTGTTGCCGCTAAACGGTAAATTCAGTGATCAGCTGCGAAAGGAAAAGGGCAAAAGACAACTTCTGGCAATTCTCCCACCTAAAAGGCAAGTTGGAAACTAAGCATATCAAAGCTTTTAGCTTAACCAATTAGGTTTTTGTAAACAGTTATCAGTGGGAAAAACTGACAACTGTTTGCTGTAAGCTGTTCGTAATTTAAATTACGGACAGCTTACCAGATTTCGTCCCCCCTAAACGGTTACGGCAACAGTAAAAGGATTGGGAAAAATTAGGATTTGTTCAAGGGATCGAGAGTAAGACAAGTTTTAACTAATTCCTCTACTCCCAGGACTGGATAAATAGAGACTCCTAACTGATTAATAACAGTTTCTAAGGTTAGATCATCTAAAAATACCGCTTCCCCATGCTTGAGCATGAGGGAGGGTAATAAAACCCCATCCCCAAGATTTTTACCTTCTAATCCCTTGAGAAGATCTTGCCCGGTTAATAAACCCGTAACCGTGATTTCCTGCCCCCAATAATCACTATTTAAAGCCACTAATTCCACAGTTAAACCCCGCACCTTATTTAACTGTTTAACTAAGGGTTGAAAAGCCTGTTCTACCGCATTTCCCACTACCCATGTCAACCGTCTAGAGGGAGTAATTTGAGCAGGTAATAACTTCTTGGCTGTCTTTTGGAAATCCCTAATAAATTGACGAATTGAACCAACTCCATTACCGATTTGGGGATAGTCTTCGTAGTGAGATTGAGGTGGTAAATCGACTCGGGCAATTAAAAACCATTCATCGGCTAACCATACCACATTACTGCCAAATTCTTGACGAAATTGTTTTTGCAAAGTTTGGACTTGTTCAATCACTTCTTGCGCTTTTTCTTGGCTAACCGGAATTAATTCATCTTCTTGGGGACGAAAGCGGGTTAATCCCACGGGAACCACGGCAACCGACTCCACACAGGGAATATCTCCCCGATGAAAAGAAACCAAATCTAACAGGGTTCTTTCGAGATGAATTCCATCATTAATATGGGGACAAACTACCACTTGAGCATGAATTTGTAATTGTCTAGCCTGTAACCATTTTAAATGGTCTAAAATTTGACCAGCGCGGGAATTTTTGAGGAGACGAATTCTCAGATCGGGTTCCGTGGCATGAACGGACACAAAAAGCGGTGATATGTGCATCTTTTCGATCCGCTGCCATTCTTTTGAAGTAAGATTAGTTAAGGTTAAATAACTGCCATAAAGAAAACTTAAGCGATAGTCATCATCTTTGTGATATAAAGTTTCTCTTTTGCCCTCTGGTTGTTGATCAATAAAACAAAAAGGGCATTTATTATTACACTGAATTAAGCTATCAAAAAGAGCAGTTTCAAACTCTAAACCCAAGTCTTCATGATAATCTTTTTCGATTTTTACTTGGTGAGTTTTGCCCTGATTATCAAGCACTTCCAGAGTTAAAAATTCATCGGCACATAAAAATTGATAATCGATTAAGTCCCGGGGACGATTACCATTGATAGAGACGAGTTCATCCCCAATTTCAAAACCCACCTCGGCGGCGATCGAATCTGGGATGACACCACTAATTTTAGCTGGACGAATAGTTAATTCACTCATGTTTTTAGGTCGCCATCCAATCATTTAACTGCGTTTTCCCGAGGGACATTGGCTGCATCTTATATTTATCAATACTATCAAGGGACAAAGCTCCTATCGTCCTATTTTATCACTATTTTAACGTACACATCTATTATCTTGGCGAATATCCCAACTACCATCAACGCGGAATAAAAATAAACAGCGTTTGTCGGGTGCGCCGGAAGCAACTAAAGTAATTCTGCCTAACTGTCCCCAAGAACCCCCTAAACCCCTCCTTGTATCGGCCCAACTGGCGCGATAAATTGTACCTTGATTGCCGGCCGGTCCGCTAACTCGGCGTAGGGTCGAATTAGCAGTATCGATGCTAACACCGCGAGTAATGGGAGTCCAATCCGTGACATTTTCACACTGGTTCCCTTGCACTTGTGCCACTTGAATCTGTTGGTTTTCACTTTCTGCCATGCACAAAGATAGGGGGTGAGAACCTCCTCCCGTGGCTTGATAACGGGTAGTTTTCCACTGTTGCGATATTTCAAAGGTGGCGATATTTAAGCGAATCCAAGCCATTAAACGATGATAAACAGAAAGGGCAATGGTTAAGAGAATTCCTAATAAAATGATGGTAACTAACATCTCGACTTGAGTTAAGCCAGAGGTGGATTTTTGCCGATTAAAAAGCTGTAGATGGCGGAAAGTCTTGGAAGAAAGGTCTAAGATATTCATGAGACTGATCTTGCCTTTTTATTTTCAATAGATTATGTGATTGGAAAGGAGCAACAATTAATTTGCGCCAAGATAATACACATAATTTCTTGCTGTTATTACGGACAAGATTGACAGTCATCTCTATTTTTCTGACACGGGCAAAAAAAAGTTATTTTTAGGCAAAAATAAGCTAGATTAAAGTATTTTAGGTGATTTTTTGGTCAATTTGGTCTATTTGCTTTGTTTGTGTAGCAAAATGTCCCACTAATGAATAAATCCCAATTGTCGTCTGGCCTCGAATAATCCGATGGCCACACTAACGGAAAGATTTAAACTTCTCACTCCCGGTTCTGCCATGGGAATATAAACCGTATGATCACATTGATCTAATAAATCTGCTGGAATACCGTCGGTTTCACTGCCAAAAAGTAGCCAATCTCCGCTTTGGTAGGTGTATTCCAGATAACTACTGCTGCCGCGCACAGTAAACCCGATCGCTCGTCCCCCGCTCTTTTTTTGATATGCACAGAAGTCATCAATTGTCAAGTGGTACACAAGTTTTACATAAGGCCAGTAGTCTAGGCCGGCGCGCTTGAGATAGCGATCGCTAATTTCAAAACCCAAGGGACCAACTAAATGCAATTCTGTCTTAGTTGCGGCGCAAGTACGGGCAATATTCCCCGTATTTGGCGGAATTTGCGGATTAATTAAAACCACTCTTAAAATCGGTTCAGTCATCATTTATCATTGATCAGCTATCAGTTATGAGTTATCAGAACCTGAGTCAGGCTGCTTGATTTGGTCATGACCAGGCCAAAACTCCCAGTGGCCAATCCGATAGCTTGCGGTATTGACAAATCAGGTAGATGGCCTGAAACCATGCACGACCACTGCTTGAGATATTTGTTGTTTAGCATTGTCTTTCACGATAATCCTTATCTTGATTCTCTCACTCCTGCTGGTGATTACTCACCTCTTGATCAAATAAGCTGTTGACTATCTAAATTACTCGTTCAGATTGCAGGGGAGCAGGGAGAAGTCATTCGAGCGTTTGTACTAAAATTTTCAATACGCAGTTTAAATTTAGTACAGTTTATCTGTGATAGTTGCTGATCGTCGCTATTTCTGCAAAAACGAGATGCACTGATCACTGATTCAAGACTGACAGCTGAATTCTATCGACGGATTAAGTCGCAATTGTCACAATAGTATTAAAGTAGAGGAAACACACTTGGAAATGTTTCCTTTTTTTAGTTTATTATTTTTCACCTCACTGGTCTAGGAAAGCTCAACTTTTCTCCTTGATAGAATGCTACTGACCGATGATCTACTTCTAGACTACCAACGTTGTCAACGCCGTGGGTTTTTAAATCTCTACGGCAATAGCCAAGAAAAAGACCCTGAGCGAGATTTTTTGCTTAAATTGCGCCAGGAGAGTCAAAGTCACGTTAAAAAAGTCCTGCAAGACTCCTATCCCGATTATTGTTCCCTGACTACCCCCAGCACTGATATTTTAGCCGCTGCCAGGGAAACGGAAGCTTTGATGGGTCAGGGGGTATCCTGTATTTATCACGGAGTCCTCTTACAATCTGGCTATCCCGTCTCTTTAACCGGTTCCCCGCATTTATTAATTAAACAGGCAGGAAAGTCAAAATTTGGTGATTGGGTTTATTATCCCCTCAATATTCAACTCGGTCGCCGTCCTAAGCCTGAATATAAGATGCTGGCTACTTTTTACGCCTATTTATTGGCTGGTATGCAGGGAGTTTTTCCCAATTACGCGGAAATTGTCCTACGTCGTCATAATCGCTATCGAGTGGAATTGAATCTCTGGTTAACTAAACTAGAGGAAATAATCAAAAAGTTCGGCGAAATGGTGATTAATCACCAAGAACCAGAAGTTTTTATCTCCCGTCAGCGTTGTAGTTTATGTCATTGGTATAGTCACTGTTATAGTATCGCCCAAGCGAGTCAACATCTTTCTTTAGTTCCAGGGGTGACTCCCAGTCGTTACCAATTTTTACAGTCTTTGGGGGTTTCCACTATGGAATCTCTGGCTCTTACCTGTCCTACCCGTATGGGGGAGGGGATGGGGGTAGAGGTGGCTAATCAGTTACAATTACAGGCCCAAGCAATTATTGAAAATCGGGCCTTTCGCAAAAGCAACGGGAAAACTGCTTATTTGTCTCCCCTACCGAAGGCCGAGATTGAATTTTATTTTGATATCGAAGCGGAACCAGAACAGAATTTAGATTATCTTTTGGGGATTTTACGGGTCGATTATCGTGGTAATACCCAGCAATTTTATCCGTTTTTGGCAGAAAAGCCGGAAGATGAAGGCAGAATTTGGCAGGAATTTTTAACCTTAGTCATGCAGGATTATCAAGCACCAATTTTTCACTTTTCTGAGTACGAAGTGGAAACAATTAAACGATTAGGTTATCTTTATAAAACCCCTTCTTCTTTGATTAATCAGTTAGTTTCTCGCTGTGTTGATCTGCACTATCAGGTAGTTAACTCGGTAACTTTTCCCGTGGAAAGTTATTCTTTAAAATCCCTCGCTAACTGGATTGGTTTTCAATGGCGCGATCGAGGAGTAAGCGGGGATCAATGCGTTTGGTGGTATGACCAGTGGTTAAAAACAGGAGATCGGACTTTATTGGCGGCTATTTTACGTTACAATGAGGATGATTGTCGCGCCACCTTTAGGCTAAAAGACTGGCTTGTAAACTTTTTAATTTGATTCTAAAGATTTATGACAAATAGGGAAGAATGTAACCGCTGCTACCCGTAACGGCAAAGGGAAAATGATAGGCTATGGATGTGAAGACAGTCCCCTCACCCAATGGTGATCCCCATGTTCTCCCCACTTTTTCCCCTTCTACTCCTACTGCTTTCCTTCCTTAGTTTTCTCTGGTATCAAAAGACCGATAATGATATTTTTAAAGCTCTTGCCGTTAGTAGTTTGATTTTTGCAATTATTTGGGGCTTAGTTCTCGTTCATTGGTCAATTCACCTGCTGGGACTGCTGTTATTGTTAAAATTCAGAACCCCCGCTTTCAGTTTGGTGCGCGTGCCTAGATGGTAATGGTTTGACCCTAATCTTCTAACTGTCCGGTAGGTACTTCGATCGCCTGTACATCGATCGTACCGGGAGGGGTGAGAATAATAAACTTACCCCCTTCCACTTTTAAAGGTTCACCACAGTTAGGACATTGGCATTCCGTGCGATTAAAACCCGTAAATTCGTAGCTACAGACGGGACAGCTATCTTCAACTAAATTGCGTCGTAACCACCAGCGAAAAATTCCCCAAGCAATCACAGGGGAAAATATCAGGAATGCCACGAGAATTAAAAAACTATTGACTAACCAACCTAGTCCGATCGAGCCTAACAACAATCCGACTAAAATCAAAGATAAGAAACAACCCAAACCAGAATCATTGACAGAATAGCTGCGGAAAAAGTTGTTATTCACGGCTCAACCCTCGATTCATCAAAGCTGCAATTATCTTTAACCTAACACATCCCCAACACATTGCCACGGTTAAATTTTCTTTTTTGCTCACCGGTTCCTCGCTCTCTTCTGCTTTGGGTTTAGTTTTGAGCGAGATTATCCGGAATAAACTACCTCAACCCGCTATGCTGAGGAGTGGGTAGTCTGCTGGCTTCAACTTGTTATAATAGTTACTGCCTATCCACCATATCTCTAAAAATCATGAGTGATCCTCGTCTATCTCTAGTGGCAGCTGCCCGAAGATTTTATCAACTGGGTTGGATGCTTGGCACGGCAGGTAATTTGTCCGCTAAAGTTGATGATCATAGTTTTTGGATTACTGCCAGTGGCAAAAGTAAAGGTAAACTCACAGAAGAGGATTTTGTGCGCGTGGATCTGACGGGAAAAGTCAGGGAATTAGCTCATCCGGATAATCGTCCTTCGGCAGAAACTAGCATTCATCAGGTGATTTATTGTCTCTTTCCCCAAGCGCAAGCTTGTTATCATGTCCACTCGGTGGAAGCGAATTTAGTTTCCCGTTCCCGTTTTGCTAGTGAGGATAAGTTATCTTTACCTCCCTTAGAAATGTTGAAAGGTTTAGGTATTTGGGTAGAAAATCCCCGAGTATTTATGTCAGTTTTTACTAACTATCTCGATGTGCCGAAAATTGCCGCAGAAATAGAAAGTAGATTCTCAACTTTCCCCCCAGAAATTCCCGCTTTACTGATTTCTAACCATGGCGTGACGGTGTGGGGTGAGTCTCTAGAAACTACCGAGAATTATTTAGAGATAGTTGAGTATATTTTTCGTTATCTAGTGTTAAGAGGGATTTAAACCGCTTATTCTTAGATTAGCCGAACTTCCCCCAATCCCTTTACTGTTGCCTTTTGCCTCTTGCCTTTTGCCTCGTCTCAACAAGCAATTTAAATTACGAACAGCTTCGCTATCTAGTGGCAGCCTATCAGTTGACACTGTCGTGCTTCGCTGTTCTATGCTGGCGGAACCTTTCATCTCCGAGGTGAAACCGAGAGTTCCTTCAAGCCGACATTATAGGTAAAACCTTGTTAAACCTTCATCGAAAATTTGGGTCTGAAACCCCGTCGTTCTACGACGGCTTTACTGTTAAATATGAGCATCGTTTACGAAATATATGCTAAAATGTGAGGTATGGAAAAAGCCTATTCTTACCGATTTTACCCCACACCCGAACAAGAGTCGCTATTGCGGCGCACTTTGGGATGTGTAAGATTGGTTTACAATAAAGCTCTCCACGAACGAACACAAGCTTGGCATGAAAGACAAGAAAGAGTAGGATATGCTGAAACTTCTTCAATGCTAACCGAGTGGAAAAAACAAGAAGAATTAAACTTTCTCAATGAAGTAAGCTGTGTACCCTTACAACAAGGGTTAAGACATTTACAAACAGCTTTTACTAACTTCTTTGCTGGTCGTAATAAGTATCCTAACTTTAAGAAAAAACATCAAGGAGGAAGTGCCGAATTTACCAAATCTGCTTTTAAATTTAAAGACAAACAAATCTATTTAGCTAAATGCACAGAACCTTTACCTATTCGATGGTCAAGACAAATCCCAGAAAGCTGTGAACCAAGCACAGTAACAGTCAGATTACATCCATCAGGACGCTGGCATATTTCAATTAGATTTGATGACCCAACGATTAAGCCATTACCAGTAACAGATAAAGCCATTGGAATTGACTTAGGAATTAGTAGCCTAGTAATTACCAGCAATGGCGATAAAGTATCTAATCCCAAGCATTTTAAGAAACATTATCGGAGACTGCGAAAGGCACAAAAAAATCTTTCTAGAAAACAGAAAGGCTCAAAAAATCGAGAAAAAGCGAGAATCAAAGTAGCCAAGATTCACGCTCGAATCACCGATAGTAGAAAAGACCATTTACACAAGCTAACCACTCAATTAGTTCGTGAAAATCAAACGATTGTGGTTGAGAATTTAGCCGTCAAGAATATGGTCAAAAACCCGAAATTATCTCAGGCAATATCTGATGTAAGCTGGGGTGAAATCACTCGACAATTAGCCTATAAATGCCGTTGGTACGGGAGAAACTACATCGAAATAGATAGATGGTTTCCCAGTTCTAAAAGATGTAGTAATTGCGGGTATATTGCTGAGAAAATGCCGTTAAATGTTCGAGAGTGGGACTGTCCAGACTGTGGGATTCACCATGACCGAGATGTTAACGCGAGTAAAAATATTTTGGCCGCAGGGCTTGCGGTGTCAGTCTGTAGAGCGACCATAAGACCAGAACAGAGTAAATCTGTTAAGGCAGGTGCGAAAAATCCTTCGGGAAAGAAGCAGAAACC
>SFBI01000197.1 GCA_007095845.1 Microcystis aeruginosa Ma_MB_S_20031200_S102
ACCTGATTATGGTTCGCAGGTCATTCTGCCAATTAGGGACTCTCCCCGGCAGGTTTAGCTAAAAATTAACGACGGGGTACAGAAGCCTCGATGTTAATATTCATAGCGGAGACTCTTGGCACAGGATTGCCTTTGGCGCTACCGAGACCCCGGGCCATAGCCAAGAAGCTGGAAGGATCGCCAGCTTTGGGTTTTTGATCTTGGGGAACATAGCGACGGACAGCATTCTGCCAAACGATTTGAGGGAAGCCCAAAATACCACGATAGTAGCCATCGTAGCGAGGGGAGGTGATGTTGAATGGACGTTCACCGATTTCGCGGCTGGCTAGGGTGCGACGACGTTGGTAGGGAACGGTATCATAACCAAAGCTTTGCAGATACTCGTCACTGTTGAGAAGTTGATCGACAAAACCTTGAATCCCTTTGGTGGCAACGACAATCGACCAAGCAATTTTTTCTCTTTCGCTATAGACATCGCGACCGAGAACTCTTTGTACTACCTGTTCGACAAAGCGATAGTTGCTGTTTTTCTCGTAGAAGCTGTTATAGAAGGTTTTCGATAACAGTAAACCACGAATGAAATCCCGCACCGATAATTGTCCATTGCGTAATTGGGATTCGAGGAAGGGTTCCCGATCCCATTTAAAGGCATGGAAGAAAATCTGACGGTAAGCGGCTTCGATTAAATCGTCCAGGTCTGTGGGGGAGAGAACATTTTCCGTCGTGTAAACTCTCGGTTTTTCGTCTCCACCGACATCATAACCAGCTACCCGCACGTTTTGGGACTTGGGGGCGTAATTTAAAAGAGGAATGGCCAAGGGTAAACCTCCGTATCCTTAGAAATGCTTAAAAAACTTTCCTCCTAATGATAAGGGAGTAGGTGTCAACTAGAAAAGAAATATTAAAAATTCTTACAATTGTTAAGAAAACTCGTTTACCATCCGGGGAGTGGAGAGCGCCGGAGCAGGGGAGAAGGGAGATGGGAGCGGGGAGATGGGAGAAAAAACTGATGACTGATGACTGATGACTGATGACTGATAACTGATAACTGATAACTGAATTTACCAGCCACTAATCGAATAGGATGATGGTTCGGGGGAATCACTAGAGACTGACTCCGATGACTGATTGCGGGATTCAGCACAAAAAGTGGCCGTATTAAAACCGCCAAAACGTTGAACTGTGCTAGTGCGGAGACGTAAATCGGCATCGGCAAACCAAAAACGCTCGATCGAGGTCATTGTTTCGTATTCTGTAATTAAGACTAAACCTTCCTGTTCATCAATGTGATAACGGCCCGCCACGGGAACGATTTCCGCATAACCTCGCTCCCGCAGGAGAACACCAGCTTGGGGATTATTTTCATCGGGAATTAGCGCAAAAACGGTGGTTCCTTGATGATTTTCGTCTTCTTTGTCCCACTGCATCGAACCATCCCAACTGACAAAGGCACCCCCCACAGTCTTAGCGGGATCCACTTCGTGCATTTCACAGATAGCGATAATTTTCGGGTTATCGGCGCTTAAAGCTTCCACATAAATCTCGGAATCGCCAGTTTCTGAGCGTCGAAAGGGTAAATGATGGGTGGTGCGCTGAGATTTCCACTGTCCCGCACTTTTCTGAAAAAAGGTCATCCCGTCCATAGTTTTTATCCTCTATTTTTTCCATCTATTTTAACGCCATCGTCGTTTTCTGTAACCCTTGTCCCCTTCTCTCTCTCATTCATCCCCAAAATAATCATGATCAATTCTCTTGATTTCATAGATTTTTTGGGTCGATACACCTAAATTATAATCAATCATCAATTGACCTAATTCTTCTCCATCAATCAGCACTATTTTTATCTCATTTCTGGGGGCATATTCTAAAGCCTCTTGGGTAAAATAGGAAGTGGTGATGAAAATGCCTTTTTTGGCTCCTTGTCCCGCTAATGCCCCAACAAATTTCTGGATTTCTGGACGACCAACGGCATTATTATCAGCCCATCTTTTGGCTTGAATATAGATTATATCTAAACCGAGTCTATCTTCTTTTATTATCCCATCAATCCCTTGATCACCGCTCTTACCCACCGCTTTACCAGCATCTCTAATCGAGCCACCATAACCCATTTTTACCAGTAATTCTACTACTAATTTTTCAAAAGCATCTGGGGATAATTTTCGCAAAATAGAAAGTAAGTCTGTCGCTAATGCTTGACGAATTTCTTGATAGGAGTTTTCCAGTAATTCCTCGGGGTTTTGTTCTTGATCAGAAGTTGATAAATTGCTTTCAAGAGTAATAGTTTCATTTTGCTTATTGACTCTAGTAAATTCTTGAAACTCAGGAAATTGCCTGAGAAATTTTGTATCAATTCGAGCAGGATTTTGAGATAAGATTTCTTTTCCTTTCTCAGAAATTACAAAAGTTGCCCTTTGGGGTGAGTCAATTAATCCCGCTTTCTTTAAATAGGTTTTTGCCCAACCGACTCGATTAGCAAAAATTTCTTGTTGTCCACTGGGAAGCATTTCTTTTCTTTCCGCTTCCGTGACTTGAAACTCTCTGACCAAGGCTTCAAAAATTTCTCGATATTTATAAACTTTGCCATCTGCAAGTATTTTTAATAGGGGCAACATAATCGATTGAAAATCGGGAATGGGCATAGTTCAGATAAAAAGCAGGGGCAGTCATCACAATTATACAGCAACAAACTCCAAGAATTTAGATAGATAATAATACACCTGAAATTATTAAGAATGTCGAGAGGCATTCCTCAAGAATCTGAGAGAGAATCAATATTATGGGCATCTAATACTAAATCTTGTTTAAAAGGTATAGGAAAGCAGTGGAGCCTTTTTAGTGAACAGTAAACAGAAAACAGTGAACTAAAAACTCACATCTGATAACTGATAACTGATGCAAAACTGACGGCTTGGCTCTTCTAGGTTCTGTGTGATAAGTTTAACTTACAATATGATCGATCGATCTTTGTGTCCTTTGTGTCTTTGTGGTTTGCTCCACCCCCTCGCTCTTGAGTAATGTATCTTAGAATACATTTTACCCACCAAACCTGGGAGAGCCACGGCTTTAAATATAACTTAACTCAGTAAAAAAGACCTATTCGGATGGACAAGAAAGCCTTTTTTTAGGGCCTCTCGTCCTAATAACATCCGAAAACCCATGACATCGCGATTAGTCAAGGTTAATTCGATCGGCCATTGACGACCACCAAGTAATACACTTGTTCTGATAACGGGACGTAGTTGACTTTGACCACCGGAATTTTTTACCTGTCGCCATTCGAGGATTTCTGCGGTGGTGGTGACAGTGTGGTGACTATCTTTTTGGTAGGGATGAACTTGAAAGCGCAGCCAATTGCGATCGCCATCTCGAAAAGGATGCAGATGAAAAGCGTGTAGGGCCGAGGAGCGAGCGCCTGTATCAATCTTGGCCTTTATTTTGGTAATGCCTAAATCGGGTAAATCGAGCCATTCTCGCCAACCGATGATGATTTTATCGGGTTTCATCCGTCTATTTAGTTTTTTCTTCTTCAATCTCCCGCTGCATTTGGGCGATTTCTTCGGGAGTCATCGCTTCCAGACGTTTTTTAAAGACGGCATCTTCGTAATCTTTGCGCTGTTTGCCGTAGGTCATATTATCGGTGGCGACTCGAAACAGATAGGTAAAAATCCAACCGATGACACCACCCACCAACACCGCTTGACTCCAAATTCCCGCCGAAGCACTATCTAAACCGGTTTTTTGCAGGATAATGTAGAGGATGCCGCCCATAGCAAACATCCCTATACCGATCCCGATGACATCAATGCGTCTCATGGGTTTTTTTGGGTTGATAACTTAAGCTTTGAGGGTACGACGTTGGGGACGGAAGTTAAGGAAAGGACTTAACAACAGCATCCCGGGAAAGAAAAAGCTCATCAGAAAGTACATAAACCCTCTTTCCCAAGAAGATGCTACATACCAGCGCGTATTGAGGTAGTAGTAGATAACGGCGGGAATGACGAGCAAATACAAGACACTGAGAGATAGGTAGATCAGGGCGATGATAATGGTTTCTTGCGTCAGAATTGATTGCATAAGGATTGATTTTTATCAATGGCTGTCGGTGAACTGCAATTCACCTGCTGATTATTTTACCCTGTCTTTCCCCCTTTGCGGCGATCGAATTGGCGGGCTAAAATAATTTACTGAAAATACTCTTGCCAATTAACTTATTTGTGATATGATAAAAAATTGTCGGTTAAATAACGGGGGCGTGGCGGAATGGTAGACGCTACGGACTTAAAATCCGTTGAGCCTTATAAGCTCGTGAGAGTTCGAGTCTCTCTGCCCCCATCGATCAAAGTCTATATTTAAACTGAGTGTCGGATATTATAGTACAAATGTCCAACGCTCCTAGTAAAAACTTTTTCAGCCAGCCCTATCTAAAATATCCAATAATTCTAGGGGATGATCAATGAGATGATCGGGGTTAAATTGAGTGAGAATTTGAGGGGAATTAAAGCCCCAAGCTACGGCCACCACCTGCACTTGACTTTTTTGGGCAGCAGTAATATCTCTGGTTTCATCGCCGACATAAATCATTTCATCGGGGCAGAATTTATTTTGTCGGATCAGGCGATCAATAATTTTGTGTTTGCCGAATAAAGGCGTTCCCGAATAGATAAAATCAAATAAGTTTAAGAGTTGGTTATTTGCTAAAAATATGGTGACATTTTCTTTAGTATTAGAAGTTATTATTCCCAATCTATAGCCTCTTTCTTTAAGGGTAAGGAGGCAGGGATGCCAGCCATGGAAGGGTTTTAGGCAGTCAATTTGTTTATTTAATTCCCGTTTAACTCGATAGAGTAAAAAAGGTATTTTAACGGGGGAAACTTGGGATTGTTTAATAATTTCTTGGGAACTAAGGTTTTTTAGTCTGGCCAAATCTTCCTCGTTGACGGGTTGATAACCAAAATTTTTAGCCAAACGATTGACAATCTCCACGAAAGTATCGTGGGTATCGGCGATAGTACCATCAAAATCGAACAGGACTACTTTAATTGTCATCTTGTGCGGGGTTAGGGGAATGAGCTAAATTAGCTTGGGCATTACGTCGCCACTGCTGGGGTTTAATTCGACGCAGGGCCGACGAGATGAAACGACGATCCCACTCCTCTATAGTTAGATTAGCTAATTGATCCAACCTTGGCCAGAGGTTTTCCGGACGAGGTTGAAAATCCTCCACGTCGGTAACTTGGGCAAAACGTTGATTCCAAGGACAGACATCTTGACAGATATCGCAGCCGGCTACCCAACCTTGTAAATTCTTGGCAATTTCTGTAGGCAAAGTTACAGCACGATTTTCGATGGTATGGTATGCAATACAGCGATTAGCATCCACCACATAGGGACTAACTATTGCTTGGGTGGGACAAGCGCTTAAACAACGGCTACAGGTGCCACAATGGGCGCTATGGGGTTGATCGGGTTCTAAAGGTAAATTAGTTAATATTTCCCCTAAAAATACCCAACTGCCGTAATTGCGAGTAATTAAGTTACCATTCTTGGCAATCCAGCCGATCCCTGCTCTTTGCGCCCAAACTTTATCCTGTAATGGTCCAGTATCCACATAGTAACGGGTTTGAATTTGCTCCCCCTGACTTTCTAACCATTGACTGAGGGCTTTTAATTTTTTACTTAATACTTTGTGATAATCTCGTCCCCAAGCATAACGGGAAATTTTGCCATGGTTTTGATCTTGACTGTGTTGCTGGGGGGTGTAGTAGTTAAGGGCAAGACAAATTAGAGATCGCACTTCTGGCCAAAGAGTTTTGATATCCTGTCGTTTCGGGTTAGTCATCCAATCCATATCGGCGTGATAACCCCGCTCTAACCAGCTTTTTAGATGGGATACCGCCGAGTCTTGGCTGTCCACAGAGGCAATACCGACCCCATGGAAACCTAACTCTAGTGCTTTTTCTTTGATTTGTGTTTCTGTCACCATAGAAATATCTTAAGTCAAGTATTTGTAATAATTATTTACAATGTTCAATTTATTGAGCCAAATCCCAGGCTGAACAGTTAGAAACCATGATCAACGAAGAAACTGTGGTTCCCGTCCCCGCTATATCGTCCTCATACTAAATCCAGTTATTAAAAACTGATTATTTATTCTCCGTTTTGCATGAGTGCATGAGTAGAAAACAGGTTTCTCCGAGAAACCCGTTTTCTGTGCGTTACTCAACGGATTTAGTATAACTATTGACTTGCCCAATTAACACCCGTCCCTAAAATGACTTGCACTTTGCTAGTACAATTATAGTAAAACAAGAAAGATTAAAACAAATAACCATGTCTCAACCGATTACCATCGAAAATATCTATAAACTTTTTGAGAAAACTAACGAAAAGTTTGAACAATCACGCCAAGAATACGATCGCCGGGCCGCTGAAGCTAAGGCCGAAGCTGATCGCCGGGCCGCTGAATACGATCGCCGGGCTGCTGAAGCCAAGGCCGAAGCCGATCGCCGTTTGGCCGAGCTAGAGAAAACAGTGGCCAATACCAGTCGTGCTGTGGATAGTTTAACCACTCGCTGGGGAAGATTTGTCGAGGAATTAGTCGAACCTGCTGTTATTGGCCTATTTCGTAGCAAAGGTATCGATGTCAAAGAAACCTACAGTCGTGCCAGGGTAAAACGGCAAGGAATAGCCATGGAGATTGACATTTTAGCCGTCGATGAAACCGAGGTAGTTTTAGTAGAATGTAAATCTCGTTTATCGAAAGATGATGTCAATGAGTTTTTAGAAAAATTAAGTCGATTTAAACAAGCATTTCCCCATTATAAAAACTATCAGGCTTATGGTGCAGTGGCGGGAATAGAAATAGACGAAGGAGTAGATCGTTATGCCTATAAACAGGGTTTATTTGTGATTAAACCATCGGGAGAAACAGTAGAAATCATTAACGATTCTGGTTTCGAGCCTAAATTATGGTAGGAGAAGGATGGGTCTTTCATCTGGGAAAGTATTGGCAGCAGGTTTAATTTTTCCAACCTAGGACTAAACTAACTTATGGATACGATGCAGGGTTAGTATTCATATCTTGGTTAAGTAACACCTTGCCTAATTAATTTTTGAGGATGCAAAAACGGCAAAAATAAGGATTAAATAGCCTAAAATCTGTGAATAGAGCATTTTAAATTCTCCTGACTACTGACGACCGACTCTCAACCCGAACAACAATTTTTTATTTTTACAAGATATCTAGTAACGTTTTGTCGTAAAATTCCCAACACCCAGTTTCAATGCACAAGAACCTAATGGCTAAAAACTGGCTCCAGTTTTTGACCGGGATAGCACAGCTTGATCGCAGTGGATCGTAAAATGAGATAATGCTAACTTTGAGAGTCAGAGAGACTATGAGTGAATTCGACTACGATTTAATTATTATCGGTGCTGGAGTTGGTGGCCACGGGGCAGCCCTACACGCAGTCAAATGTGGGCTAAAAACAGCTATTATCGAAGCCAAAGATATGGGAGGAACCTGTGTTAATCGCGGTTGTATTCCCTCTAAAGCTTTACTGGCAGCCTCGGGACGAGTGCGAGAATTGGCCGATAGTGACCATCTGAAAAGTCTAGGTATTGCCATCGCTGGCGTTAATTTTGACCGTCCGACAATTGCCGATCATGCTAACAACCTTGTCAGTAAAATTAGAGGCGATCTCACTAATAGTCTTAAACGTCTCAAGGTTGATACTATCCACGGTTGGGGAAAAATCGCCGGCCCGCAAAAAGTTAGCGTCATCGGGGATAGTGGCGAAAAAATCTACACCGCTAAGGATATTATGCTCTGTCCGGGGTCGGTTCCCTTTGTCCCACCGGGGATCGAGATTGATCATAAAACGGTTTTTACCAGCGATGAGGCCGTTAGATTAGAAACTTTACCCAAGTGGATTGCAATTATCGGTAGTGGTTATATCGGTCTGGAATTTTCGGATATATACACCGCTTTGGGTTGTGAAGTGACGATGATCGAAGCTTTAGACAGTCTCATGCCCGGATTTGACCCAGAAATCTCGAAAATCGCGGAAAGAGTTCTGATTAAACCTAGAGACATCGAGACTTATGTGGGAGTTTTGGCAAAAAGTATTAAACCGGGGAATCCTGTGACCATTGAACTGGTGGACGCAAAAAGCAAAGAAGCGATCGAAATTTTAGAGGTAGATGCTTGTTTAGTCGCTACAGGAAGAATCCCAGCGACCAAGAATCTCGGATTGGAATTTGTCGGGGTAGAACTGGATAAACGCGGTTTTATTGCCGTTAATGACAAAATGCAGGTAATTCAAGACGGTGAACCGATTCCCCATCTCTGGGCCGTGGGCGATGCTACGGGTAAAATGATGTTAGCTCACGCTGCTTCGGGTCAAGGGGTAATAGCCATTGAAAATATCTGTAATCGCCCAAAAACCATCGATTATCGCAGTATTCCCGCCGCCGCTTTTACCCACCCCGAAATTAGTTATGTGGGTTTAACGGAACCGCAAGCAGAAGTTTTGGCACAGCAAGAAGGGTATAAGGTCGCTGCTGTCAAGACCTATTTTAAGGGAAATTCCAAAGCTTTAGCGGAAGGAGAAACGGAAGGCATCGCTAAAGTCGTTTATCGTCAGGATACGGGGGAATTACTCGGTGTTCATATTATCGGTATCCACGCATCGGATTTAATTCAAGAAGCGGCCAATGCGATCGCTGAACGTAAATCTGTCCATGAACTCGCTTTCCGCATCCACACCCATCCGACTCTCTCAGAAGTCCTCGACGAAGCTTACAAACGCGCAGAAGTGGCAGCATAGAGTCAGTGATCAGTGATCAGTTATCAATTATCAGTTATCAGTTATCAGCTTCTGAAGGCAAGAGGTAACAGGCACTCGTGCAAAAGACAGAATCTAGCAATTTTCCAAGTTTCCGACTCCTGAATTCTGACTCCTTTCTCTTTTTTTACTTTTTACTTTCAAGATTATGTTTGGATTAGGTTGGCCAGAAATAGTAATTATTGCTGTGGTTGTTCTCCTGATATTTGGACCAAAAAAAATACCCGAATTTGGGGCAGCTTTGGGGAAAACTTTACGGGGATTTAAAGAAGAAATCAATCAAGATGATCAAGAAATTGAAGACAGTGACGAGAAGATGAGATAGATTTCGGCTGTCAGGGCGAATGCAATTCGCCCCTACAATAATATTATTGAGCCAATGGTAGGGGCGCACCTTGGTCAGTGAGTTTATCGAACTGCGTGCGCCCAAAAATTGAGATGCACCCAAATTATCCCTATTCTTCTTCCTTCCACACAAAAACCAGAATATCCGTTATCAGTTATTAGTTATTAGTTATTAGTATTAAATAGTAGTTTTCCACTGTCTTTTCACTGATTACTGATTACTGATTACTGATCACTGAATATCTGCTTCTCCCCCGACGACCACATCGCGGATGCGGAGACTGGGGCCACCGCAGCCGACGGGTAAACCACTTTGACCCCCTTTTCCGCAGCCTCCCGACTCATCCCAGTGGAAATCATCCCCAATTGCCTCAATATTGGCTAGGGTTTTAAAGACATTACCAGAGAGAGTCACATCTTTAACCGGTTCAGCAATTTCTCCATCGCGAATCATCCAAGCTTCCCCAGCGCTAAAAGTGAACATTTCGCCGTTAGTCATGCCTCCCTGCCAATTTTGGGCATAAACTCCCGTTTTTATCCCCGAAAATAACTCTTTAACCGCAGTGGTTCCCCGTTCAATCCAAGTGTTGGTCATGCGGACAATGGGCGGATAATGATAATTGAGACAACGGGCGTTACCGGTCGGTTTTTCGCCTAATTTGCCCGCCGTTTCCCGCGAATGCAGTCTTCCCACCAAAACCCCATTTTTAATTAACTGAGTCGTGGTTGCGGGGGTTCCCTCATCGTCATAAAAATAACTGCCCCGATGACCTTCTGGACCTGCTCCGTCAAAGATTTGCAGGTTATCTGGTCCAAAACGTTTGCCCATACTCATCACCTCCAAAAGGTCAGGATTTTCGTATAACATATCTGCCTCGGAAAGGTGGCCAAAAGCCTCATGGACGAACAGACCGGTTAAAATGGGATCGATGACGACGGTGTAGGTATCGCCCTTGACAGGGGGCAAAACTAGGGCTTCTACGGCCCGTTTAGCCGACCCCTGCACCTGTTCTTCTAAATTGATCAGATCCTCGAAAGCTTTTCGGGATCCCGTGGTTTCCCGGCCTGTTTGTACGCTGTCCCCATCCCTAGCGGTGGCCGAAAAACGCATTTCTACGTCTGACCATTTTTGTTCGATTAAAGTCCCGTCAGAAGTGCCTAAAAGAATATGTTGACTGCTATCGCTATAACGGACGGAAGTGGTGGCAATATTGGGATGGTGTTGACGCAATAGGTTATTATAGCGATCGCAGAGGGCTTTTTTATCGGCTAATGGTACTAAACGCGGGTCTGTTCCCGTTAAAGGCAATTCACAGGAGATAATTACAGGTTCTACCGGAGCAATCAGGGTTTCTTCTTCCCCAATTAAACGGGCAGCAGCGATCGCATCTTCTAATCGTTCCTGTAAACTGGATAATTGATTAAAGCTGGCAAATCCCCAACCTCCTTTATAACAAGCGCGTACCTGACCACCGATAGCAATACCTTCGCTGAGGGTTTCCACTCGTTCGGAACGCAGTAGAATATTTGTCCCCCGCGCTTCTTCCAGACGAATTGTCAGGAAATCGACGCGGTTTTTATAACGGTTAATCAGTTCACTAATTAGGTTTTTATAGTCGGTTATAGTATCGGTCATAGGAATTATGAATTATGAATTATGAAGTGGGGTGATGGGGTGTGGGGTTTGGGGTGATGGGGTAGTGGGGAGATGGGGTGTGGGGTGTGGGGTAGTGGGGCATTTGGCTGAAATTTCCCTAAACCCCTATATCCCTAAACCCCTATATCCCCTTTCTAACTGATAACTGATAACTGATAACTGATAACTGATTACTGATAACTGATAACTGATAACTGATAACTGATAACTGATAACTGATTACTGATAACTGATAACTGATAACTGATTACTGATAACTGATTACTGATAACTGATAACTGAAATTAGGCGAGATAATCCTGTAAAGCTTTCACCTCTAAAGGTTGGGATTGCAGGGATTTTAAGGCTGCTACTGTCGCTTTTGCCCCGGCGATAGTGGTGATAATTGGTAACTTATAATCGAGGGCAGTACGGCGAATTTGTCGGCCATCGTTTTGGGATTCTTCACCACTGGGAGTATTGACAATAAACTGAATCCAGTCATTTTTGATCCAATCGATAACGTGGGGACGACCTTCGTGAATCTTTAGCACTAAATCGATATTTTCGCAACCGTTTTCTAACAAAACTTCACGAGTTCCGGAAGTGGCGACGACGCGAAAACCGAGGGATTGCAGATCCTTAACCACGGGAACCATGGGGGTTTTATCGCGATCGCTCATCGAGACAAAAACCGTCCCACTGGTGGCTAAAATCACGCCGGCGGCCATTTCTGCTTTAGCGAAAGCTTTGCCAAAATCGCTGTCAATCCCCATTACTTCGCCTGTAGAACGCATTTCTGGTCCCAGGAGAGTATCAGCACCGGGGAACTTCTGGAAGGGTAAAACCGCTTCTTTGACGGCAATATGACGGGGAATTGCTTCGCTGATGATACCCAATTCCGTCAGGGTTCGGCCCGACATGACGAGGGAGGCAACTTTTGCTAAAGGAACTCCCGTCGCTTTGGAAACGTAGGGAACAGTACGACTAGCGCGGGGATTCGCTTCTAAGATATAAACTGTCTCCCCCTGTACCGCATACTGGATATTCATCAAACCGATTACTTTTAAAGCTTTCGCTAGTTCCACCGTCCATTGTCGAATTGTGGTTAAAACCGAGGCGCTCAGGGACGTATGGGGGATAGAACAGGCAGAATCACCCGAATGTACGCCTGCTTGTTCGATATGTTCCATTAATCCCCCGATAACGACTGTTTCCGTGGCATCTGACAGGGCATCCACATCCACTTCGATGGCATTTTCGAGGAATTTATCGATTAAAATCGGGTGATCCGGTTCTATCTGTACCGCATACTTCATATAGCGTTCTAATTCGCTATCGGAATAGACGATTTCCATTGCCCGACCGCCTAAAACGTAGGACGGACGTACTACCACAGGATAACCGATACGTTTAGCCACTGCTTGGGATTCTTGGAAACTGCGGGCAATACCGTTGGCAGGTTGTCGGATGTCTAATTGTCGGAGGATTTGTTCAAAACGTTCCCGATCTTCGGCAGTATCGATCGAATCGGGTGAAGTTCCCCAAATTTTGGTATTTACGGGACAATTAGGCGATTCTAAATATTTTTGCAGGGGAACCGCCAGTTTTAAGGGAGTTTGCCCACCGAATTGAATAATTAAACCCTCTGGTTGTTCCGCTTCGATGATATTTAAGACATCTTCTTTAGTCAGGGGTTCAAAGTAAAGGCGATCGCTGGTATCGTAATCGGTGGAGACAGTTTCTGGGTTAGAGTTGACCATAATCGTCTCAAAACCGGCTTGACTGAGGGAAAAAGCGGCATGACAACAACAGTAGTCAAATTCTATCCCCTGGCCGATGCGATTGGGGCCACCACCGAGGATCATCACTTTGCGTTTATCGGAGGGTAAAACTTCCGATTCTACCCGTTCGTAGGTGGAATAATAATAGGGTGTTAGAGCCTCAAATTCTGCCGCGCAGGTGTCCACCATTTTATAGACGGGAACAATACCCAAACCCTTGCGATAACTTCTTACTTCGTCCTCGCTGCTGTTGGTGGCGAAGGCAATTTGGCGATCGCTAAAACCCTGTTGTTTAATAGCGAATAGGTTCTCTTGGCTGAGACTTTTCAGGGGAGTTCGTTTGAGAAACTTCTCGGTTTCCATCAAATCGGCCAATTTATCGAGGAACCAGGGATCAATCCCGGTTAGTTCCTGGATTTCCGACCCATTCATGCCCAATTTAAAAGCATGATAGATACTATAAACTCGTTCGGGGTTAGGTGTCCGCAAACTGGCCCGGACTTCCGAGAGGGGGGGGAGAGTTTCGATTTTATCGCAACCAAAGCCAAAACGCCCCGTTTCTAGGGAGCGAAGAGCTTTTTGAAAGGATTCTTGGAAAGTTCGACCGATAGCCATAGCTTCCCCGACGGATTTCATCTGGGTGGTTAGAATCGGTTGGGAGCCGGGGAATTTCTCGAAGGCAAAGCGAGGAATTTTGGTGACGACGTAATCGATAGTCGGTTCAAAGGAAGCCGGGGTTTTTTTGGTGATATCGTTGGGAATTTCGTCTAAAGTGTAGCCTACTGCTAGTTTAGCGGCAAATTTAGCGATCGGGAATCCCGTGGCTTTTGATGCTAGGGCCGAAGAACGGGATACCCGGGGATTCATCTCAATCACGATTACGTCGCCGTTAGTGGGATTAACGGAGAATTGGATGTTTGATCCGCCGGTTTCTACGCCAATTTCCCGAATAATTGCCTTAGAATAGTCCCGGAGGCGTTGGTATTCTTTATCGGTCAGGGTTTGGGCGGGCGCAACCGTAATCGAGTCGCCGGTATGGACTCCCATCGGGTCAAAGTTTTCGATCGAACAGATGATCACCACGTTATCGGCTAGATCACGCATAACCTCTAATTCGTATTCTTTCCAGCCAATTAGGGATTTTTCGACGAGAATTTGCGATGTGGGCGAACAATCTAGCCCATACTGAGCCATCGGTTCAAATTCTTCTTGGTTATAGGCAATACCGCCCCCTGTTCCTCCTAAAGTGAAGGCAGGCCGGATAATGAGAGGATAGGAACCGATCTGATGACCGATCGCTTTTGCCTCCTCTAAATTGTTGGCAATCCCCGAAGGACAGACGGGAACACCGATTTTCTCCATTGCTTTTTTGAATAGTTCCCTATCTTCGGCTTTTTCAATAGCGGGAAGTTTTGCCCCGATCAGTTCCACGTTATATTTTTCTAAAACGCCGCTTTTGGCTAAAGCGACGGCGGTATTCAGGGCAGTTTGACCACCCATAGTCGGTAGAATCGCATCGGGGCGTTCTTTAGCGATAATTTTCTCGACAATTTCCGGCAGAATTGGTTCAATGTAGGTGCGATCGGCCATTTCTGGATCGGTCATGATCGAGGCGGGGTTAGAATTGACTAAAATTACCTCATAACCTTCTTCTCGTAGGGCTTTACAGGCTTGAGTTCCCGAATAGTCGAATTCACAGGCTTGTCCGATGACAATCGGGCCAGCGCCCAAGATTAGGATTTTCTTTAAGTCATCACGGCGTGGCATAGGCTTAGGGTTGCTTGACGATAAACCCCAATCATTGTATATCTTGTCACCCTCGATCCCGCAAAGCTTTATTTAGGTTTAATGACCTTGTTTGCTTGAGCAGGCGGTCAGCGGTCGGCAGGAGATTATTTTTATTTATTCTTCCCACTCCCCACTCCCCAATTCATAATTCATAATTCATAATTCCCACACCCCACTCCCCCATCACCCCACTTCCGACTCCCCAATTCATAATTCCCACTGATAACTGATCACTGTTTACTGATCACTGATATCGCGTACAATGATAAGATTGTTTTCAAAGATACAATAGGCGTTTGTCTTCGCTAGAGAGTTTATGAAAGTTGGCGATCGAGTTCGTGTAATTGAGTCCGTGGTAGTTTATCATCATCCTGAACACAAATCGAATCCTTTTGACGTGAAAGGACTAGAGGGAGAGGTGAAAGCGTTTGTCACCGAATGGCGTGGCCGACCGGTTAGCGCCAACCTACCTGTCCTCGTCGAGTTCAGTAAAAAGTTTAAAGCCCATTTTCGAGATTTTGAGTTAGAAATCGTGGAAAAAGCCGCCGAATAGGGACTTTTTCGCTTATTTAAGCTACAAAGCGAATAAATTTATTTTTGCCCACCTGTAGGACTTTTCCGGCTAAAGCTTCGGCTGTCTCAAAACTTTTGTCCACATCGGTGATTTTCTCGCTATCGATCCTGACTCCACCCCCCTGAATCTGTCTTCTCCCTTCGCCGCTACTTTTACATAAGCCGGTGGCCGCAAGAAGATAGAATAGTTTTAGGGGAAAATTGACCGCTGCTAGGGAAAATTCGGGTACAGAGTCCGCAGCTGCCGTATTTCCCTGTAGAACTATCTCCTGCGCCGTTTTTTGTGCTTTTAATGCCTCCTCTGTCCCGTGAAACTGGGCAACTACCTCGATCGCCAGTTGTTTTTGTGCCTCTCGCGGATTGCTTGGCATAGCATCTAAAGGCAAATTTGTCAATAGTTCGTAATAATCTTTTAACAAAGCGTCGGGGGTTTTTTCCAGTTTCGAGTACATGGACAGGGCCGATTCCCGCAATCCCACATAATTATTCAGGGATTTGGACATTTTTTGGCTGCCATCGGTTCCGATTAAAATCGGTAAAAGTAACCCGAATTGCGGTTTTTTGCCGAAATATTTCTGTAAATCGCGACCGACGGCAATATTAAATTTTTGATCGGTTCCTCCCAATTCGACATCGGCCTCGACAGCTACGGAATCATAACCCTGCATTAAGGGATAGAGAAATTCATGGATAAAAATCGGGTTTTCCCGGTCGTAGCGTTCGGAAAAGCCTTCTTTTGCCAACATTTGCCCGACGGTCATGGTGGAGAGAAGTTCGAGAATTTGCGAGAGGTCTAATTTCTCCAACCATTCCGAGTTATAGCGAATTTCTAGACGATTAGGGGTGTTAAAATCTAAAATTGGGCGTAATTGTGCCAGATAATTCTCGGCATTAGCTCTCACTTCTTCGCTCGTCAATTGTTTTCTAACTTCCGATTTTCCGGTCGGATCGCCGATTCTAGCGGTAAAATCACCAATAATCACCACTGCTACATGACCGGCATCCTGAAACGCACGCAGTTTCCGAAAAGGGATGCTATGACCTAGGTGAATATCGCTGCCGGTGGGGTCAATACCTAGTTTAATTCTTAAAGGGCGATCAGTGGTTTGCAGTAGTTGGGTTAAATTTTCCCTAGGCTCTTGGGAGTCGGGTTGATGGGGGAATAAATCACTGGTTCCACGGGTTAACCAGTCTAGGGAGGAAGATACGGTCATTGTTGCTCATTTTCCACAGCCTTCCCATTATAGTTTTTTATTATGTCAAGTAACAAGCAAAAGGTAAATAAACCGGCATCTTCAGTAAAAGTCGATAACATCTTGACAATTCTCTCGATCGAATATAGAGTCTTAAAATCTTCTTTTTCAAAATTATCAAAAAATTTTCTGTCTTGAATTGCGATCAGATAAGCCAATGAATCCTAGTTGTAATAACTCTATACCAGTGCAGAGGATCAAAGTTTCTGTAATTGTCTCTACCTATAAATCAGCAAAGTTTATCCGGGGTTGTCTAGAGGATTTAGTTACTCAAACTCTTTATGAAAAGGGAGAAGTAGAAATTATTATTATCGATAGTGCTTCTCCGGAGAATGAAGGGGAGATTATCCAAGAGTTTCAAGAAAGTTATCCTAATATTATTTACCAGAGAACTCAAGAAAGAGAAACCCTCTACTGCGCTTGGAATCGCGCGATTAAACTAGCTAGGGGTTCCTATATCACCAATGGGAATACTGATGATCGTCACTGTTTCAATGCTCTGGAAATTATGGCTAATTATCTAGATAATAATAGGGAGATTAGTTTAGTTTATGCCGATCAATTAATTACTACAATCAAAAATGATACTTTTGCCACTACCCCAGCTTTAAAACATTGGAATTGGCCAAATTACTCCTATCAACATATGCGTCAAGGTTGTTGTGTGGGTTCTCAACCAATGTGGAGAAAAATGCTGCACGATAAATATGGTTATTTTCAGGAAAATTTTCGCTGTGCTGGTGATTACGAATTTTGGTTAAGAATCGGCAGTCAAGGGGAAAAAATGGCTTTGATTCCTGAGATTTTAGGTTTATATTATTTAAATCTCCAAGGTTTAGAACATGGCAGCAATGGTCAAGCATTAGAGGAACATTATCAAGTGTGTAAAATCTATGAAATTCCTCACCCAGAAATTAAGGATATAGAAATTAAACCCAATCCAGTTAAGATGGAAGATTTAGGGAAAATTTTACAGGAAGAGGAGCGAGAAAAATTACAAACAATTCAAGCTATCTCCCAGAAGAAACCCCCAATTATTGTTATTGATGGCCTAATTTTTCAAATCGATCAAGGAAAATTAGCCAGGGTTTGGTCTTCAATTCTAGAGCATTGGAGTCAATTAGAATTTAGTCAACACATTGTTATTTTAGATAGGAATAACACCGCACCACGATGGGAAGAATTTAAATATTGGCCCGCAGAATCCTACGATTATAATTGTACGGGAAAGGATGCCAGAAAAATTCAAGCTATTTGCGATCGCCTACAGGCTAATTTATTTATTTCCACTTTTTATACCAGTCCCTTAACCACTCCTTCTCTACTTTTTCTTGCTTCTGAGTTCCCAGAAGAAAACGGCAATTTACCAGTGGATTTAGAAAAACACTATGCCATTTTATCCGCTGCTAAAATCATCGCTTTTTCCTCTGATATCGCCCAAAATTTAAGAAGGTTATATCCGAAAATTACCCTCGAAAAAATTGATATTATCGAGCTTGTTGAAGTTAATCAAAAACTAGCGGCAGAAATCAGTAATTTTCTCTGGTATGCGCTCAGTGAACGGAACAAATCAAGTCAGGATCAAGTCTGGTTAGAGTTAAGAAAATTACAGGAAGCGCAACAGACAATGTATCTGAAACAACAGCAAGATCATCGTACTATAAAAGAGATGAAAATATCCCTAAAAGAATTAGAAAATAATCATAATAATCTTCAGAAAAATAATCAAAAATTACAGGAAGAAATTAACTATTTGTCCTCCCGTAAGGGAATAGTAAAAACCATCGGGAAAACTCCTATCTTACTTCTTGCTAAGATCAAGAAAAAACTCCCAAGATTTTAGAAAATTAAGGGAAGTTTCCTAACAATGATTACAATCATGGCAGGGCAGCGCCTAAAAGTGGTAAAGTAATGTTAAGAATTAGAGGAGAAAACACTGTGCCACATTCGATCGTCACTGGAATTTGTGAAGGGGTTGCTGATTGCGTTTCCGCTTGTCCTGTTGCTTGTATCCATCCAGGACCGGGTAAAAATGTTAAAGGAACCGATTGGTATTGGATTGATTTTGCCACTTGTATCGACTGTGGTATCTGTTTACAAGTATGTCCCGTCGAAGGTGCAATTCTGCCGGAAGAACGTCCCGATTTACAAAAAACTCCCTAATTTATCAGTTATCAGTTATCAGTTATCAGTTATCAGTTGTGAGTTATCAGTTGTGAGTTATCAGTTCACTGTTTACTGAAAATGCTACCTATCTCCCCAATTCATAATTCATAATTCATAATTCACAATTCATATTACTCTCTCCTATCTCCTTTTTACCTTGTCATGGATTATCTTTTAGAAGTTGAACAAGTTTATGCTGGTTATGTGCAGGATTTATACATATTGCAAGGGGTTAACTTTCGCATTGCACCGGGGGAATTAGTCACAGTTATCGGTCCCAATGGTGCGGGAAAATCCACCCTCGCTAAGACAATTTTTGGTTTATTAAAACCCAGTGCTGGAACTATCACTTTTAAGGGAAAAAATATCACTGGTTGGAAATCTAATCAAATCGTTCCCCTCGGTATGGGTTATGTTCCCCAAATTGCTAATGTTTTTCCATCCCTGAGTATCGAGGAAAATCTGGAAATGGGGGCTTTTACCAGTAAAAAAGCGATTAAACCCCTAAAAGAGCGCATTTATGCCATGTTTCCTCGTTTGGACGAGCGCCGTCGTCAGAAAGCTGGCACTTTATCCGGAGGAGAAAGACAGATGTTAGCTATGGGAAGAGCGCTGATGTTGCAACCAGATTTATTAATTCTCGATGAACCTTCAGCAGCTTTATCTCCTATCTTAGTAACCAGCGTTTTTGAACAGATAAAAGCGATTAATCAGACGGGAACTGCCATTATTTTAGTGGAACAGAATGCTAAAAAAGCCCTAATGATGTCCGATCGAGGTTATGTTTTAGAAAGTGGTCAAGATCGTTTTCAGGGATCGGGTCAAGATTTACTCAATAACCCGAAAGTAGGGGAATTATACCTCGGTGCAGCCTACCATGGCGCAGATGGAAAGGATTGATATTAAAAGGTATAGGAGCAGGGAATTATGAATTATGAATTATGAATTATGAATTATGAAGTGGGAAGAATAAATAAAAATAATCTCCTGACGACCGACGACCAGCTACTCAAAACGAAGTTTCACTTTTTAGCATACCAGCGCCATAAAACTCGGGCTAAACGTTGGGGATCGTGACGAACTTTGGCAGTAACTTCATCTTCTGCCATTACATTTGCTAAAACAATGCGATAACCCATTTTTCCCACTTCCTCGCGATCTAAAAAGACGGGATGACTATGCTCTTGGGCGTATAATTGTAGGGATTGGGGCGATGGTGCAGTTCTTTGGGCCAAAACCGCATCAAAGACGCGTTCTTCACAGACTCCTTCGATCGCTCGCAAATGATCTGCCACCGAATAATTATCCGTTTCCCCCGGCTGGGTCATAATATTACAAACATAGACACGGGGGACTGTCACCTCTGCTAGGGCCTGACGAATTGCGGGAACCAACAAATTAGGGATAATACTGGTATAAAGACTACCCGGCCCGATAATAATATAATCTGCTTCCTTAATTGCCGCTAAAGCAGCCGGTAAAGCCACCGGATCGGCAGGATGACAGCCAATCTGACGAATTTGCCCCATAGCTTCGGTTATCTTCGATTCTCCCTCAATAATGCGCCCATCGGCTAACTTGGCCCAGAGACTAACATCGGTAAGGGTAGCAGGTAGCACTTTGCCGCGAATGGCCAAAACTTTGGCACTAGCATCGATCGCCTGTTCCAGATCGCCGGTAATCTCGGTCATAGCACTGATAAATAAATTACCAAAACTGTGGCCCGATAAACCATCCCCGGCATGAAAGCGATATTGAAACAATTCCGTTAATAACTTTTCCTCATCGGCCAAAGCGGCGATACAATTGCGAATATCCCCCGGGGGTAAAATGCCCATTTCCCGACGTAATCGGCCCGAAGAACCGCCATCATCAGCTACAGTGACAATAGCAGTGATATTAGAACTATACTGTTTTAAACCGCGTAAAAGCGTCGATAAACCCGTACCGCCACCGATCGCCACAATTTTCGGGCCGCGATGGAGACGACGATGGGTGCGTAGGCGATCGACTAATTCCTCCGATGCGTCCGGTTGTAGTGCTTCTGTAATCGTTTCGACGGTGCGACTCTGACCCCAGAATAACAAAAAGACACCCAGCAAAACCGCCAGCGGCCCGGAAACAGAATTGGGGACTAAACGTGCGGTCGTTTCTAATGCTTGGGAAACAAACTCTAAAAAGCGATTAACTGGGGTTAATTTTACCCAAACAGCTAAACCGAAGGAGGTGAGAAAAACGCCGGTTAAACTAATTAAAAGCCAGCGTTTGACAAAAAGACCGGGAGAAAGCCATTTAAACCAACGATTAACCCGTTTAGGCGTTTTTCTGCCCACAGAAGCGGCTATTTTTCCCTTCTGAGCGTTGAGTTCCCGTAGCGTCTGTTTAAATGGACTCATAGATGTGGCCTGGCAGCGAACGCATTGATTCTGGAGAGACTGTAGCCGAAAAAGGGGACAAACTCAAGCTAACTTAACCTCCTACTTGGGAATAGGCCGCCTCGGAAATTGTGGGAATATCGGCGTATTTGCCGATAACCGACTGTATAATGCTGTAAACACAGGCGGCAAATGCTCCCAAAAAGACGACGTTAAAAAGAGTTTCTACCACCAAATTCGCCCCCAAACCCCTAGCGACGAAACCTAAGGCCAATCCCAATAAATACACCAAAATATCGATTAAAATCGCCTGCATGGTGTTAAACCGGATAAAATGACTGATGCGGGGATTGCGTACCACGGCGAAAAAGAGGACGAAAAAGATAATTAAACTGCCAAAGGTTCCCAGAGAACTATAGAGAAAAGCTAAGGGAGTTAAAACTATTGCTAAGGCCGCTCCTAAAAAAGGAATTTGCTGAAAGATAAAGATACCGAAGGCAAAAGCGGAATATAAGGGTAAAAGATATACTAAAGCTGCAAAAATGCGATCTTTTGTATCGGTTGAGCCGCGCCAAGTCATAATCTATCGTCTCCTGAGACTACTGCTAACTCTCTTCAAGATAACCCGGCAGCCCACCAGACTTCCCATAACCGAAAAAATTGATCGAGGCCGAACACTGTTGGGCCTCGATCAATTTTTTCTCAAACAGAGACGGGGTGCTTAATTTCCTGTAACAGAGCCAGATATTCCTCCTTAAAATACTGTAGGGTACTTAAAATCGGATTGGGGGCGCTTTGACCAAGACCGCAAAGACTGGTTTCTTTAACCATTTGACAGAGATGTTCTAGGTTTTCGAGGTCGTGAATATCGGCCTTTCCGTCGATAATTTTGGCCAATAATTCAAACATTTGTACTGTTCCGGTGCGACAGGGGATACATTTACCACAGGACTCCTCGCGACAGAATTCCATATAGAATTTCGCCACTTTGACCATACTGGTACTATCATCCATAACTACCATACCCCCGGATCCCATCATTGAACCGAGTTTGGCTAAGGATTCGTAATCCACGGGAGTATCGAGTAAATTAGCGGGAATACAACCCCCAGAGGGGCCGCCGGTTTGTACCGCTTTTACTTGACCATCGGGAACACCACCCCCCATCTCCTCGACAATTTCCCGGAGAGTAATGCCCATTGGCACTTCAATCAGCCCATTATTGCTGATTTTTCCCGTTAAAGCGAAGATTTTTGTCCCTTTACTGGTGGCAGTACCGATATTGGCATACCAAGCAGCCCCCTCGCGGATAATAGCGGCGATATTAGCGTAGGACTCGACGTTATTAATCAGGGTGGGACAACCATCGAGACCCGATTGGGCCGGATAGGGGGGACGGGTGCGGGGAGTGCCGCGGCCGCCTTCAATGGAATGGATGAGAGCGGTTTCCTCTCCACAGACAAAAGCTCCCGCTCCGATGCGGATATCCACCTTAAAATCGAAAGTGGACTCGAATACTTGGGAACCCATTAAACCGAATTTTTTGGCCTGATTAATCGCTTTTTGCAGACGATCGATCGCTAGGGGATATTCGGCTCTAACATAGATATAACCATGATCGGCCCCCACGGCATAGGCAGCGATCGCCATTCCTTCTAGGACTAAATGAGGGTCACTTTCCAAAACACTGCGGTCCATAAACGCCCCAGGATCCCCTTCATCAGCATTACAGATAACGTATTTTTGTTTACCCGGTTGTTTAGCCACCGTTGCCCATTTTAAACCGGTGGGATAACCAGCACCACCCCGGCCGCGTAAACCGCTTTTGGTGATTTCCTCCACCACCTGGGCCGGAGTCATCTCGTAGAGGGCCTTGTAGAGAGATTGATAACCACCGACGGCGATATATTCCTCAATGCGATCGGGATCGATTTTACCGCTATTTTCCCGGACAATTTTGACTTGATGGGAGAAAAAGGGATGTTTTGAGTCCCCTAATTGCACCTCGGTTTTGCCACCGTTTAAGGCCGCAATAATGCTGGCCGCACTTTCCGGGGTGACTTCTTCGTATAGGAGATCCTGGGGATCCACTTCCACCAAGGGACCGCGACCACAAAAACCCATGCAACCAACCCCCACCACTTCGACTGTATCCTCTAGGTGTGCCTCTTTGACGGCAGTGGCGAGGTTTTTTTCGATTTGGAGGGAGTTAGCAGCTTGACAACCGGTGGAAGTGCAACAATGCACCCGGATGCTTTTTTGTCTAGCTTTTTCTTTTGCGGCCACTGCCAATAATTCTTGTAAGTCCATATTTTTTTCAATCCACTAAAGTGAAAAATTACTGGGAGAAACTCTTTAGTTTTGCTAAAACAGTTTCCGAATCTTGTTTCGGGGCCACGACTCCATCGAAGACCACGGCCGGTGCAATCCCACAGGCCCCGATACAACGGGCCGACACTAGGGAAATTTCTCCATCGACGGTGGTTTCTCCCACTTTGACATCAAAGCTGTTTTCGATGTCTTCGAGGATTTTGCCGCTGCCTTTGACATAACAAGCGGTCCCCATACAGACAATACAGGTGTGTTTTCCCGCCGGTTTCAGGGAAAAGAGATGATAGAAGGTTGCTACCCCATAGACGCGACTGAGGGGCAGTTTTAGCGCCCGAGCAACGTAGAGGAGAACATCTTCTTCTAGGAATCCGAAAGCTTCTTGGGCCTTGTGCAGGACTTCAATCAGGGCTGATTGATTATATCCTGCTCGCTTCATGGTAATGTCGAGGACTTTGAAGCGTTTATCGCCACTGGGATGCTCTTTTTTCTCCGTTTGACGAGGATTGGCAGTTTGCATAAATCTGAACCAAATAAATTTTAGGGGCGATGACGGGAAAAATATGGAGAGTTGTCGGTTTTCCTTGGTCATCTCCCTGCTTTTATTCTGACACTGGCTCCGGAGGGCGATCGATAACTTTATCTTTCCTTTAGTTATTGGGGGAGAGGGGATTTTTCTGTTATCAGTGACCGGTCAGGAATTTGGGAGATGCTGTAAAAAGCTGCCTCTTGCATGAGTGTCTCTCTCAAAAATAGCAAGATTCTGCACGACTACTTAATTGCTCAAGTGGTTCAAGGAACGTTTGTCAACCCTGATCAAGCTAATTTTTGTTAAGCCACTTCCCTAACCTGTGGAAGATTAATTTAACCTATTGTTCAAGAATCTGGGCTAATATGGAGATAAGTAGCATCGGCAAAGTTTAACTATGACTAACTAAGTAGTCGGACAAAAGTAAAGTTAACTGTGGGGTAAGAAGTCAGGCTTCAAGCAATTTAAATTACGAACAGCTTAATTTATCTAGACCTGTTAATAGGCAATTTATACCTCGAATGAGCTACAATTATCGGTCAAACGTGGTTAATAGCGAGCAGATGCGTCGCATTGAAGGGGCGATTTTTGCCTCCGGTATGCCTGTGGCCGCTTTAATGGAAAAGGCAGCCCTGTTAACGGCACAACAGTTTAAAAAGTCTTATTCTTTGGCTGATTTCTCCAAAATTGGCGTTATCGTTGGCCCTGGTCACAATGGCGGCGACGCTCTCGTGATTGCTAGAGAATTACATCTCACCGGTTATCAAGTATCTCTTTTTTGTCCGATCGCCAAACTCAAGGATTTAACAGCACAACAGGCTAATTATGTCAAGCATTTAGGCTTAATTTTTCAGAAAACTTTAGAATCTTTGCAGGATTGTCAGTTAATTATCGATGGTCTTTTCGGTTTTGGTTTAGAAAGGACTTTATCGGGAGATATTGCCGAATTAGTCGATAAAATTAATAGTTGGCAAAAACCGATAATTAGTATCGATATTGCTTCGGGAATTCACACCGACACTGGAGAGGTTTTAGGTACAGCAATTAAAGCCACTCATACCTTTTGTTTGGGACTCTGGAAGCGAGCTTTTTTCCAAGATTTTGCCCTACCCTATCTAGGCAAAGTGGAGTTAATTGACATAGGAATTAGTCCCCTTGACCTAGAAACAATTTTACAAGATTCACCGCCAATTCTGAGAGTTAATCCCGATCTAATTCGCCCTTATTTACCTTTACCCCGTCCTCTACTTACCCATAAATATCAGCAGGGACATTTATTAATTATCTGTGGTTCTTGTCGTTATGCAGGGGGGGCAATTCTCACCGGATTAGGAGCGCGAGGTAGTGGTGTGGGAATGCTTTCTATTGCTGTTCCTGCTGCCCTTAAATCTTTATTAATTAGTCATTTACCAGAAGCATTAATTATTGATTGTCCCGAAACTGCCACGGGAGCTATTGCCGAACTTCCCCTGGAATTAAATAATTATCATGTCCTTGCTTGTGGTCCTGGATTAACCACAGAAAATCCTGCTATTATCGAACAGGTTTTAGATAGTGATAAACCGATTATACTCGATGCCGATGCTTTAAATATTTTGGCTCAATTGGGTATAAAAAAATTGTCATCTCGCCAAAATAAGACAATTTTAACGCCTCATTGGGGAGAATTTAAACGCCTATTTCCTAACTTATCAGGTTCTCAAGACAGGATTAATATCACTCAAGAAGCATCTCGACAAAGTGGTGCAATTGTCTTATTAAAAGGAGCCAGAACTATAATTGCCTCTCCAGAAGATAAAATGTATATAATCCCCGAAAGTACCTCTGCTCTAGCGCGAGGTGGTAGTGGTGATGTCCTAACGGGATTAATCGGCGGATTCTTAACCCAAATGTCGGATAATTCCCCAGAAGCAACCGCATTAGCGGCTTATTTACACGCTCAAGCTGGCATTTTAGCAGCCAAAGAAAGGACAGAATTAGGAGTAGATGGAGTAACTTTAGCTAATTATCTATTTGCTGCCCTGAAAGATTCGATCCCCCCTGCCCCCCTTGATAAGGGGGGGCCGATAGGCGGGGGGATCAGAATTGATAATTTTTACTGTATCTAAGTAGCTGGTTATAATTAAATTAAAAATGGATTTTAGGCTCGATCCCCCCTGCCCCCCTTGATAAGGGGGGTGCCGATAGGCGGGGGGATCAGAATTGATAATTTTTACTGTATCTAACATTCAAATATCTTTCATAATATCCACTAAACCTAAGAGAGCCAAAATATTATTAATAGCATAAGTGTACTGTATTTAAACTGAGTAGGGGTATTTTAGTACAAATGCTCGGACTGCCTCAACCTAGCTCCGGCGCTCCCTTCTCCGCTGCAGTCTTAAGGATTAATTTAGATAGTCGGCATTTGATAAAACATAAGGAATGTTAACCAAAACCACTTATCGTTAGGAAGTTTGATAAGTTGGAGATTGAACAAAGTATAGAAAGTCTCTAGCGCTGACAACTATGGCTGTAATTGTCCAAAAATACGGTGGTACATCGGTAGGTTCCGTGGAACGCATTCAATCGGTCGCTCAACGGGTCAAAAATACGGTAATAGCAGGAAACACCGTGGTGGTGGTCGTTTCTGCCATGGGTAAAACCACCGATGGATTGGTCAATTTAGCCAAACAAATCGCCGCCGAACCCTCGCGCCGGGAGATGGATATGTTATTATCCACGGGGGAACAGGTGACGATCGCCTTGATGAGTATGGCCCTAGAGGAAATCGGACAACCGGCCATCTCCCTAACTGGCGCTCAAGTGGGAATTGTCACGGAATCCGAACATAGTCGGGCCCGTATTTTAGAAATTACAACCGATCGCCTCTCCCGACATCTATCGGAGGGTAAAGTAGTTGTGGTCGCTGGTTTTCAAGGTGTCAGCGATAGTGATCAATTAGAGATTACCACCCTGGGGCGCGGTGGTTCCGATACCTCGGCCGTAGCCCTAGCAGCCGCCTTAAAAGCCGATTTTTGCGAAATTTACACCGATGTACCTGGTATTCTCACCACTGACCCCCGTTTAGTCCCCGAAGCGCGTCTTTTAGACGAAATTACCTGCGATGAGATGCTCGAATTAGCCAGTTTAGGGGCGAAAGTTCTCCACCCGCGAGCGGTGGAAATCGCTAAAAACTTCGGGGTTCCCCTGGTTGTCCGCTCCAGTTGGATAGATGAGCCTGGTACTTGGGTGACATCCCCGGCACCGAAACCGCGCACCCTGCAAGGATTGGAATTGACAAAAGCAGTGGATGCGGTAGAATTTGAGGGCAATCAGGCGAAAATCGCCCTTTTACGGGTTCCGGATCGTCCCGGTATCGCTGCCCGTTTATTCGGGGAAATTGCCTATCAACAGGTGGACGTGGATTTAATTATTCAATCGATTCACGAGGGTGACAGCAACGATATCGCCTTTACGGTGATGGGAAATGCCTTGAAAAAAGCCCAATCCGTGGCCGAAGCGATCGCGCCAGTTTTACGTTCCCATCCCACTAATACAGAGGAAGCGGAAGTGATTATCGAATCCGGGGCTGCTAAAATCGCCATTACCGGCGCCGGTATGATCGGCCGGCCGGGGATTGCCGCCCAAATATTTAGCACTTTGGCCGCAGCGGCAATTAATATCGAAATGATCTCCACTTCTGAAGTAAAAGTCAGTTGTGTCATCAATGAAGCGGACGGAGAAAAAGCAATTAAAGTCCTTTGTGATGCTTTTCAAGTGGAGTATTCTGCTAAAGTTGCTAATCGCAAAATCCCTAACAATTTAGTCCCAGTCAGGGGAGTGGCCCTAGATAATAATCAGGCACAAATGGCCATTCGTAACGTCCCGGATCGCCCCGGGATGGCGGCGAGAATTTTCTCGGTTTTAGCGGCAAAAAATGTCAGTGTCGATATGATTATTCAATCCCAACGCTGTCGCATTGTCGATGGTATTCCCCGACGGGATATCGCCTTTACTTTGCCCCAATCTGATGCTAATTCCGCCCAAAAAATACTCTTAGAACTATCGGAAAGTTTGGGTTTACAGGAAGTGGTGGTTAATAATGATGTGGCCAAAGTAAGTATTGTTGGTTCGGGAATGGAAGGACAACCGGGGGTAGCATCACGCTTTTTTGAAGCTTTAGCAAAGGAGAAAATTAATATTTTGATGATTGCTACTTCTGATATAAAAATCAGTTGTGTGGTGAATCAGGAAGATGGAGTCAGGGCCTTACAAGTGGTTCACGCTGCTTTTGGATTAGCCGGACAGGGTAAAATTGAAGTACCTGCTTAAATAGGGGTTGCTGGATAATGGGAAAACCCTGTTAAGATAAGGCTTGTGATCTGTTAAAATCTGGTATTAGTGCCAGCAAATAGGATTGGGACTTTCAAAAACCCTGCATTATCATTTTTGTCATACACAAACTGGTATAAAAAAAGGAGTAAAGAAAGTCCTCTACCTCTTGCATGATTTCCTGTCCTGATATGTAGCCTATACTCAACGGATTTAGTGTAATTAATTTTGCTTAGGTACTTATGAGCAGTATAGACATAAATTAGCTTACCAAATAAAAGCAAGTTCTAAGACAAATTGAGATAAAATACTTTCCCCTGATAAACTCTCTGGATTGGCTAAAATTTCTACTGCCTGTCCTTGACGATAAATTTCTACTTCTCTAGTTTTTCTATTGATTAACCAACCTAAACGACTGCCATTATCTAAGTATTCCTG
>SFBI01000198.1 GCA_007095845.1 Microcystis aeruginosa Ma_MB_S_20031200_S102
TCGATCACTTTTTTTCTCAAGTCTAGGCTATAAGACATTTTTCTGTATGGATTGCTCGTTTCTCTTTATTTTACCTTATTTTTCCCTCGTCTCACACTTATTTGAAATGACTATAATTCTTAAGAATTTGTAAATATTGCGAAATATTAATTTAAATATTCTCAAGTGTTTGGAGTTCATAGATAATTTTTGCTTATCTTTGACCAACATTGGGTTAGGAGACAGGAGACAGAAGACAGGTTTTGGGGGTTTGGGGTTTTGGGGTTTTAGTTCAATTTCCCCACTTCCCCCGCAAAGGATCGACTGAGCTTCGTGTTAGTAAGTCTGTCAAACTACTTAGCTTCGCCGAACGTCCGAAGGTTGCGCACGAAGTGGTCTCCCGAATTCATAATTCATAATTCATAATTCCCCACTTCCCTGCTCTTCTTAAACATGATTTGGCATTAGATAGCGAACAGCCTGTCCCCTAATGCCTAGAGAATTTCAATAATTCCTTGACTGCCATCGAGACGAATTAATTGACCATCTTTTAACAATTTCATGGCATTATGCACATCCATAACCGCTGGAATTCCGTATTCTCTGGCAATGATAGCACCATGGGATAATTGTCCCCCCACCTCGGCAATAATGCCCACAGCCTGGGATAATAAAGGGGACCATCCTGAGTCAGTATAGGGAATAACGAGAATAGTATTAGGGGCAATTTCTAGATTTTGTAAAGTGGGCATAATTTTGACTCGTCCCTCCACTGTCCCCCCACTAGCGGCAATTCCCTGTAAGCGTTTTTTGGCAGTTAAATTTGAAACTAAAAATTCTTTTTTCGGTGGTTGTCCATAAACGATATAGGGAATATCGGTTAATTGAGAGTTTTCTTGGAATTGTTGACGACGCTGACGGATAATCTGGTTAAGATTGGCGATTTTATTATTCTGACCTAACTGGGTAACTTCTGAGTAATTTAGATAAAATATATCTCCCGTCTCTGATAATATTTGCTGCTGTAACCAGAGGGTTTCCAAAGCGAGAAAATGCCAGCGTAGGTGAGCTAAAAGACGGGAGTAAATTTCAGTCACTTGGTTTTTGATATTTAATCTTTTTTGGACATTGTGGGAAGATTTGACTTTTTTCTGGCTATTATTGCCCGGAATATCTAAGGGTAGTTGTAGCAGATATGGGGGATTTTCTCGCCATCTCGGTATCGAAATATCGGTCCCCACTTCGCTTAAATAACCGTAGGTTTCTAACCAGAGGGAAAAAGCTGAGTCAAAATCTCGATCGAGCCTATTTTTTCTCAGTTCAGATAGCGATCGCATTGAGGCTATTTCTGGTGCTTGGGAGTTATCTAATTTTTCAAAAGGTACTCGCAAAATACTGCGACGCAAAGCGAAGCTAAGGGGGGCAAGAATACTATAATAGGTAGCTTTTTTTAAGACGGTTAAAATCTCCTCAATTTGCCCTAAAATCTCCCCAGAAGATAAAGCTTCTAGGGAAGTAGCGTTAATTTTTTCGAGCGTCGGGATAAAATAGGTTTTTTGATCTTGGCTAAAGTCTTTCTCTAACTGTAATTCCCGTCCTAAAAGTTTTAATAAACCGGGGGAATTAGCCAAGGTTGCCGTTAAAGGTGGTTTGGTAAACTTTGCCCCTTTGGTTAGGAATTCTAAGCTTTCTGGAGGTAATCCCATGCGACGGAAAATTGTGCCTAATAAAGAAGCATTAAAATAGGCTCTTTGATAGTGTAAAGTCGCTGTTTCATTGAAATCCAAATCGAGGGCTTTTTTGTCTAAAACTAACTGAAAAATATCTCCCCAAACTCCACAGGTTAAAGGACGATTAATCGACCAAGGCAAAGGACGAATCACTCCGGGGATAACTTCAGCTGCGATTTTTCTTGTCCAAATTGGCTGTAAATTAGTGATAGGACGGCACTGTAATAACCATAATTTTCGTCCGTCATGAGTCCATTCTATATCTTGGGGAATGCCATGATCAAGGGTTTCTAATTGCCGACAAAGATTAGCTACCTGTTGAATAATAGCTGGGGGAATATCTCCCTCTCCGATGATGATATTTTCTTCTAAATTGACTCGATAACTTTCGGGGGTGATTCTTCCCGATACAACTCTGGTGGCATCTCCGGGTAAAGCTTCAATAACCACATCTAAACTGAGAGGATTAATCGGATCACGACTGAAGGCAACTCCCGAAAAAACTCCTCGAATTTGTTCTTGAATTAACACAGCCATGGCCGTGTTTTCTTGACCTCGATCGAGTCGATAATTAACAGCATTAGGACTATCATAGGAGGTTTGGCAACTTAAAATCGCCGCCGCTAAATTTTCTCGATCAACAACGTTAAGAATTGTGGTATATTGTCCCGCAGATGAAGCAGTTTCACTATCTTCTCCAATAGCGGAAGAGCGCACGACTAAGGGATGATTAATATCAGGATTAAGAGATTCTATTAACGGTTGTGGATCATCCCCTGCTGGTAAAATCCACCCCCTAGGAATGGGATAACCGGCACGCTTAAGATCGGCTAGAGTAGCGGACTTTTGTCCCACTTTTGAAGCTGCCAGATTGTCATCAAGAGTTCGGATCGATCGATCTCCACGAAAAAAACGAAACATAGTTTTTGATTCATTGTTAACACTTGCTTCAGGTAAGTCTAAATCATCGGCGATTTTTTGAAAAATTGCCCCTAATAAACAGGCTAAAGCAATGGCAGTTATAATATAACCTGAATCGTGGGGACGGCGCAAGGTGAGAATTAAAGCTAATAAAAATAATCCTACCAATCTACCCGTAGATTTTTCCCGAAAAATAGTAAAGCTAATCCCACTAATAATTGAGGTGAGAAAAACAGCGACAAAATCGTGAACGATTAATCCCCAGAAAACATTAGTAGTTCCTGCACCTTTTCCTAACCAATAGCGTCCCATGACTAAGGCAATTAAAGCTAATAATTCCCAAGTGGAGCCGGTGGGAAAAAAGCAACGGGTTAGGAGAATAACGATAATTCCCTTGGCTGCTTCCGAAATTACCGCCAAAATTCCCACTAATTTACCCCCATGGTAAAAAGCGGCAGTTACACCGATATTACCAGTCCCTAATTGGGATAATTTACGTCCAGTTACGACATAATTTATCCAGTCGATCAGAGGCAGTCCCCCGATTATGGGACAGACTAAAAAAATAAATAGGGAACCCCAAATTTCTGTCATTATATTTTCTGGCTCTAAAAAATAGTTACTTCTCGGTGGAGTCCTGTCGGGTATCGAGGTTAGAATAATTCCGTTAACACTCCCTTAAATCTTATATAGTATTTTAGCTCTACTAACTCACGACATTATTTATTTTAAATTTTACTTTATAAATACTTACAGTTTTTCTCGGACAGATGAGGTATAATGACAACAGTGATTACAGCAATTACGGATGTCTTTCTTGGAGACTAACCTAAAAGCTTCTTCGAGAGCCTTGTCTAAGTCTCGATAGTTTTTCGGTTGCAATTTTCCCAAGATAGACTTGGCTTTTGGGCAAAAGTTTTCAATCGAGGTAAAGTCGAGAGAGTAAGGATGTAAATAAACTATCTTAGACTCCTTCTTCTTCCACAGCTTGACGGACTTCTTCGCTGATATGAATTTTATCACTCACCGTTCGCTCATTTCTGGAACCGAAAATTTGATATGTCTCAAATGCAGTCTAGCAAAGGCATTGAGCGTTATACTCGAATATTTGTTGGTACAAAAAAACCATTTTGAGTTTAAGGAATCGCCACTGTTCTGCTTACCTTATTCGCTAAAAAGCATACACTATAAAGGTTACGGTAATTTTAAAACCCTTACCTTAAAAAATTAAGCCAACAATGAGTTATAGTTGATAGCAATTACACAAAATTATTATCTTAAAAATAAAATAAAACTAGGTTTATGTTGCTTGATTCTTTGGCAATGTCTTCAGTAGAACTAGATCATCTAAATCAACTTCCTGATTGTTCAGCAATATATTTTGTTTGCTATCGATTCTCAAAATAAAATTCTTTATATTGGTCAAGCAGTTAGTCTTTTAAATCGCTGGAAAAATCATCATCGTATATATCAATTACAAGAAATTAATCAAGATTATCCTGTAAGAATAACTTGGGAAGTTGGCAATAATGAAGAGTTAAATGAAATTGAACTATATCTAACTAAACATTTTCCACTTTTGCTAAATAGAACAGAAGTTAAATCTCCACTAGAGCATCAATTGCATATCCTCCTTGGGGAATTCCAATAATAGGACAGCCTATATACAATGTTCCCTCTACATCTGTTCTTTCCTCAAAATATTTAGCTAATCTTTGAGAAAATACAGGTTTAGCTGAAGAACTGCGAATAACGTTAATCATAATTTTTACATTGTAAGTTCTTTTACCAGAATCATTAGATGCCTATTGATTCTTGAGGAGGGCAACAAAATTACTATAGCATTTTTTTAACCATCAAGTTATGTTATGATCATCCGTTAATCCCCAGTTCTAATCTAAAGCTATAAATATAGGTATTAACCTCTCACAATAAACCGCGATAGCGGATAAAAACGAGGATTACTGCCCAGGAACCTAAAGCTACTTTAACGGCGACTAAAATGTTTAGTATCGGTAAAATACCCCCACTAAATAGCGCCCCTAATTCCCCGTGGGGTAACTCAAATCCCGATAGAGTAATGGCTGCTAAAACAATAAAAACTAAGACGGAAATTTTCTCCCATGTTGCCGCTTGCCAACGGCGATAAATTGCCTGCATCCATTCGGGAGACGAGGTAATTGCTATTAAACCAATTGCTGTACCTCCGGCGACTCCAGCGGCAAAACCTCCCCCCGGACTTAAATGGCCGCGGATAGCTAATTCAATGCCCACTAAAGCGGCAATTGTTGACCCTAAACGGGCTAAAATAATTGAAGGTTGGTCGGTAAATTGATGGATTTTACTGGCGGGTTTTTCGGTGGCTAAAAGAAAATTCGCCCCCATAATGGCAATGGTAAAAACTACCACTTCATAGATAGTATCGTAAAGACGATTACGAAAAATAACCACCGAAACCGCATTAGGAACACCACCGTCGCGCACCAGCGATTCAACAATTTCTAAGGATGATATAGAGGAGGCAGTATTGGGAATAATTACCATTTTGACAGCGAAGGCAATGGCGGCTAGAGTATAAATCCATTTCATTAGTGTTTCTCCTCTAATTTTGGGGTTTCAATACAGATTAAAATCGTGTTGGCTGCCGTTAATTCATGTTTAAAAATATCGTAGAGATAGGGTAATCTAATTGTGGTTTCGTAGGGGATAGTTTCTGGATTGTCTTGACGGATACAGACGGCATGAACATTCTTATCCATAAGTGCCTGTTGCAAAGCTTGTTTATCACTGTAGGCAACTAATTCCAAACGCATAAAACGTTTACTTAAAACCGTTTGTAGTTGAGTTTTTAACTGTTCTAAAACTGTATCAGTTTCCTCGGCAATTACTCCTAAACGCATCACTAAAGAGGAACGAATCGCCACCGCGTAGAGAGTTACAGCTAACATGGTTCCCATCAAAGCTTCGGTTAAAGATACATCTGCTGCCCCTAATAAAGCATAAACTAAGGCTGCTATTGCCCCTAAAACCCCGCGAATTACTAAAGCTTGATAGGGATTGGATTGTAACATTACCATCGCCGCAGTTAAAGGCAAGAGGGCAACAATAACATAGAGATAACTTTCATTCATCTTTAATTTTACTCTCGATCGCTAGAAGTATAAGCTAAAACGTAGCCTAACATGGTGTTCCAAATTGCCAGGGAAATTATTGCCAATAACAATAAAGGCCAATTGTGGGGAACTTTTAAAAGTAGCCCGAAAATAATCGCCATGGAACCCAAAGTATCAGCGACAGATAGACCGTGTAATTTATATAATACCGAGCGCTTGTCTAAAAGATGCGCCGTTCCCCAAAACCAGAAAACAACTCCGATAGCGATGCAGATATAACTGAAAATGTCAATCATGATTCGTTCAATCGTTTAAGAATTTGTGCTAATAACATAAAGCCGGCATTACCGACACTGAGAATAATCACTGCTACCACTCCAATCATCCAATCATCCCGCAGAACTGACACCACTAGAATAATAATCGATGATTTACTGGAAGCACTGGCAAAGGCGGCCATTTTTTGCCAGATGTCATCATTTCTTGCCACTTCATAAAGGGGAATTAATAGGGCGACAATCATGGCAATGAGAACAATATTCATCCCTGGGAACTCCGTTTAATTACATGAACTTCATAACCCTCATTTTCCTTGTATTCGGTGACGATAGTTTTCGGGGTAAAGGTAATCAGAAATATATCCCAAAAAGCTAATCTAGGTGAACGTTTACCCGAAATTCTCTCGAAAATAATTTCTTCTTCCTTGTGGGGACGAAAGATAATTTCAAACGCTTCTTTATAAGCTTGGGGAATAGCCATAAAAACTTTAATTATTACCTTTAACCAATCGCCTAAAGTTTCGCTAGAGGCGAAATTACGGGGCAAAAGAAAAGCAATAGCCACCCCGATCATAATATTAGCGGGGGTAAAATTAGCGGTGAGTAAAAACCACATAGTTAAACGCAGAATTATATGTCCGATCATGCCAATACCATCCAAAATAATAGAACTAACATTATACTCATCATACCGATGAGATTATCAAATTGTTCCCATGCGCGCGATAATTTTAGAGATAACTTTTTGAAAACTCCCAGATATAACCACCACCCGGCACCGATGACAGCTAAAGCTTTGATAATATTGGGGAGATTATAAGCCTCAACATAGACAGCATTGGATAAAAATAAGGCGGCAAGGAGTAGAATTATTGCTATCCAGAAACCGATAGTTAGCTTCTGTTTACTTTCGCCACCCGCGTGGGGTAAAAAGATAAATTTAGCAAAGGAAATCGCCGTCCCCACCGCCACAAGATTGATCATAATCTCTTGCCAGGGGACTAAATTTTTCATCGTTAACGCTTTTGCCCCAAAACCGGATAATAAGGGGAATCCAGAGATAGAAAAACTAGCAACTAATAGGGCAATCCAGAGGGAATTAGGGATCGATTGTTGCTGTAATTCTTTAAAATTGCGACTGGGTAAAACTCCCGCTAACAGAAATAGGCAAGATTTAACTAAACCGTGGGTAAGGGTATAAAAACCACTGACTACTGGGGCGGCTAAAATAAAACCTAACTGGGAAATAGTATGGAAGGCTAACATCCGCTTGCTATCCTTTTCAAACACTGCGTAGGATACGCCAAAAATCGCCGTTAGCACCCCTAAAAGCCGAATTAGTCCATCCAAATCCCCTAGTATTAAAGCACAGCGCAGGAGGGGAAAAATGCCAGCTTTTACCACCACCCCCGACATCAGCGCCGAGACGGAGGTTTCCGATTCCGAGTGTGTCATCGGTAGCCATAATCCCGAGACAAA
>SFBI01000199.1 GCA_007095845.1 Microcystis aeruginosa Ma_MB_S_20031200_S102
TAACCAGTTTGTGCCTTAAACCTTTTCCTGTATGGGTTTCAGCTATTTTTGGGTGTAGGCTCTCTCATCGAATTTTATTTTAAGTTAATTATTTGCATAACAGTTACCGAAGAGCCATTTATCATTTATTTCAAAATGAGAATTGCTGCTGGAAAACACCAAGATTTTTCTAGAGGTCTAACGGCTATGCGCTTTATCCAGCGAGCCTTTTAGTCGCTCTGTCACCCCTTGAAGTGTAAAATATTTCCCCATCAAAACTCACCGTTCGCTCATTTCTCGAACCGAAAATTTGATAAGTTGTCTCAAATGCAGTTTAGCAAACCCATTGAGCGTTCTACTGGAATATTTATTAGTACAAAAAGACCATTTTGAGGTTAAGGAATTGATGAGGGTTTGAGCGAGCCAATTGGCGATCGCACTCTTGAACCTATTCTGCTTACCTTATTAGCCAAAAAGCATATAGGATAAAGGTAACAGTAATTTTAAAACCCTTCCCCTAAAAAATTAAGCGAACAATGAGTCAAAATAATTGCCAAAAAAATCTTTAAATTTGTTTCCCACTTGCATCAGCGCTCGGTTATCAGATCTAAGTTTTCAGTTCACTGATGACTGTTGACTGATCACTGAAAAAAGCTGGCCAGATCGGGAAAAAACTCCGTTAGAATACGGAAAGCCGTTTACAAAACGATACAAAATCATGACCGTTGCTTACCCTCGTAAATTCAAGAAGACGATGAGCGCTCGCGACATCATGAAGCGTGTCATTAGCGATCGCGAAATTCATCTTGTCACCCTCAACCGTTACCGCTACAACGAACAACGTAGCTGTAAAGACCTGACCGAACTGATCGAAACCTTGGACGGACAACCAAAAGAATTGATCCAAGAGCTTTCCCATCACGTCGCCGATGAGGCCCGCCATGCCTACTGGTTAACCGATTTATTAATCGAATTGGGGGCCGATGTGGGGAAACCGCCGGGGTTGTCCTATATCGATGAATTTGAACGTCTTCTCGATCAAGATCAATTCCAAGGCGAAGAACAAAGGGAAGATAGACTGATTGCGGCCCTAGCGGCAATTAACGTCACGGAAAAACGGGGATGCGAATACTTTGCCGCCCATATTTATGCCCTCAAAGCAGGGGAACAAACCCCAGAAAATCTGAAAATTCAGGAAACGATCGCCAAAATCTTCCCTGAAGAAGTGGGTCATGTGCGTTGGGGCAATCGTTGGTTAGCCAAAATTGCCCAAAAAAGCCCCGAACATCGGCAAAAAGTCGAAAAAGCTAAGGCCAAATACTCAGCGATCGAACAGGCCGCCTATGAATCGGGGATGGACATCACCCTGGGGGCAGAATTACGCCGCGTCGGTCATTTAATGGAAATCGCCGCCACTATGCCACTCTGGGAACGTCCTCAATATCTGATGGAACGTTTACCCCAATCCCTTCTCGACCCGAAATTGCAATTATTCCGGGTAGAAGCGGCTCAAAAAGCCTGGAATCGTGATCCACAAATGTTTATGGAACGCTTTGTGCCGATGTTTTTTAATGTGGACGGCAATATCGGCAAAAAAGAGAAAGTCAACTAATTTAAACTTGATTTTCGGGGGTAATCCTTCAGCGATCGCCCAATAAATGTTCAGCGAGGATCGAGAAAATCAGCTATTGTTTTAAATAGGGGTGAGTTCTCGGCTTTAGGGCCAGAGAAACACCACTTTTTTACTGTTTATTTTAGCTTTTCTTTTTTGGATTATGCGTCTTTTAGCTGCCTTTGATCGCTATCCCGATAGTGTATCGTTAACCCTAGAACCCGTAGCCACCGACTCGCAAAAATTTGATTTATATTTAACTTTACACCTACAAGCTCAAATTCAATCTCTCCTCGGCGGGGAAATCAAATGGGGGCTAAAAGGAGGAAAATTAGATTTTGTTTTAGTTAATTGTCACCTAACACCAAATCCTCTTTCTAGTCAAGAGTTATACATAAATCGTATTAATAATTATCAATGGCGGTTATCTTTCAAAAGTCCTCAGTCAATATTTACAGGAGCGATCGAAAGGATTAACCTAGGAACCGTCAGTGTGGAGGAAGAACCTTATCATCTGACGGTGCAATTTTCGCTAACAGCTGCCGATATCTGTATCACGGAAACATCGGGATTATGGAAACACGATCTAAGTCCCAATAAACATAGTATTTTAGAGCGAAAGTTAGCATTTTTCCTGATAGAAAATCAATTTGATGCTTTTTTAAGTCGTATTTCTTTGGGTTCATCGCAGGTGGAATTAGATAATGTTCTAGTTGAACCGCAACCGGCAGCATCAGAAAATTTAGAGAAATTGCAGGTACAAATCGAGGGAATTTATGCTGCTGTTAGTGATGATTTTCTGGAATTAGCCCAATTAGCTGAACTCAATCCCCTAAAGGATTTTACTGGGGCAAATCTCCTGGCAGCGGAATTAAGTGGTAGATCTTTAGGTATGGCCAATCTCTATCAAGCAAATCTGCGGGGGGCCAATTTAACCGATGCTGATTTAAGTGAAATTAACGGCAGTCATGCTAGTTTTAAGGGAGCAGATTTAAGCGGAGCCTTATTAGCTAATGCCGATTTAAGTTATGCTGATTTTTACCGTTCTAGTTTGGCTTTAGCTAATTTAATTGGCTCTAATTTAGAGGGAGCTAATTTGGTTGAAGTCAACATCACTCAAGCGAATTTGAGCGGGGCAAAAGTGCAGGGGGCAAAGTTTGCCGATAATGTGGGTATGACCGAGGAATTGCGGGAAAATTTACGCTTGCGCGGAGCTTTCTGCGATTAATCAACTGTTCAGCCTCTAAATGACACCAAATACTCTCACCTCTCACTGAAAATAGCGTTATTAAATAACAAAAGGAGACTAGAGATTTTCCTCGGTATCTATGCCTAATTCCCGCAGTTTAGCCGCTAATTTCGCCGCTTTTTGCTTTTCTTGCTCGACTTGGTTTTCTGCCTCTAAAACCCGATTTTCTGCCTCCACAGCCCGATTTTCTGCCTCTAAAACCCGATTTTCTGCCTGTTGTGCCGCTTCTGCGGGATTGGGTACTAATTCCCCTTCGGGGGTAAAATAGCGCAATTTATTGGCAGATAAACCCAAATATAAGCCTAATTGTTGACTCCAGAGCCATCCCTGGGCATTGGGGGTAATCGGTTGATATTGACCGCTAATTAGGGTAAATCCCTGAAATTCTAAGCTTTCTGGGTCAAACCAGAAATAATCGGGAGTGCGAAATATATCCTGATAAATTTGTTTTTTTTCCTCTCGGTCAACTTTGGCGGTACTATCGGAGAGAATTTCGATAATTAAATTGGGATATTTGCCCTCTTCTCGCCAAATTACCCAACTTCTGCGGTTGGGGTTGGGATTTGTCTCCAAAACGACGAAAAAATCAGGACCACGAAAGAATTCTGACTTTTTCTGGTTGGGACTGTAATAGATGGTTAAATTGCCAGTGGCAAAATAATCTTCTCGCTCGCGCCACCACCATTCTAAACACTGAATTAATAGAATAATTTGTTGTAGATGTAGGTTACTTTCCAAGGGTGGTTCATCACTCCAAAATTCGCCTTCTGGGAAGATTATCTCAGGGTTGACATGAGACTCGACTAGGGGTAAGCTTTCAGCGATAGTCATGGTTTGTCCAACAGAGATAGGTCGATAGCTTATTATAAATGATTGAAAGGATTTTTTGGGCAATTGTAGCAGTAGTAATTGAGGTAAGCTAAGACGCATTTAAACCGCTTATTCTTAGATTAGCCGAACCTCCCCCAATCCCTTTACTGTTGCCTTTTTCCTCTTGCCTCTTGCCTTGTCTCAACAAGCAATTTACATTACGAACAGCTTAGAATATTCCTGTAGGTAAATCGTCATTTTCTCCTTAAACAATACCAGAACGCAGGGCAATTACAGCCGCTTGTACTCGGTCGTCCACGGCCAATTTATTCATAATTCCCCGCACATGGGTTTTAATCGTATTGGTGCTTAAATAAAGTTGTTCGGCGATTTCAGCGTTACTTTTGCCCTCGACAATTAACTTTAAAACCTCCATTTCTCGCTCTGATAAAAGTGCTAGATTGGGATTAGGTTGCACTGCCGGCGCTTTGAGATTATCCATGACTAAACGGGCAATTTGAGGGTCTAAATAGGTGGCCCCATCCTTAGCTGCTTCAATAGCGGCTAAAAGGCGATCGAGACTCGCTCCCTTGATACAATAGGCATCAGCGCCACTGGCCAGAGCTGCGATCACTTCCTGTTGGAGAGTGTGGGAAGTGAGCATGACCACATGAACATTAGCTAAACCCTCCTTAATCTGTTTAGTTGCCGCAATGCCATCGAGACGGGGTAAACCGATGTCCATGACCACTAAATCCGGCCGTAGGGATAGGGCTAATTGTACCCCTGCTAGACCATCACTCGCTTGACCGACAATCTCAAAATCTGGCTGTTCACCGAGCGCTTGTTCTAAACCTAACTGCATTAAAGGATCGTCTTCAACAATTAAAATCCGCATAATCTTTGATTCCTAAAAGGAAAATGTACGGTTTTCACCCATCTGCATGAAGCAGAACTACTCCTAGTTTAGGCAATCTGGAGATAGATTAACAGTGATCTTGAAGCAGTCAGCCGTTAGCCGTTAGCCTTCAGCTTTTTTCTCCCCATATCCCTGTTGACTAATAACTAATTGCTGATTGCTCAGATAACTGCAAAAACTTTCTCTTTCCCTTGCTGCAGCCTAAAAATGCTACGTATTTCGTCAGATCGATCTAAAATTGTGCTTGTTGCCCTGGTTTATCTGGGTGTTGGTTGGCTAGGCTATCTCTGCTTAGATTTAGGGTCGCGACCTGCCCCAATTTGGATGAGTGCTGGTATTGGCTTAACTGCTGTTTTTTTAGGGGGAAAAAGGCTAGTTTTAGGCGTTTTTATCGGGGATTTGCTTCTGACCTTCTTTTTAGGGGCCAGTTGGCCCATAGCCCTATTTTCGGCGATCGGTAGCAGTTTATCGGCTCTGTTAGGGGCGCAATTCCTGCATTATCTGAGATTTTCCGCCACTTTACAGCGTATTCGCGATATCCTTTTACTGGTATTTTTAGCGGCTTTATGCGCCTCGGCAGTTAATGCCACTATCGATACTTTTGCCCGTAGTTGGCTAAATACTTGGGATTGGCGACAATTGGGACAGTCTTGGGGCATGATCTGGCTCGGAGATAGTACAGGTATATTAATGATAACGCCGCTGCTGTTGCGTTTTTACTTCAATCGTCACTCCCTAAGGGAACCACGACAACCCCAACGCTTTGGCGAGGCCTTACTTTGTCTGAGTTTGCTAACGGGGGTGACTTCTGTGGTTTTTGGCGGTCAACAGAATTTTCTTAACCCCGACTGGAGTATGGTGCAGTACCTCGAATATCTGCCTTTTCCTTTTGTGGTTTGGGCTGCTATGCGTTTTCAGACTTGGGGAGCGGTAATAGCCAATTTTTTGATATCTATTTTAGCTTTGATAGGATTGGTCGGGGGAGTCAGCCCTTTTATCCTACAGGCTCCTGACCATACCAGAGGTGTCCTGATCTTACAAATCTTTTTAGTCATTGTCATGTCAACTTCTCTGTTTTTATCGGCGGCGATTACCGAAAGACAACAGATCGATCGAGCTTTAAATGAAACTTTAGAAAGAGAACATTTACTAACACAAGTTGCTCTAAAAGTCCATCAATCTTTGGATATAGATCAGGTTTTAAATACCATTGTTGAGGAAATCAGACATTTTCTCGATGCCGATCAAGTCTATATCGGGCGCTGTCAAGAGGGGGGTTGGTCTAAGGTAATCGTCGAGTCCCGTCGTCCCGATATTCCTTCACTGATGGGTTGGTTTCCCGAACCAGAATTACTGGAAGAATTGGGACAGTTGTTTTCTTTAGATAAGTTAATTATTGCTGATAATACCGCTAAGGTGCAAACTCTACCCACTCTCAAGGGTTATTACGAATATCTGCAAGTTAAATCCTCTTTAGTTTTACCTCTAACGGTTAATAATCAACATTTAGGTGCTTTGGTGGTCCATCAATATTCCCATCCCCGTCATTGGCAAAAAAGCGAGGTGAAATTACTAGAACAGTTAGCTACCCAAGTTTGTATCGCTATCGGCCAAGCGCAACTATATCAGAAGGTGCAAAGCTTGAATAATAATTTAGAACGAGAAGTGGCAGCGAGAACCCTGGAACTGCGGGAAAAAGTCCGGGAAATTCAGCATTTATACGAAATGAAAACGGTTTTTTTACAGGCAGTATCCCACGATCTTCGCACTTCAATTATGGGATTAGTGATGTTATTAAAAAATTTACAGTGTCGGCCAACAGAAAAGGTAACTATCTCGCGAGCAATGCTTGATCAGGTGGTGCGTAGTTGTGATCGACAATTAACTTTAATTAATGCTTTATCAGAAAATCATTTTGCTGAAGAACGGCCTTTAATCTTGCATCGTCAACCTCTATCTTTAAAAGAACAGGTGAAAATTTGGCTGAAAGATTGGCAAAAAGATTTTGATTTATACCAAGCTACTTTTATTAATCTTCTTCCCGATGATTTACCTGCTATTAATGCTGATCCTTGTCAGCTAAGAAGTGTTTTTGAGCAATTATTAAATAATGCCTTAAAACATAATCCTCCACCAATTCAATTAGCTTTAGATGCTCGTATTGACCAAGACATGATCTACTGCACTTTAAGCGATAATGGTATTGGCATGGATGAGGAACAATGTCAACATCTTTTCCATTTATATGTAAGAAATCTTCATAATCAACACCTAACGGGAATTGGTTTAGGTTCCTACCAATGTCGGCAAATAATCGAGGCTCACTCTGGGAGAATTGGGGTAAAAAGTACCCCCCGGGTTGGCTCACAATTTTGGTTTACTTTGCCCATTGCCTATCAAAATTCCAGATTAATTAAGCAGGATTTAGTCAATAGTAATCAGTGATTTTTTAACAGGATCAAGATAATTATGCTTACCCGTCAATCTGGGATTAAATTTGCTTTAGGTTTATTGATTATTTTCAATATTTTCTATTTTGTCCATCTCGCTTACTATAGTTATGTTTGGCACGATGAATCTTTGGTTTTACTCCATCTTTCTGGTAACAGACCTGAACAGTTAATCAACTATCTGTTCGATGGACAAATTAAATCTACAGAACAACTCTGGCAATTTCAAGGGGTTAATTCCGTGAAAGGTTTTCCTGATACCTTAGCCTCTCTTTATACTAGCTCAAATTATGATCTACCTCTCTACTACAGTTTTCTCTGGTTTTTAGCAAGATTATTAGGCAATTCTTATTTAGTCTTAAGAGGATTTTCGGTAATTATTTGGCTTGGCATTTTATGGAGTTTTTACCATTTGGCTTTGACCTTATTTAAAAATAAAAACGCCGCTTTAATTGCCGCTACACTTATCTTCTTTTCCCCGCGTTTTACTGGTTATGCGCTGGTAATTTGGGAATATGGACTATATGTTTTCTTGTCGATACTTTCTAGCTGGTTATTTCTCAAAGCTATTGATTCCTTGCAACCGAAGAAAGATTGGTTTTTCTATAGTTTATCCCTAATCGCTGGTTTATATACCCATGTTTTCTTTATCTTTGTTTTAGTAGTTCATAGCCTATATTTTCTGCTGCAGTTGAATTCTTTTAACTCTTTAACCAAAAAATACTATAGCATCAGCTTACTTGCTTCCCTAGGTATTTATTCAATTTGGTTAACCCGGATTTTTACCAGTCGATTTACTGTCTTTGGATGGTCAAAAGGCAGTTTACCCCTAGAGGTACTTTGGCAAAGATGGGTAGGAATGATCGCTCGTTTGTTTGGCTCTACCGAACCTGTCATGTAAAACTATTAACAACTTATGCTTGTAAAGCTTGTATAGTAAAGCTTTGAGTTTTTGTTAGATTGATATTTATCAACTTTAGAGCATTGCTGGACTCCCAGCAGCATCCCTATTATTGAATACTGCCTAATTATCCTCGTCATCATCTCCTTTATTTATCTGGCTAAAAAAGCCGATAAAAAAGTTTTTACCCTGATTATTCTCCTGACCATTATCCCCTTTTTCTCTCTTTTAGCTTGGGATCTAATCAAAGGATTTCGCTACACAGCTGTGGGCAGATTTTACTTACCAAGTTTTCTCGGTATACTTCTGGCAGTTACCTTTTTACTAAGCAAGGGACTACAGCATCGCCAAATCTGGGCAAAAATTCTCTTAATATTATTGCTAGTTTTCGGATTAATTGCCAAAATTCCCTATCCACTGCCAGCAAACAGATATACGGGTTATGGTAGTAATATTCCCAACGCTTATACAATGATTAATCGCAGTCAAAAACCTCTAATTATTTCAGAACATTGGTTAGATACCTTGCCCCTTATTCATACCACTGATGCTAAGACAAAGTATTTATTTATTCAGTCGGATATTAGAGTTTCTATCCCATGCTTAAAAAATCAATTTACCGATATTTATCTCCTCAATCCTTCCCCCAGTCTCAGACAATATTTAGATAACCGGTCTGTACAATTATCTCCTACGGCAAATCAAGCCTTTTGGCGAATTGATAAAAAAACATTGACCCCTCTTGCCAAAACAGACCACAACCTGATAGACTTAACGAACTAAGGCTTCGGGGAATAGGATGGGGCAGCTTATCCCTAAGAGGGATTGACTTTTACAGAGTTTTATGCTCGCTCAACTGGAGAGTCCCCGAAATCTGATGATTAAGAGTTTTAGCCTCTTACTGGACTGACTAAGCAGACCTAACAAATTCAACTGTATGATACCGAGTCAAGACATCGGCGAGGCAGTAGATTCAGTCAGAAAAACTGACGCACAAGACTTCTCTAATTTAATGCCTAGACCTGGCTGGCAACAAGTGGCGGGTTTAGGTAGAAACTGTTTTTGGTATTGAACCGCGATTCTTTTCATTCTCTACCAGTTTTAGTGATTGCCAATAGGGATTTTAAACCCGTAATTGGTTGAAAATTTCTATTTATTCGCAAAAATCCCTAGTTGCTCCTTGTACTAATCCTAGAAATCCACTTCATCATCAGTAGTTTTCCCCAACCCATTCTCTGGAAATCAGCTTCCAGAACAATTTAGTTATTTTATGAGTAGCAATGCCTTAACCAATCGTGAACGTCTAATCGAACTGTATAATCGAGGTGAACGCAACTTTGCGGAAGTCAGACTTAGCGGAGTTAATTTAAAGAGACAGTGTTTAAACCAGATTAACCTCAGTCATAGTTACTTAAAACGAGCCAATTTAGCCGAAGCTTGTTTAATTAACGCTAATTTCAAGGCTGCTGCCCTTGAAGAAGTCAATTTAAGCAAAGCTTGTCTTATCGATGCTAACCTGACTAAAGCCGACCTTTCCGGGGCAAATTTGCACCAAAGTCAACTAAGCGGCGCAATTTTGAGTAATACTGTTCTGAAAAAGGCTGATTTAAGTTCTGCCTGTTTAATTCACAGCAGCTTACTTTTTGCTCAACTGTTCAAGGCAAATCTCGAAGCTGCTAATCTCACCTCAGCCACTTTAACCCATGCTATGGTAGCGAAAGCTAACCTAAAACGGGCTATTCTCACTCGTGCTATTCTTAGCTCTGCTAATCTTAGCCATGCTAACTTAAAAGAGGCTAACCTAATTCGAGCCTATCTCTATCAAGCTAATCTGGAAAACTGCCATCTTCAATACGCCGACCTCAGCTATGCCGATTTGCGCGGGGTAGATTTACGAGGGGCAGATTTACGTTATGCTAACTTGGAAGGTGCTAATCTGACGGGAGCTAACCTCAATTCTAGTGATTTTGAGGGAGCTAACTTAACTGGAGCCGATTTAAGCAAAACTGAAGCTAATAAAGCCAATTTTCGCCACGCTAACTTAACCGGTTGTAATCTGCTCGGCGCTAATTTAGCCTCCGCTAACCTTTCCGGTGCTAATCTACACCAAGCGGGATTACTCTTGAGTTATTTAGTGGGAAGCAATCTTAAACGAGCTAATCTCAAACAAGCTAACTTAATTGGGGCGATTTTAACCGAAAATAATCTTCTTTCTGCTTCCCTCGAAGAAACTATTCTTCCTAACGGTAGTCGCGGTAATCTCCTTTCCTAATATTCCTAGAAAAACCCGGTTGTAGAGACTTTTCCGCCAAGACTTCTATAACCGTGGTTTTTTTGAGGGGCAACGATGAATATGAATGATGAATTATGAGTGGTTCTTTTAGGTTCTGTGTGATAAGTTTAACTTACATAAGTAGTCATGCAAAATAAATTTCCTAGTGAAGATAGGCAAAAGGCTTCGGCCGTGAGCTTTTGTCGAACGCTTTTGTCGAACGCTGAGCTCACACCCTACCCCCACGAAAAACTTTTTCAGCAGACCCGACTTAGTATGTTTTGATCTGGTGGCGTAAATCGACTAAATCCTTATCTGGCAAGAGACTTAATTGATTAGTTTGCTCTAGATCGAAGACAGTTGACAGACATTGCATAACACAAATCGAAGAACCAGAACTATTATGAATTGGGAGTGGGGAGTGCCGGAGTTGGGAGTGGGGAGACGGGATACAGCTATTAGGGATCGGATTTGAGTTTTCAGTTCACTGTTTACTGATCACAGCAGAAGTCTGACGGAGTAGTGGCTTAGATGTGTAATTAATTGTGCTTAGATACTTACAAATCAAATCTGATAACTGATAACTGTTTTACTCAGCTTTTACCAAACCCTGAGAGCGAATACAGGCCTGTTCCCAGCGACAATCGGGATTAACTTCCACGGGTTTGAGTCGCGCCCAGATTTCGCCTTGATCATCGGCATAAAAACTATCGATAATAGCGGGAATACGAGTACCGAAAGGTTCGGTAATGAGGACAGAATCGGTCAGATTAAATACTTCGCCATTAGCTCCCGTCGCTTTTTCGATGACGGGAATTTCTGCTTTGGGAATCGGTTTTCGGAATGGAGGAGCCGAATCGAAACGGGGACGGAGAGGAGATTTTATCTCACTACTGACGGATTTTACCGTTTCCGCCGCCGGTTTTTCCTCAATTATTTCTGGAGAGGTTTCCGGGGGTTTGGGGGGTACTGCAGCCCTAGAACCCTTTTTAATAATTTGTAGAGGTTGTAGGGGAGGAGTGGATTTAATTGGCTCTTCGGGGGGTTCAGGGGTGCTAGGGGTTTTCTTCGGGGGACGTGGCATGATACGACAAGAGAAATAAAAACTATAGGATTATTGAAGCACATCGAACCGCTAACCCGCTCAACTGGCGCTTGTATTAATAGACATCTAGGGTTTGCGGCAAAAAGTTTTTCGTAGGCTGTGGGGTGTGGGGAGCGGGTTTTTAAAGTTGGACTGGGAGTTAATCATACTATTAAAAACGGGTTTGGTATTAGTCGATCCCCCTTTCCCTTTACCTTAATGATAAAATTTCTCATTAAGTATTGACAAAAATTCCTAATAAGCTTATAGTTATTTATAGTGTTCTCCTCTCAAGGATCGGCAGTGGAACCGCGCGGCAGTCTCTAACAATGCGGTTCCTTTTTTTTTGGAACGATAGAAGGCTTTTAACGTCTCTGAACTTCTAGGTTTCCTCATCCCTTGGCTTTTATGAACGATAATTCCGACCTGTACCTCGATCATCTCACCCATGCCGATACTGTCATTACTGCTGAAATTGTCGAGCATGAGAGTCAATCAAAAGATGAGACAGATTGGCCGGCTCTATCCTCTCATTTACGTCAACAAAATCAAGAATTACAAGCGGAGATCTGGCGACGGGAGCAAGCTCTTGCGGAGTTGCGATCGCAGTTAGCCGAGCAAGATCTTCGCTTGCAAAGTTGCGATACCCTAATCCAGCAGCAAAACGAGGAACTGCAATACGAAAAGCAACAATTACAGCGAGCTTTAGGGGAAATCGAACAGTATCGTCAAGCAGAACAGCGACAACCGATGATTATTGCTAATTTGACCGCAGAATTGACCCGCACGCGCCAACAATTAGCCCGTTTAGAGCGAGAATGTGCCTTAATTCAGGAAAGTTATCAGGAAAAAAGCCAAAAACTGTGCAACTATGACCAGCAATTGCGGGAATTACGCACCCGTCTTCAACGTCAGCAACGCTACACCCTTCAGTATAAAGCGGCCTTGGCCCAGTATTTCCAACACGGTAGCGATCGCAATTCTCCCCCGGATTTAGCCATTGTCGCCAAGGTAGCTGCGATCAAGCCTTGGTCTCAGACAGAAAATCAAGAAAACGATGAAGTCGCTGCCATGGATGAGTTTGTAGCGGAATTAGAGACAATTGAGCCAGTAGAATCCTTAAATAAGAAAGACAGGGATTGGCCGGCACCCATTATCTCTCCTTCCCCGAAATATTCCTCTTTTCGGGTTGATTTGCCCACTTTTATTAAATATCGCCAAGAAAAAGATAATTCCTGAACAACAGAAAGAGAGCCGGCGACTGTCCATGTTTCGTCTCGGCTCTCTATTCTGGTTCGCTCCTCACACTAATTAAAATCTATCATAGGCTGATGGTTTTGTCCACTAAATTCACAAAAGTTAATATTTTTATAGTTCCGTCATCGGCAGCAGTTGCCATTTTTGACGGAGAAGACGGTTAAGTAGTTTTTGACTGACGCTAATCAGGACTAATCTCGATCGCTGAATTGGGGACGATTCTCCAATAATGCGACAGTTACGCTCAAAATTGAGCATCGCTTCGCAAAAATTTGCAGTTAAGGGATAGAGTTTTTGGTGTTCCCAACAATCACAAACGGTTAAAATTTGCAGGATTAAGGCTATTTCGGCGGGATGATGCCATGATAATAGTTCTAGCTCGGTTAGTCTAATTTTTTCCCAATTGAGCAGTTGTAACAAACTAGAATAGCGAGCGTGAGTGTATTGAAATAAAAAGAAGAATTCTCCTCTGGGATGGAAAGGAAGCTGATCGGAGAAAAACTGATCGATTAAATCGTTTAGTTTCAGTAACCAAAAGGACAAAAATTGCTGATCTAACAATAATTCTAGCCATCCTTCCTTAAGCTGAATTTGTGGAAAAAAGGTGATTAAACGGTTAAATATTGCTTGACATTGAGCGGGCGTAAAATAATAAAACAGAGGTGAACGATAGAGGATACTATCAGTTTTTGGACAACGATAGAGAGTTAGTTTATAGTTATTTTCTGGAAAAATATTAATTAATTGTTGTTTTAAATAATGCTCGATCGAGGGGTGATTGCAGATAAAATTCATACTCAGAAGGGTAAACTTAGTCTTATCAAATGGCTCTTTTGAACATTGGGTGAAAAATATTCATCATGTTACATTATGGACGCAAACAGTTTAATACTAAATCCCTATGAGTATAGGCTACTTATGGAGGAGAGGCACTCATACTAAATCCTTTGAGTACAGGCTAGTTATCAGGAGAGGCAAGAGGCAAAAGGGGGAATAAATAATCAGTTTTTAATAACCAGATTCAGTATATACTTTGCACGGCTACAACTTGCATTTTTTACTCAAAGAAAATAATATAGTTTAAGGGTCATAATTAGAAGCAAAGCACTCATTAAAAACATGATTAGCTCAGAATTCATGGAAGAAGAAAAGAACTCACTTAAATTTATAGTCAAGCATTAAGCAAACTGTGGAGAAGATATTTTTATCATCAGATATCTTCTTCACAGTAATAGGATTTATTGAATTCCCATTCCTACACGAGATGTTTTATAGAAGTTTATTTTGTAGGGTTAGTGGAATCATATTCTTTTCTGGCATTGACTAAATAAATGGAATCACTTTTTGGTGAATAAACAAAAGGTGAATTTTTTGCAGGCTGTTGTAAATTTTGCGGTAGTAAGTTGAAAATATCTGTAAAATCTACAGTAACTTTCTGTGTTTTGCCATTAACAATTACTCCTTGAGCATTAGGTTGACAGTTGAGTTCTATAATTTTCTCTCTGGCTTTGTTTTGTACAGCAGTATTAGCAGTAACATAAACCAGATATCCTTCGTCGGAAAGAGCCTGAGCTTTTGTATTTGCATCATCTTTCTGATTGAAGAATGCAATCTGTGTTTCCTGAACTTCAACGGGACAAGTGTTTAATTTGGGCTTTCCTGCGACAACAGCATAAAGTTTAGAAGTTTCAGCAACTCCGTTAGTTGCACTAATAGGACCGGTGAAAGAAATACGAATATTGCTACCTGGAACAGTGGGCTGGGTTGTACTAAAATCTAGGTCGGCACTCTGAAATGATCCATCACCTAGTTTATCTATATCGGGAGCATTATTAAGCGGAATAGAGATGTTGTAGTTAAGCTTCTCTAATGTATCAACTTTCTTCTGTTGAGAAGCCGCATCTGGATAAAAGCTCGTTAAACCTAAATCGAGTTTGTCTGTAAAAACAGGTTGAGCAAAAGCAGTATTACCAACGGTAAGAACTAAGATTGCCAAAACGGAAACAATCATCCCCGTTAAAAATGCCAAATTTTTCTTGTTCGGATTTTCGGATTTCGGATTCAATATCATTGAATTTACCCTCAATAATTTATGGTACTTAGAAGTTATACATTAAGAAAAACGGCCTTTCTCGACTTTGTATGATAATTCTTGCTTCTGGAGTCGTAAAATGCTTATTGGGCAAGACTTTTAGGGCTATTTTGACGTTTGGCGACGCTCAGTCGAGCCGCAGAATAGACTATCAGTATAGACCTTGTTTCCACACAGAAACCAGAAGAGCCGAAAAACTTCACAATTTATAACTTCTAGCCTAGTATATTTTTCTCCTGCTTCTCAACACAACCGAAGTTTAGGAACTTAAGAAAAAAGTCCCCAAAATTCCTAGAATCCCTTCTCCTGCAAAAATTCTTATAGTTATTTCAAATAAGAACGAGACACTAGGCGACACAATAAGTACGAATAATTTCATCAAGGGTTGTCCCCACAGGAGCATACATTCTTGCCCTCTTTAATGCACTAAAATCAT